>NZ_CP187358.1:3010351-3315527 GCF_049810315.1 Pseudarthrobacter sp. J47
TCGACGTTCTCATCCAGGACGAGCTCACCGTTGGAGTCTGCGATGGCGATCGGCGTGACAAGGCCACGCTCGGTGCCGCAGTCCTCTTCACGGACGATGACGTCCTGCGAGACGTCCACCAGACGACGGGTCAGGTAACCCGAGTTGGCGGTACGCAGTGCGGTATCGGCAAGGCCCTTACGTGCACCGTGCGTCGCGATGAAGTACTCCAGCACCGACAGGCCCTCACGGTAGGAGGACTTGATCGGACGCGGGATGATTTCACCCTTCGGGTTGGCCACCAGGCCACGGATACCCGCGATCTGGCGGACCTGCATCCAGTTACCACGTGCACCGGAGGACACCATGCGGTTGATGGTGTTCATCGGTGACAGGCTGTCGCGCATCACCTGGGCGATTTCGTTGGTTGCCTTGTTCCAGATCTCGATCAGTTCCTGGCGACGCTCGTCGTCGTCGATCAGGCCCTTGTCGTACTGGCCCTGGATCTTGGCAGCCATGGTCTCGTAGCCGGCCAGGATCTCCGGCTTGGAGGTGGGCACCTCGATGTCGGAGATGGCCACGGTGACGCCCGAGCGGGTTGCCCAGTAGAAACCGGCATCCTTGAGGTTGTCCAGCGTTGCCGCCGTGACAACCTTCGGGTAGCGCTCCGCGAGGTCGTTGACGATCCGGGACAGTTCGCCCTTGTCAGCAACAGCCTCAACCCAGGGGTAGTCCTCAGGCAGCGTCTGGTTGAAGATGACCTGGCCCAGGGAGGTCTGGACGAGCGCGGGCTGACCCGGCTCCCAGCCTTCCGGAGCTTCCCAACCGGCGTAAGGGACGAAGCCCTCAAGGCGGATCTTGACCTGCGAGTTCAGGTGCAGCTCACGGGCATCGAAGGCCATTATGGCTTCGGAGACCGAGGAGAAGACCCGTCCTTCGCCGGCGGAACCGACGCGCTTGGTGGTCAGGTGGTACAGGCCGATGATCATATCCTGCGAAGGCAGGGTAACCGGGCGGCCGTCAGAGGGCTTCAGGATGTTGTTCGAGGACAGCATCAGGATGCGGGCCTCAGCCTGGGCCTCGGGGCTCAGCGGCAGGTGGACTGCCATTTGGTCGCCGTCGAAGTCAGCGTTGAAGGCGCCACAAACCAGCGGGTGGAGCTGGATTGCCTTACCTTCAACAAGCTGCGGCTCGAACGCCTGGATACCGAGGCGGTGCAGGGTAGGTGCACGGTTGAGCAGCACCGGGTGTTCGGTGATGATCTCTTCCAGCACGTCCCAGACCTGCGGACGGTAGCGCTCGACCATACGCTTGGCCGACTTGATGTTCTGTGCGTGGTTGAGGTCAACCAGGCGCTTCATCACGAACGGCTTGAAGAGCTCCAGTGCCATCTGCTTGGGCAGGCCACACTGGTGCAGCTTCAGCTGCGGGCCAACGACAATAACCGAACGGCCGGAGTAGTCAACACGCTTGCCGAGGAGGTTCTGGCGGAAGCGGCCCTGCTTGCCCTTGAGCATGTCGCTCAGGGACTTCAGCGGACGGTTGCCAGGCCCGGTGACGGGACGGCCACGACGGCCGTTGTCGAAGAGGCTGTCAACAGCTTCCTGAAGCATGCGCTTCTCGTTGTTGACGATGATCTCCGGGGCACCGAGGTCAAGCAGTCGCTTGAGTCGGTTGTTGCGGTTGATCACACGGCGGTAGAGGTCGTTGAGGTCGGAGGTCGCGAAGCGGCCACCGTCCAGCTGGACCATGGGGCGCAGTTCCGGCGGGATCACCGGGACGGCGTCAAGGACCATGCCAAGCGGGCTGTTGTTGGTGGTCAGGAACGCGTTGACCACCTTCAGGCGCTTGAGGGCACGGGTCTTACGCTGGCCCTTGCCGTTGGCAATGATGTCGCGCAGGAGGTCAGACTCGGCCTGCATGTCAAAGCTCTCAAGGCGCTTCTTGATGGCTTCGGCACCCATGGAGCCTTCGAAGTACATGCCGTAGCGGTCGCGCAGTTCGCGGTACAGGCCCTCGTCACCTTCGAGGTCAGCGACCTTGAGGTTCTTGAAGCGGTCCCAGACCTGCTCGAGGCGCTCGATTTCGGCGTCAGCGCGCTTGCGGACGTTTGCCATCTGGCGGTCAGCGGAGTCGCGTGCCTTCTTCTTGTCGGCGGCCTTGGCACCTTCACCCTCGAGGCGCGCAATCTCGTTTTCGAGGTCGCGGGCGATCGTGGCGATGTCGGAGTCGCGGTTGTCGATGAGCGCCTTCTTCTCGATGTCGTGCTCAACCTGCAGGTTGGGCAGTTCCTCGTGGCGGGCATCAGCGTCAACGCTTGTGATCATGTAGGCGGCGAAGTAGATGACCTTCTCGAGGTCCTTCGGTGCCAGGTCAAGGAGGTAGCCCAGGCGGGACGGAACACCCTTGAAGTACCAGATGTGGGTAACGGGCGCAGCAAGCTCAATGTGGCCCATCCGCTCGCGGCGTACCTTGGCGCGGGTAACTTCCACGCCACAACGCTCACAGATGATGCCCTTGAAGCGGACGCGCTTGTACTTACCGCAGTAGCATTCCCAGTCGCGGGAAGGGCCGAAGATCTTCTCGCAGAAGAGGCCGTCCTTCTCGGGCTTGAGCGTGCGGTAGTTGATGGTTTCCGGCTTCTTAACCTCGCCGTACGACCAGCCGCGGATGTCTTCCGCGGTGGCGAGGCCGATCTGCATGAGGCCGAAGGAGGATTCGCTGGACATATGGTCCCTGTTCTCTCTTGTTCTCTAAATTCTGAAGTCTTGGGTTCGGGGTTTCGACAAGCTCAACCACCGAAGAGGGAGGTGAATGTTCGACGGCGGGCGGTCACCCGCCGTCGAACACTTGCCTCTAAACCTCTTCTACGGAGCTGGGCTCTGCACGAGACAGGTCGATGCCCAGTTCTTCCGCAGCCGTGAAGACTGCGTCATCAGAGTCACGCATTTCAATTGTGGTTCCGTCCGTGGAAAGTACTTCCACGTTCAGGCACAGCGACTGCATTTCCTTGATCAAGACCTTGAAGGACTCAGGAACGCCCGGTTCGGGGATGTTCTCGCCCTTGACGATCGCTTCGTAGACCTTCACACGACCGTGGATGTCATCCGACTTGATCGTGAGGAGTTCCTGGAGCGTGTAGGCGGCGCCGTAAGCTTCGAGCGCCCACACTTCCATTTCACCGAAGCGCTGGCCACCGAACTGTGCCTTACCACCCAGCGGCTGCTGCGTGATCATGGAGTACGGGCCGGTGGAGCGTGCGTGGATCTTGTCGTCCACCAGGTGGTGGAGCTTCAGGATGTACATGTAGCCGACCGAGATCGGATCCGGGAACGGCTCGCCGGAGCGGCCGTCAAACAGACGGGTCTTGCCGGAAGAGTTGATCAGGCGGTCGCCGTCACGGGTCACGTTGGTCGAGTCGAGCAGACCGGTGATTTCCTCTTCGCGGGCACCATCGAACACAGGCGTTGCAACGGTGGTGGGACCGGACTCGCGGGGCAGGTTGGGCAGCTGCTTGACCCACTCCGGCTCGCCTTCGATCTTCCAACCGGTCTTGGCAACCCACCCAAGGTGCGTTTCCAGGACCTGGCCGACGTTCATACGGCCCGGAACACCCAGCGGGTTCAGGACGATGTCCACCGGGGTGCCGTCTGCAAGGAAGGGCATGTCCTCCACGGGAAGGATCTTGGAGATAACACCCTTGTTGCCGTGACGGCCGGCGAGCTTGTCGCCGTCGGTGATCTTGCGCTTGGCTGCAACGTACACGCGGACCAGCTGGTTCACGCCCGGGGGCAGTTCGTCGTCGTTGTCGCGGTCAAAGACGCGGACACCGATGACGGTGCCGGACTCGCCGTGGGGAACCTTCAGGGAGGTGTCGCGCACTTCGCGGGACTTCTCACCGAAGATGGCACGGAGCAGGCGCTCTTCCGGGGTCAGTTCGGTCTCGCCCTTGGGAGTGACCTTTCCAACCAGGATGTCGCCGGCTTCAACCTCAGCACCGATGTGGATGATGCCGCGCTCGTCCAGGCCTGCCAGGACTTCCTCGGACACGTTGGGGATGTCACGGGTGATTTCCTCGGCACCAAGCTTGGTGTCGCGGGCATCGATCTCGTGCTCCTCGATGTGGATGGAGGAAAGAACGTCCTCGGCAACAATGCGCTGCGAGAGGATGATGGCGTCCTCGAAGTTGTGGCCTTCCCATGACATGAATGCCACGAGCAGGTTCTTACCGAGGGCCAGTTCGCCCTGGTCCGTTGCCGGTCCGTCAGCGATGATGCCGCCGACTTCCAGGCGCTGGCCTTCGTTGACAAGAACGCGGTGGTTGTAGCAGTTGCCCTGGTTGGAGCGTGCGAACTTGTTGATGCGGTAGTTGGTTTCCGTGCCGTCATCGTTGAGCATGATGACCAGCTCGGCGGAGACCTCGGTGACCACGCCGGGCTTCTTCGCGATGACAACGTCACCGGCGTCGACAGCTGCTGCGCGCTCCATGCCGGTGCCCACAACGGGAGCCTCGGAACGGACCAGCGGCACGGCCTGGCGCTGCATGTTGGCACCCATGAGTGCGCGGTTTGCATCGTCATGCTCGAGGAACGGGATCAGGGCGGTTGCCACGGACACCATCTGGCGCGGGGAAACGTCCATGAACTCGACGTCGGCAGCCGGGACGAGCACGGGCTCTCCCCCACCACCACGGGCACGGACCAGGACGGTCTCTTCCGCGAACTTCTTGTTCGCGTCCAGCGGCGCGTTGGCCTGGGCGATCAGGACTTCGGCCTCGTCGTCAGCAGTCAGGTACTGGACGTCGTCAGAAACAACGCCGTCCTTGACCAGGCGGTACGGGGTCTCGATGAAACCGAACGGGTTGATGCGGCCGTAGGAAGCCAGCGAACCGATGAGGCCGATGTTCGGGCCTTCAGGGGTTTCGATGGGGCACATACGTCCGTAGTGGGACGGGTGAACGTCACGGACTTCCATGCCGGCGCGGTCACGGGACAGACCACCGGGGCCAAGGGCCGACAGGCGGCGCTTGTGGGTCAGGCCCGAGAGCGGGTTGTTCTGGTCCATGAACTGCGACAGCTGGGACGTTCCGAAGAACTCCTTGATCGCGGCAACCACGGGGCGGATGTTGATCAGGGTCTGCGGCGTGATCGCCTCGACGTCCTGGGTGGTCATACGCTCGCGGACAACGCGCTCCATACGGGACAGGCCCGTGCGGACCTGGTTCTCGATGAGCTCGCCGACGGCGCGGATACGGCGGTTGCCGAAGTGGTCGATGTCATCGATTTCGACGCGGAGCTCGTGGTCCTGGCCATCGCGCTTGCCCATGAGGGTCTTCTCACCGGCGTGCAGGGCAACCAGGAACTTGATCATCGCAACGATGTCTTCGACGTGCAGGACCGAAGCTTCCTTGTCTCCAAGGGAGCGGTCGATGCCCAGCTTGCGGTTGATCTTGTAACGGCCAACCTTGGCCAGATCGTAGCGCTTGGGTTCGAAGTACAGGTTGCGAAGCAGAGCCTCTGCTGCCTCTACTGTGGGGGGCTCGCCCGGACGAAGCTTGCGGTAGATGTCCAGCAGGGCATCCTCGCGGGTTTCGGTGGCGTCCTTCTCCAGGGTGGCGCGCATGGAGTCGTACTGGCCGAATTCCTCAAGGATCTGGCCTTCGGTCCAGCCGAGGGCCTTCAGCAGTACGGTGACGGACTGCTTGCGCTTGCGGTCGAGGCGGACGCCGACCTGGTCGCGCTTATCGATTTCGAGTTCAAACCATGCACCGCGGGACGGGATGATCTTGGCAGTGAAGATGTCCTTGTCGCTGGTCTTGTCAGCGGTGCGCTCAAAGTAGGCGCCCGGCGAACGGACCAGCTGCGAGACGACGACACGCTCGGTGCCGTTGACGACGAAGGTGCCCTTCTCGGTCATCAGCGGGAAGTCGCCCATGAACACGGTCTGCTGCTTGATTTCGCCCGTGTTGTTGTTCATGAACTCGGCCTTGACGTACAGCGGTGCCGAGTACGTTGCGTCCCGGTCCTTGCACTCAGCCATGGTGTACTTCGGATCAGCGAACTCCGGATCGGAGAAGCTCAGGGACATGGTGCCCTGGAAGTCCTCGATCGGGGAGATCTCTTCGAAGATGTCCGACAGACCCGACGTGGTGGCGACGCTGAGATCGTTTTCTTCAACGGCCTTGGCTACGCGTGCCTGCCAGCGTTCGTTACCGACCAGCCAGTCAAAGCTGTCCGTCTGCAGGGCAAGGAGATTCGGAACGTCAAGGGGTTCGTGAATCTTCGCGAATGAGAGCCGGCGAGTGGCACCATCAGTGCTGTTTGAATCGATAGCGGTAGCAGTGTTATTTACATTAGAGGTGCTCGAGGCGACCAAGAGGGATCCTTCCACAGACCTTCAGGCGTTTTCAGATCTCCCCCGTTGTGCACCTTTGGAGTGACTCCGCAGTGCTACCTTTCCGGTTCCGCTATATGACCCGGAGACCTGGTGCCGGTCCAACGCCTTGTTACGGGCGCGTTAATTGACCGGCTGCTAGGCTAAGCCCACCGCTATATGAAGGCTGAAGGTAAACAGGGAAGACGCAAATATCCACAATACGGCAAACCCGCGTCCGTGTCTACCCCACATCCCCCGTTATTGCAAGCACCCCTTTCCAGGGCCGTTTCCTGCCGGATTTCAGCACTGACGGCTAGTGTCAGAGCCGCAGCGTGACGCCCTCCGCGCTGCAGGTTGAAGAATTGGCGAAGACGGCATCGCTGACAGCCTTGCGCGATTCCTCCGACGGCGATCCCCCGTTTTCCGTGGCGGTGGCGTGGTCCAGGGCCAGGACCCCAAGCGACGCGAACAGTCCCTTGAGATCCCCGGAGACCTGCTCTCCCAGCTCATCTGCCTTGAGGTAAACGTCCTCGTAGGCGTTGGCGTCAGTGCCTTTGTTGGCCGCGTACTCGGCAAAGAGGGTGTTGAACTCCTCGCAGGCCTCCTTGGCAGGCAGCGTTCCGGCGTCAGCCGTGGAAGTGGAGTCCGCCTCCCCGGTGCTGGTGCCGGAGGGGGTTTCGGTCGCGGTTTCGAATTCCGACGCCGTCTCCTCCGGGGTTGCAGCCGGCTCCGGCGTGCTGACCGAGCAGGCGGTCATGGCGGCAACTCCGGCGACGGCGAGGCCCAGCAACAGCTTCTGCCTGAAGGTGGCGGTGTGGTCTGCGGTCATTGGCCTTGCTCCATCGTGGGTAGGGGAAAGTCGGTACCTACCCTACGCAAGCGCGGACCCCAACCGCACATTGGCGGGATGGGTAGTTCTCCCCTCCAGGCCGCGATAGCCTAGGCATACATTGAACCTGGACGGAAGACAGCCATGACCAATTCTGTAGACAACACTGACGTTGTCATCGTTTCAGCGGCCCGCACGCCGCAAGGAAAATTGAACGGCCAGCTTGCCGGTTTCACCGCCGTCGAGCTCGGTGCCCACGCAATCAAGGGCGCCCTGGCGGCCGGAGGGGTCCGGCCTGACCAGGTTGACGCCATCATCATGGGCCAGGTCCTCCAGGCCGGCGCCGGCCAGAATCCGGCCCGCCAGAGCTCCATTGGCGCTGGGATCGGCTGGGATGTTCCCGCCGTCACCATCAACAAGGTGTGCCTTTCCGGCCTCACCGCGGTGATCGATGCCGCGCGGATGATCCGCAGCGGAGACGCAGAGGTTGTGGTGGCCGGCGGCCAGGAATCCATGACCAGGGCTCCGCACCTGCTGCCCGGTTCGCGGCAGGGCTGGACCTACGGCGCCATCCAGGCGCTGGATGTGGCTGCCCACGATGGACTGACCGATGCATTCGATGGCCAGTCCATGGGCCTTTCCACAGAGAGCGGCAACATCTCCCGGGGAATCGACAGGACCTCCCAGGACGAAGTAGCCGCTGCCTCCCACCAGCGGGCTGCCGGGGCCGGGGACGTGTTCGCAGAGGAGATCTCCCCCATCAGCGTCAAGCAGCGCAAGGGCGATCCGATCCTGGTAGCAACTGACGAGGGCATCCGCCCGCAAACCACCGTTGACACGCTGGCCGGACTCCGCGCCGCGTTCGTTACGGACGGCACCATCACCGCCGGCAACTCTTCACCGCTTTCCGACGGCGCCTCCGCCCTTGTGCTGACCTCCCGTGCCACGGCGGAAGCGAACGGCTGGGACTACCTGGCAGTTGTTGGCAAGCCGGGCCAGGTGGCAGGACCTGACAATTCGCTGCACTCACAGCCCGCCAACGCCATCCAGAACGCACTGGACAAGGCAGGCTGGACCACCTCGGACCTGGACTTCGTGGAAATCAACGAGGCCTTCGGTTCAGTGGCAGTGCAGTCGCTCCGGGACCTGAAGCTAACGCTGGAACAGTGCAACCTCCACGGCGGCGCCATTGCCCTGGGCCACCCCATCGGCGCATCGGGCGCCCGCCTGGCCCTGCATGCCGCGTTCGAACTCAAGCGCCGCGGCACCGGCAAGGCAGCTGTTTCCCTCTGCGGCGGTGGCGGCCAGGGCGAGGCCCTGCTGCTGTACCGCGACTGATGGGCAACGCAGAGCTGATGGGTGACGGGGAACTTGCGCCGGCAGGACGCGAGCGTTTCCTCGCCGGTGCCCGCGCCCATGGCCTGGACGTGGAGCTCGTGGAAAGGAAAGCAGCCCGGAGCCTGCAGGAGGCGGCGCAGATCCTGGGGATCCCGCCGTCGGACATTGTGAAGTCCCTGGTGGTCAAGCACAAGGACGGCACGTTCCTCTTCGCGCTGATCCCCGGTGACCGGCAGATCTCCTGGCCCAAGCTCCGGGCCCTGGTGGGCGTCAACAAACTGTCGCTGCCGCCGGCTGATGCCGCGTTCGAAGCCACGGGCTACGAACGGGGCACCATCACCCCACTGGGAAGCAGTACGGCCTGGCCGGTCTACGCGGACGCCGCCATGACGGGCCACCGGATCTCCATGGGTGCCGGCGAACACGGCGTCAGCGCGTTTGTGGACTCTGACGCCCTGATCAAGGCGCTGGGCGCCACGGTGGCGGACATTTCAGATCCGGAGTAGGCCGGCACAATTCCAGGGCTTAAACGCAGGAAACCCCGCCCACCAGGTGGACGGGGTTTCCTTCGTTGCTTAGAGCAAGGAGGCGTCTGCTACTTGAGGGTAACGGTGGCGCCTGCAGCCTCGAGCTGCTCCTTGGCCTTCTCAGCGGCTTCCTTGTTGGCGCCTTCGAGAACTGCCTTCGGTGCGCTGTCAACCAGGTCCTTGGCTTCCTTGAGGCCCAGGGAGGTGATGGCGCGAACTTCCTTGATCACTGCGATCTTCTTGTCGCCAGCAGATTCGAGGACGACGTCGAAGTCGGTCTTCTCTTCAGCTTCTTCTGCAGCGCCGCCGGCAGCGGGGCCAGCAACAGCAACAGCAGCAGCGGTAACTTCGAAGGTCTCTTCGAAGAGCTTGACGAACTCGGAGAGCTCGATGATGGTCAGTTCCTTGAAAGCTTCAATGAGCTCTTCGTTGGTGAGCTTCGCCATGGTTGGCGTCCTTCCTTTAGTGGTGACATGCGGCCCGGAGGCCTCACGCACCGGAGTCTGTTGGGTGGAAGAGAAAATCAGTTCTCTTCGGCTGCAGGAGCTTCAGCCGGAGCTTCAGCTTCTGCGGGGGCTTCTTCAGCGGCGGGAGCCTCGGCAGCTGCCGGTGCACCGCTCTCTTCTTCAAGCTTGAGGCGCAGTGCGTCAATGATGCGTGCAGCGGCGGCAGCAGGAGCCTTGAGGATGCCTGCAACCTTGGCGAGCTGCAGCTCGCGGGACTCGAGTGCTGCCAGGGCAGCAACTTCGCTGGCGTTCAGTGCCTTGCCCTCGAAGTAACCGGTCTTGATAACCAGCTGCTTGTTGGCCTTGGCAAAATCCGTCAGGCTCTTGGCAGCTGCAACGGCGTCACCCTTGATGAACGCGATTGCAGTGGGGCCGGAGAGCTGGTCGTTGAAAGCTTCAACGCCTGCTTCCTTGGCTGCAATTGCGGTCAGGGTGTTCTTGACGACCGAGAACTTGGTGTCCTGGCCGAGAGAAACACGCAGCTGCTTGAGCTGTGCAACGGTGAGCCCACGGTATTCGGTCAGGACAGCGGCGTTCGATTCCTTGAAATCGTTAGTGATCTCAGCTACTGCTGAAACCTTGGTAGGCGTTGCCATAACCCTCCTTCCGGGGATAGTGCCGGTATTCGACGGTCCCCGCTCAGAAGAGCTAAAACTAAAAACGCCCCGCGCAGATGCACGGGGCTGGACTCAACGCGGGACAAACCCGCGGAGTTTTGCTTCGTTCACCTGCGCCGGCCGCCCTGCGTTGAGGGGCCTTCGTCTGGAGAGCCACTGCATCCCTGGCGCACAACTGCAGAAGTGAGTTGAACTTCAGGGAGTGGATTTCCAACAACCGACGGTCTTTGGTAGTTCAAGCTTACGGGACAGGCCGGGCAACAACCAAATCAGCGCATCAGCTGGTGCTGGGCCCCAGGCGCGGCAGCTCCTTCAGCCAGATCCCCGTCACGCCGGCAGTGGTAAAGCCAAGCTGCCGGTTGACGGTCAGGAGGTACCTGTTTTCCGGCGCGTTCCAGGTGTAGATGATCCGGGCGTCCGGGAACTGTTCCTCCAGGCGGACCATGTTGGCAACCTTGATCAGCAGGCCCAGCTTGTGCCCGCGGTGCGCCTGGGACACCGTGGTGTCGTCCTGGAAGACGATGTCCGGCCGATGCGCCAGGACCGTAATGGTGGTCAGCCCCACCAGTGCACCGGTAGCGATTTCCTCGACGGCGGTGACAACTGTCCTCCTGCCCTGCGCAATGGCGACCTCTTCAGCCTCACGCAACATGCCGCCGTCGAACACCAGGTCCTGTTCCACGGCTCCCTGGAGATCGTCATCCAGATCAGCGCCGGCCTGGTTCTCCAGCAGGACCACAGCCTCCAGCCACTCGTCAGGGCAACGGTCCGTCCAATGGTGCAGCCTGTACCGTCCGGCATTGGCTTCTTCGGCTTCAGCCGTGAGATCCGCGATCAGTTTTGTGTCCAAGGGCAGCAGGCAGGAGCTGAACTGCTCAATGTGCTCAAGCGTGTAGCCGGTGCGCCGGGCGAAGTCCACCTCGCGGCTCTCCAGCGGCACAAACCCCTGACCGGACTCAGGCACCAGCTGGCCCCGGGCGAACTCATCTAAGGTGGCCCCGGGATGGTTGGTGTCCACCAGGATGCGGGTGCGGCCCTCGCTCTTGGCGAAGTGCTCGGCGGCCTCCAGCAGCCTGCGGCCCACTCCCCTGCGCTGAAACTCCGGCAGGATGTCCAGGGTGAACTCGGCAACGTCCATGTCTTCAATGAGCGGCAAGGCAATGTCAACCGTCCCGACGATTTCGCCGTTGATCCTGGCCACCAGGATGACCTGGCGTTCGTAGGGATCCGCCAGCTCCAACAGTTTTTCCTGCGGCGTATAGGCGAGGTCGTCACTGCCCCACGTCTGCATCCGGACCTTGCGGCCCACCTCGATGGCGGCAAGGAAATCCGCTGCGTCCTTTGCCTCCGGGGAGTCCGGAATCCAAAGCTGCTCTACCTGTATGTCATCTGCTATGTCATCTGCCATGGAACTCATTTCAGCCGTTTTTGCCACTCACCCTGATACCCAGCTGCCCTGAATCCAAGCGCCACGTTGATGGCCAGCATATGCCGGTTCTCCGCCGCGTTCCATGTCAACACGTGCCACGCCGCGGGCCACTCGTGTGTTGCCCTGCGAAGGTTGGCGATCTTCAGGCGCATTCCCAGGTTCCGGCCGCGGTGTTCGGAAACCACAAGGGTGTCCTGCTGGAAAGCTGTCCTGGTGCCGGGCCGCCAGTTCAATTCCGTATAAGCCACCAGCTGCCCCGTCTCAGGCGCCCGGGCCGCGGTGAGTATCGATTCATAGCCGCTGGCAGCCAAACGCGCTTCCTCACGGCGGACCCGTTCGGCGTCCCAGTCTTCCTCTTCCCAGTCCATTCCCGCGATGGGAACCGAGGTACTCATGCGCCTCTTGAGCGCCGCGAAATCCTCCACCAGCTCCTCCGGACACTGCCCCTGCCACCAGGCCAGCCCGTAGTTTGACGCAGCCGGAACCAGCGCCGTTTCCAGCTCCGCCAGCCTGGGTTCAATTCCCGCAAGGTCCAGGCGGCTGGACCTTTCCACCTGTTCCAGCTGATACCCGGAAGCCGCGGCGAACGCAATGGCCGGCACGGACAACGGCAAGGCCCCCGCACCGGACTTTGCGGGCAAGAGGTCGGTGGCGCCGTCGAGCATTCCGGCTGGAATCTCCACGTAGCCATCCAAGGACGTGCGGCCCTTCGCTGTGGCCGCCTGCTCCGCAAACTCCAGGAGGGCAGTGCCAATACCCCGACGGCGGAACGGCTTGGCGACCAGCACCTGGATTCCAGCGGTTGCCGTGTTCTCACGGAGCGGAAGCTCAACCCAACAGGCGCCCACGGGTTCGCCGTCCAGCCTGGCAAGGAACAACCGCCTCTCCTCATACGGCGTGCCCTGCCAGTGCACCAGGCTTTCCTGCCGGGTTGGGCAGCGGTCAAGGTCACCCCAGCGTTCCAGCTCCACCGCCTCGCGGAGGGCCTGGTACGCCTCGAAGTCCTGCGGCGGGCGGCCGGCAGCGGAAGGAATGGCGACGGCGGCGATGTCCAGGCGGCCCTTCAACGTGCTCACCACGCCAGCGTATGCCCGGGCGTATCTGCAGAACACCTTCTTATGGAGTTTTCCCTACCGGATACGGGGATGATTTCTCCACAAGCCGGGGATTTACCGGTTAAACAGCAAACCCGCCCGGGAATCCCGGGCGGGTTTGCTGGTGTCCGAAAAGCTTACGCTTCGGTGAGGACCTTGGTGACGTTCGGGTCCACGGAGATGCCGGGGCCGAACGTGGTGGCGACGGTAGCCTTCTGGATGTAGCGGCCCTTGGAAGCGGACGGCTTCAGGCGAAGCACCTCTTCCAGTGCTGCTGCGTAGTTCTCGGCCAGCTTGACGGCGTCGAAGGACACCTTGCCGATGATGAAGTGAAGGTTGGAGTGCTTGTCGACGCGGAAGTCGATCTTGCCACCCTTGATGTCGTTGACAGCCTTCGCGACATCAGCCGTGACGGTGCCGGTCTTGGGGTTCGGCATCAGGTTACGCGGACCCAGGACCTTACCGAGGCGGCCAACCTTGCCCATGAGGTCAGGGGTGGCAACGGCGGCGTCGAAGTCGGTCCAGCCGGCTGCGATCTTTTCGATCAGGTCATCGGAACCAACGAAGTCGGCGCCGGCAGCGATTGCTGCTTCTGCCTTGTCGCCGTTCGCGAACACCAGGACGCGGGCGGTCTTGCCCGTGCCGTGGGGGAGGTTGACCGTGCCGCGGACCATCTGGTCAGCCTTGCGGGGGTCAACGCCCAGACGGAACGCAACCTCTACAGTGGCGTCGAACTTGGACGGGTTGGTGTCCTTGGCGAGGTTGATGGCCTCGAACGGGGCGTAGACCTTGTCTGCCCCGATCTTGGCGGCTGCTGCCTCATATGCTTTGCTGCGCTTTGCCATGCTGCTTATTTCTCCTTGTGCAGTTGTGGTCTGCGGACCGCGCTGGGCCCTGCCACAGTCGGTGAGCGGGCTCGTTATCCGTGCCCGGTTCCCAACATTTGAATTTCGGTGGTGCCGGTTTCCCGGCGGGTGAAGGCTATTAGCCTTCTACGGTGATACCCATGGAGCGGGCGGTACCGGCGATGATCTTCGCTGCACCCTCGAGGCTGGTGGCGTTGAGGTCTTCCATCTTGGTGGAAGCGATCTCGTTGACCTGTGCCTGGGTGAGCTTTGCAACCTTGACCGTGTGCGGGGTGGGGGAACCCTTGGCTACGCCTGCAGCCTTCTTGATGAGTTCCGCAGCCGGCGGGGTCTTGGTGATGAACGTGAATGAACGGTCCTCGTAGACAGTGATTTCCACGGGGATGACGTTGCCGCGCTGGGATTCCGTTGCAGCGTTGTACGCCTTGCAGAATTCCATGATGTTGACACCGTGCTGGCCAAGCGCAGGACCGATCGGCGGGGCCGGGTTAGCGGCACCTGCCTGGATCTGCAGCTTGATGAGGCCGGTGACCTTCTTCTTGGGAGCCAATGTAGGGTCCTTCTCTCAATAACGTCCTGGGGCACAGGAGCGTGCCTCAGGTTTTTGGCCGCCATGGCGAGGCGGCCGGCCGTTCCGCACCTGCTAAGCGGGCAGGTGCGAAACGAATTCTGTGATGGAACTAGATCTTGCTGACCTGGTTGAATGCCAGGGTGACCGGGGTTTCGCGTTCGAAGATGGACACGAGGACCACGAGGGTCTGGGATTCGACCTTGATCTCGGAGATCGTGGCGGGGAGGGTCTCGAAGGGGCCCTCCTTGACGATGACGGACTCGCCAACTTCGAAGTCGACGTCCACGGGAGCCTGGTTCTGCTTGTTGACCGGCTTGCCCTTCTCAGCCTGCTCTTCTTCGAAGACCGGGGCGAGCATGGAGAAGACTTCATCCAGGCGCAGCGGCACCGGGTTGTGGGCGTTGCCCACGAAGCCCGTAACACCGGGAGTGTGACGGACGGCGCCCCACGAAGCGTCCGTCAGGTCCATGCGGACCAGCACGTAGCCGGGGATGCGGACGCGGTTGATGATCTTGCGCTGGGCGTTCTTGATCTCAACGACTTCTTCCATGGGCACCTGGATTTCGAAGATGTAATCTTCCATGTCCAGTGTCTGGATGCGGGTCTCAAGGTTTGCCTTGACGCGGTTTTCGTAGCCGGCGTAGGAGTGGATGACATACCAGTCACCCTCCTGGCGGCGGAGCTTGGCCTTGAATTCTTCAGCGGGATCGGCAGCAGCAGTCGCGGCAGCGGCGGCCAGTGCGTCGTCGCCGGCGGCAGCATCGGCGTCGTCGCCTTCCGCGGCCTCTGCGTCTTCGCCGTCAGCGTCCACCGTGTCTTCGCCAGCGGGCGCAGCAGACTCAGCCGCGGACTCATCACCGGCATCAGCCGCAGCCGCTGCTGTGTTGTCCGTGGACTCTTCCAGCTCAGTCCCGGTTACCTCGAGCTCCTGCTCAGACACTTGGTCTCCTGCTTCCTCATTGCTAAACATGCTATTTAAATGGCTCAATTCCACAGGCCGTCGTGAATTCCCCCTGTGCGGGAGGAACACGCAGCCTGCGGAGCTATAGCCCTACTGGTCCGTTGAACCCGAATTACCGAAAACCCAGCCGACGGCGGTTCCGAACCCGATATCCAGCAGGCTGACGATGACCATCATGATGGCCACGAATACCAGCACTACCACCGTGTAGTTGATCAGCTCCTTGCGGGTAGGAGAAACCACTTTCTTCAGTTCGCCAATTACCTGGCGGACAAAAAGAGCAATACGGGCGAAGAATCCAGCTTTCTTAGCCGGGCTGCCTTTGGAGCTGCCCGCAGCCGCTTCGGTCACCAGAGCCTCACTCTTCTTTGCGATGTCGGTTTACCCGGTCCGGAGCCGGACCATGTTGCTGCGCTCGTTCCGGCTACCCGCCGGAACAGCTTGCGCAGGGCAGACAGGACTCGAACCTGCAACCTGCGGTTTTGGAGACCGCTGCGCTACCAATTGCGCCACTACCCTATGGATCAAAAACACGTCAGGACGTGCGCCAGCCCAGAATTTTCCTGAACGTGGCGCAGGCAAATGACAAGGCGCAATGCATTGTCCGTGTTTTCAACACCGGTGAACCAGTCTACGCAAGAACTTGGCGTACGTCGAACCAGCACATGGCCGCGTGTTCCGCGGACCTTCTGCATGGGCCCGGAACACGCCTGGCTCCTGCTCCCGTGGCCCCGTCCAGACCCCGCCCCGGCACCGTTTCGCGCCGTTTCACAATTGGTCCGGAAGGGCCCGGCTTTCCCGCCGGACAGCATAGAGTAGAAGCCGAACCAATCCGCCAAATCAGCCATCGTGCTGCCAGTGACGAACGGACCCCGCCATGTCTGCCGCCCGTGTTTCCCAGCGAATCTCCGCCATCGCCGAATCTGCCACGCTCGCCGTGGATGCCAAGGCCAAGGCACTGAAGGCGGCCGGCAGGCCGGTTATTGGTTTTGGTGCAGGAGAGCCGGATTTCCCCACCCCGGACTACATCGTCAAGGCAGCCGTTGAGGCCGCCGGCCAGCCGAAGTACCACCGCTACTCCCCCGCCGGCGGACTTCCTGAGCTGAAGAAAGCCATTGCCGAGAAGACCCTGCGCGATTCCGGATACGCGGTTGACCCCGCCCAGGTGCTGGTGACCAATGGCGGCAAGCAGGCCGTCTACAACACCTTCGCCGCCCTGGTTGACCCGGGCGACGAAGTCATAGTTCCCAGCCCGTTCTGGACCACCTACCCGGAGGCCATCCGGCTGGCCGGCGGCGTGCCCGTAGACGTCTTCGCCGGACCCGAGCAGGACTACCTGGTCACCGTGGACCAGCTCGAAGCCGCCCTGACGGAACGCACCAAGATCCTGCTGTTCGTCTCGCCCTCCAACCCCACCGGCTCTGTGTACTCCCCTGAGCAGGTAGCGGAAATCGGCAAGTGGGCAGCCGCGAAAGGCCTCTGGGTTGTCACCGACGAAATCTACGAGCACCTGACCTACGACGGCGTCCCCTTCACTTCGATTGCCACAGCCGCGCCGGAACTGGGCGACAAGGTGGTCATCCTGAACGGTGTTGCCAAGACCTACGCCATGACCGGCTGGAGGGTTGGCTGGATGATCGGCCCGTCGGACGTCATCAAGGCCGCAACCAACCTCCAGTCGCACGCCACGTCCAACGTCTCCAACATCATGCAGGTTGCCGCGCTGGCAGCCGTTTCCGGTCCCCTGACCGCCGTCGACGAAATGAAGGTGGCCTTTGACCGCCGCCGCAAGGCCATTGTTGCCGGGCTGAACGCGATCGATGGCGTGGAGTGCCCCACACCCACGGGCGCCTTCTACGTCTACGCGGACGTGCGTGCCCTCCTGGGCAAGGAATTCCCGACGGCGGCCGGTTCCGCCACGCCGTCGACCTCCGCGGAACTTGCGGCACTGATCCTGGACGAGGTGGAGGTGGCAGTGGTTCCCGGCGAGGCATTCGGCCCCTCCGGCTACCTGCGCCTGTCCTACGCCTTGGGCGATGAAGACCTGGCCGAGGGCGTTCGCCGCCTTCAGGACTTCCTGGGCAAGGCACAGTAGGGCGCACGGGCGTAGATTCCCGGCCAACGGATCCCTCCGAACGCCCCGTCGCCGGAAGCGACGGGGCGTTTGGCGTCTAGAGGAGCCGGCGCTCGGCGGCCCACTTGGTGAGTTCATGGCGGCTGGAGAGCTGGAGCTTGCGGAGCACCGCTGACACGTGGGTTTCCACAGTCTTGATGCTGATGAACAGCTCCTTGGCCACTTCCTTGTAGCTGTACCCACGGGCGATCAGCCGCATGACTTCGAGTTCGCGGGCTGAAAGGCGGTCCAGTTCGTCGTCCGCGATGTCCGCCGGTGCCGTCCCGAACGCGTCCAGCACAAACCCGGCCAGCCGTGGCGAAAACACCGCGTCACCGCCCGCTACCCGGAAAACGGCGTTGGTGATTTCCGCCCCGGAAATCGTCTTGGTGACATAGCCGCGCGCCCCGGCGCGGATGACTGCGACCACGTCCTCTGCGGCGTCGGAAACGCTCAGCGCCAGGAACCTGGTGCTGCCGAGCAACGGGGCAGAGCCGGCAATCACCTCGCGTCCGCCGCCGCCTGTTCCGCCCGGAAGATGGACATCAAGGAGCACGACGTCGGGACGCGTCTGGGCAATAACGGCCACGGCCTGCTCGACCGTGGCGGCCTCGCCCACGACGTCGATCCCCTCGCCGAGGTCCGCTTTGAGCCCTGACCGGAAAATGGCGTGATCGTCCACGATGACCACGCGGGCTGATTGTTGTGTCATGGCCTTGCCTCCACATTCTCCGTACCGCCCGGCAAGCTCAGGCGGACTTCGGTGCCTTCATCTGAACTGGTGATCACGGCTTCGCCGCCGTGGCGCTTCATGCGGCCGATGATCGATTCGCGGACGCCCAGGCGGTCCGCCGGCAGGCTCTGGGGATCAAACCCCGGCCCGCGGTCCCGGACAAAGACTTCCGCGCCATCACCGGAAATTTCTGCGTAGACGGACACCGTGCCCCCACCATGGCGGGAGGCATTCAGCATCGCTTCGCGGGCCGCCTGGACCAGGGCGTCATGGCGTTCCGTCACCAGGACATCGCCCACGGATACGACGTCGACGGCGTTACCCAGCGCGTCCTCGACCTCTGCTGCCGCGGCCTTGATCCGCTCCGAGAGCTGGGCAGGATCCGCAGCGGCGTCCCGGTACAGCCAGCCGCGCAGCTCCCGTTCCTGGGCACGGGCCAGCCGGACGACGTCGTGCTCGTTGCCTGCGCGGCGCTGGATAAGGGCGAGGGTCTGCAGGACTGAATCATGCAGGTGCGCGGCAATCTCTGCCCGCTCAGTCTCGCGGATGCGGCCCGCCCGCTCAGCCTCAAGGTCGCTCCAGAACTTCAGGCCCCATGGCAGCAGCACCAGGGCTACACCACCCAGGACGGCGACGGAGGCCAGCAACGCCAGCCAGGTCTGTTCCCACGATCCGGATCCGGAAACCGTCACCAGGACGCCGGCCACCACCAGGGCAAGGCCCGCGGCCACGCGGACCCAGCCGCCTTGTTGCTTCGTCCCGGCCTTCTCCAGCAATCCGTTGCGCCGGTTCTCATCCAGCTGCATCCAGGCGATCGCGGCACCGCCGAGCACGGCCGCGGCGGGGATGATGGTGCCAAGCGGAACGTTTACGCCCAGCAACTGTGCAATTAGGATCCCTGCCACCAGCAGGAGGCCTGAGCCCAGGAGGATTTCCTTGCCGTAGGGGATGGTGGACCAGCCTTTTGCGCGGCCGCGGGGCTGGCTGACGGCGGGGGCTATGGGTGATGCGGGGCGGCGGGCAGTGCGGCGGGCGGCTTCATCGACAGTGGGGACCATTATCCAGAGCCAGGCATAGAAAACCACACCGGCCCCGCCGGCAACGGCCGCGAGCGCCATGGCGATCCGGACATTGCGCAGCGGCCAGCCCAGGTGCGAGGCAAGCCCTGAACACACCCCGGCGATCATGCGGTCGCCGCCACGGGTCAGCGGCGGGCGGAGCGGAAGGGTGGCCATGTTCCAATCCAAGCACGGATCAGGGCTCCCCGGACCGGAAACTGCACGAACCCGGGGGTCAGTCAGGGTCCATTCAGGGTGTCCCCCAGTAGAGCGGATCCGGCCTGCCCGGAAGGATTGAAGCATGAACACTCAGCACCCCACCCCGGAAGACCCTGCCGACGCCGGTTCACCGCAAGAGCCCGGCCCCCGCCCGTCCGAAGAACCTGATGCGGATTCCCACTCGGGTTCCGGTTCCAGTTCCGTCTCCGGTTCCGACACGCAGCCAACGATTCCGCTGCCCGGGCCCACACCCGGCCAGGACAGCGGACCCGCCGGGCCTCCTCCCCCTCCCCGGCCCATGCCGGCGGCTCCGCCCCAGGACTTCTTCGGCTGGATCCGCAGCCGCGGCATCCAGCGCGGACAGGACCGGTGGGTGGGCGGCGTCTCCAGCGGCATCGCTGCCCGGCTGGGCATAGACCCGATCATCGTCCGCGGACTCTTCATCGTCCTGACGCTCTTTGCCGGGATCGGCGTGCTGCTCTACGGCCTTGGCTGGGCCCTGCTGCCTGAACCCGACGGCCGCATCCACGTCCAGGAAGCCGGAGCAGGCCGATGGACAGGCGGCATGACAGGCGCACTGATCACCACACTCCTCGGGTTTGGCGGACTGGGTGGCGGCTTCTGGGGAGGCGACCGCGGACTGGGCGGCTTCCTCTGGGCCTGCTTCTGGCTGGGCCTCGTGGCCCTGGTGGTTTACCTGCTGGTTGACCGCGGCCGTCGACGCACAGCGGCAGCCGATATGGCCGGCGGAACTGCCGGCACCAACAGCTACAGCTCCGGATCGTACGCCGATGGAGCTTACGCCGGAGGATCATATGGCACAGGTCCTTATGGCACTGGCCCTTACGGCGCAGGGGCATACGGCGACGGAAGCTACGGCGCCGCCGCTTATGGGGCCGGGACCTCCACCGGGCCGGCCACCGGATCCACTGCCGCAGGTGCGGCGCCTTACGCAGCCCCCTATGGAACCACCTATGGACCCGCTGATGGTCCTGCCGGCCCAGGTTCATGCACACCACCCGTGCCGCCCGCCCGGCCCGCCAAGCCCCGGGCAACCGGGCCGGGAGCGCCGGCTGTTGCCATCGCTGCAGGAACAGCCCTGCTGGCGGGCGGCGGACTGAAGCTCCTGGATGCCGCCAACATCATCAACCTTGGCCAAGCGCCGAACGCGGTTGTCTGGGCCAGCGCGGCCGCCGTCATGGGTCTTGCGATCGTCATCGCCGGCTCCCGGGGACGGACATCAGGGCTCCTGGGCTTCTTCGCAGTGATTGCCCTCGTGGTGGGCGGGCTGTTCAGTGCAGCGCAGAACAGTGGCCGCTTCAACGTCGAAAATGTGTCGTGGAGTCCGTCCTCAGTCCAGGATGCAACGGCCGGGTTCGACGTCACGGGATCACGGGGAACTGTGGACCTGACCGACCTGGACCTTGACGCTCCCCTGCGTGCCGACGTCGTGGTTCCCCTGGACATCACAGCCAGCAACATCACGGTAATCATCCCCGATGACGTCCCCGTCAGGATCAGCGCGGACATGACCATGGGCAACATCCAGGAGCGCGGATCCGACCGCGGCGGGATCTCCACCCGGGAGAGCAGCTACAACACAGGACTTCCAGGCTCAGCCCTGGTGGTCAGCATCGATGGCACGTTCAGCAATGTGACCATCCAGGAAGGAAACTGACATGTCCACCACACAACCGGATCCGGTATACGGACACGAAAACGAAAGCACTGTAGAGCCCGACGGCGGCACTCCCCGCGGCCGCGTGGGAACCATTGTGTGGGGGCTGATGATCATCGCCCTCGCGGCACTCATTGCCATTTCGCAGCTGGGCATCATCACCCTGAACGGGACCTATGTCCTGGTGGGGCTGATGATCGGGGCCGGCGCCGCGCTGGTCATTGGCGGGACCATTTCCGCCCGGAAGCGTGACAACGGCACAACAACAGGGAAGTCTTGAACCATGGAGAAGTTTTTTAGCATTGTCAGGGGCCTCGGCCTGACCCGCGGACCGCAGCGCTGGCTGGGCGGTGTGCTCGGCGGGATCGCCGCGAAGCTCAACGTCGAAGTGGCCTATGTCCGGATCGCCTTCCTGCTGTTCTGCCTGCTCCCCGGCCCGGCCGTCATCTTCTACCTGGCGGCCTGGCTGGTCCTGCCGGATTCAAAAAACAACAGGATTGCCCTGGAATCCTTCCTGGACCGCCGCGCAGCCAGCTGAACCCAGTACCGCCCCGCACGCTGAACGGACCTCAACCGGCCGGTGGACATCACGTTCCACCGGCCGGTTTTCGTCATGTGATCACCGTTTGTGTCCTTCCCCACATTCGGCACTACAATCGAGGGCGAGCTCAGCGTGGCGCTCTGCCTGTATTCCTTCCAACCAGGATTGAGCCAGAGAAATGAAAATCGGAATCCTCACCAGCGGCGGCGACTGCCCGGGCCTTAACGCTGTCATCCGCGGCGCCGTGCTTAAGGGCATCATCCAGGGCCACGAATTCGTGGGCTTCCTCGATGGCTGGCGCGGCGTCGTCGAAGGCGATGTCATTGACATCCCCCGGACCATGGTGCGCGGCATCGCCAAGCAGGGTGGCACCATCCTGGGAACATCCCGGACCAACCCGTTCGAAAACGGCGGCGGCCCGGAAACCATCAAGGCCCACATGGACCGCATGGGCATTGACGCCATCATAGCCATCGGCGGCGAAGGAACCCTCGCTGCAGCCAAGCGGCTTACGGACGTCGGACTGAAAATCGTGGGCGTTCCGAAGACCGTGGACAACGACCTCGACGCCACCGACTACACCTTCGGGTTTGATACGGCCGTCCAGATCGCCACGGAGGCCATCGACCGACTGCGGACCACCGGCGAATCCCACCACCGCTGCATGATCGCCGAAGTCATGGGCCGCCACGTGGGTTGGATCGCCCTGCACGCCGGCATGGCTGCCGGTGCGCACGCCATCCTCATCCCGGAGAACAGCACCAGCATCGAGCAGATCTGCGAATGGGTCCAGGAGGCACACGACCGCGGCCGCGCGCCCCTGGTTGTTGTTGCCGAAGGGTTTGTCCTGGACTCCATGGAGACCCCGCATTCCGAGCGCGGCCTGGATACCTTCGGCCGTCCCCGCCTGGGCGGCATCGCCGAGCAGCTGGCCCCGGAAATCGAAGCCCGCACCGGAATCGAAACCCGGGCTACCATCCTTGGCCACATCCAGCGCGGCGGCGTCCCCTCGGCCTTCGACCGCGTCCTGGCCACCAGGCTGGGCATGGCAGCAGTGGACTCCGTGGTGGAAGAACGCTGGGGCACCATGGTCTCGCTGAACGGCACGGACATCGCCCACGTTGGCTTCGACCAGGCCCTGGGCAAGCTGAAGACCGTCCCCCAGCACCGCTACGACGAAGCCGCCGTCCTCTTCGGATAGTCGCTCCTGCCCCACGGCGGATTTGCGGCAGGCACTGGGCCGCGTCCGCCGTGGGTAGGCTGGAGCCATGACTTTGGACCACGGCACCGCGGACATCATCCAGCTCGCCTGGGCGCGGCACCTCGGCTTGGAAGACCAGGCCTTCGCCGAAGCCCTGGCAAGCGGCGAACGTATTATCCGCGTTGACGAAGAGGCCACCAGCGTCCAGTTCGTGCGGCTGTTCGGGGCATCAGCATTGGTGGGCCCGGGCTGGGCTGCCGACGCCGCCGCCAGTATTCCTGATGAGGAACTGGCCCAGCACGTTACCCTGATGACCCTGGCGCGGGAGCACGGCGGCCACGGGCTGGGAGCGGCAGCACTGTTCTTCGCCGACGACCTGCCGCTGCAGCAGCCCTCCGACGAACTCACCGTTTCGCAGGCCCAGCGGGACGCAATCGAGCTTGAATCCCGGTGCCCGCCGGACGACGTCAACGAGGTGGACCTGGCCGGCATGGCCCACCATTTCACGGTGATCCACGACGACGATGGCCGGCACGTGCCTGTCGCCAGCTCCGGCTACGCGGAGTGGGAAGGCCTGCTGGCGCATCTGGGCGTCCTGGTGGATCCGCAGTGGCGGCGCCGCGGGCTGGGATCGCTGGCGGCGTCGATCGCCGCACACGAGGCCCTGGCGTCCGGGCTCACCCTGCAGTGGCCTGCCGACGTCAGCAATACCGGTTCGCTGGCCCTGGCCAGGAGCATGGGGTTCGTGACCGGCGGGATCCACACCAGGGTGCTGCTAGGCAGCGCCGCGCCGCAATCGCGCTAGTCCGGCAGTCCCGGCCGCGCCGTGCTGAATTCCGGTTCGTCCCAATCGATGGCAGGTTTGGGTTTCTCGTAGAACAGGACCACGGCTGCGCCCAGCAGCACCACAGCGGCGGGCAGCATGATCGACTGGCCCATCGCCGTCGAGAATCCCGCGTGGAGAGTCTCCGGGAGCAAGCCCGCGAACTCCGATGCCCCGCCCCCGGCGCCGGCGGGAAGCTCCGCGGCCAGGCGCGCCTGGATCAGGACGGCGATCGCTGCGCTGCCCAGCACCGAACCGATCTGGCGGGTGGTGTTGTAGACGCCTGATCCGGCGCCTGCCTGCCGCGGAGGCAGGTTGCGCGTGGCGGTGGTGCTCAACGGCGCCCAGATGCCGAGGTTGGCAAACCCCAGGACGGCACTGGGCAGCAGGAACATGAGAATGGGCGTGTCCGGCGTCATCAGCAGGGAATTCCACACCAGCGCCACAGCCATCAGTACCAGTCCGGCGCAGTTGATGAACTTGGGATTGACCCTGTCCAGGTAGCGCCCCACCACGGGTGCCAGGCCGGCCATGATGACGGCCATGGGCACCATCAGCAGCGCGGACTGGGTGGGCGTCATCCCGCGGACCAGCTGGTAGTAGAAGATGAGCGGCAGGCTGAAGGACGTGACGGCGAAGCCAACGGCGGTGATACCGATGTTGGCCAGTGAAAAATTCCGGTCCCGGAACAGCCCCAGCGGGAGCAGCGGTTCGCCCTTGCTGTACTTCTGCCACAAAATGAACGCCACCAGGACAACCGCGCCGGCGATGATCAGCGACCACACAGTGATGGGCCCGGCAATGGTGCCCCAGTTGTAGGTTTCGCCTTCCTGGATGCCAAACACCAGCAGGAAAAGCCCGACGGCGCTCAGCACCACGCCGGGGATGTCGAACTTATGCGGATGGGTGCTCAGGACCGGGACAAAGCGCCAGGCCAGGATAAAACCTACGATGCCGATGGGCACGTTGATGAAGAAGATCCATTCCCAGCCCAGGCTGTCCACCAGGACGCCGCCCAGGATGGGACCCACCAGTGTGGCCATTCCGGCCGTGGCGCCCCAGAGGCCCATGGCCGCTCCACGGTGGTCCGGTGGGAAGATCCGGGTGATGACGGCCATGGTCTGCGGGGTCATCAATGCTGCGCCGAGGCCCTGGAACACGCGGGCAACGATCAGCATGCCGATGTCCGTCGACAGTCCACACCACAGGGACGCCACGGTGAAAAGCACCAGGCCCCCGAGGTAGAGGTTCTTGGGTCCGAACCTGTCCCCCAGCCGGCCAGTGATCAACAGCGGCACCGCGTATGCCAGGAGGTAGGCGCTGGTCACCCAGATCACCGCGTTGATGTCAGCCTGCAGGCTCTCCATAATGCGGGGGTTCGCCACCGACACAATGTTGATGTCGATCAGGATCATAAAGAACCCGATGACCAGGGCCCACAAGGCAGCCCACGGCCTGGTCACTTCTTCCATAAGGAATTCCCCCTAGGTTTGCCGGCCTTACTCCAAGCCTGGTCAGCCCAAGAGCTCCAGGATGTCCTTCCGGGCAAACATCTCCGCTGCCGCCCGTGCAGAGGGAGTACCGGCTTCAGGATCGGCGCCGGCTTCTAGAAGAACCCGTGCAACGTCCGCGTAGCCCTTGAACGCGGCTCCGGCCAGCGGGGTCTGGCCGCGGTCGTTGACTGCGTTGGCGTCCGCGCCATGGCCCAGGAGCAGCTGAACAGTGTCCGCATGCCCGTGATAGGCCGCGAGCATCAGCAGCGAATCGCCTGCGGCGTTGGTCAGGTTGGCCGGTGCCCCGGCCTCCAGGTAGCGGCCCAGGAGCGCGGCATCTCCCGCCCTGGCACCTTCGAACAGCGTATGCGCAAGATCCACGGCGTCCTGGTCTGCAGCGCCATTGTCCGCGGCGGGCTGGGAATCGGTCATCGGGTCCCCCTCAGGAATCCAGTCTGGCGCCCGACCACCTGGCCGGCGTCGGGAGCAACAATCAGTTCCTGGGCGGCGGTGTAAGGTTCATCGCCGTCCATCACCGTCAGTGTTTCATCAGCAGCGACCGAACGCTTTATGACCGCCAGCGCAACCGGACCCATCTCGTAATGCTGGCTGACGGATGTCACGGATCCCACCTTGCGGTCACCGGCCAATACCTCGCTGCCTGCGGCCGGAAGGGTGTGCTGGGAACCGTCAAGCTGCAGGAACACCAAGCGGCGCGGCGGATGGCCCAGGTTGTGGACCCGGGCAATGGTTTCCTGGCCCTTGTAACAACCCTTGGACAGGTGCACGGCGGTCCGGAGCAGGTCCAGTTCATGGGGAATGGTGCGGTCGTCCGTTTCGGCGCCCCAGCGTGGGCGCCATGCTGCGATCCGCAGGGCTTCCGCTGCCCAGGCGCCCGCGAGCTGGCGGCCGGCCGCTGCAATTTCACGCACCGCAGCTTCGAGGTCCTTGGCCGGGACCAGGTATTCAAACCAGGGGCGCTCAAGGCCCGGGTGCTGGTCCTCGCTGACCAGAGAGTAGGCGTAGCCGCCCGGTGTGACATGCGGCCACGGATCCTGCCATACGGTCAGGGCTGACCATTCCTCCACGGCCCGGGTGGACCCCAGCACCGCCCACTCCGCGGAAACGTCCGCCACCTCCACACGGAGCATGAACTTCATCCGGTTCAACCACTCTGCCAGCGGTGCAGCCTCGGCGCCCTCAACCAGCAACCAGGTGGTCCCGCCGTCGTCCACTACCCGGGCATCAAATTCGATCCTGCCCTGCACGCTCAACAGCAGCAGTTCAGTGGACTGGCCCGGAGGCAGCTGCGTGAGCTGTTGGGAAGAAAGGGTGTTCAGCCAGCTGAGGCGGTCCGGGCCGCTGACGGTGACCACGCCACGGTGGGAAAGGTCGACGACGGCAGTGCCGTTGGCCAGCGCGCGCTGCTCCCGCAGCGGCTCACCGTAGTGGGACGCCACACCGGCGTCCAGCCCGCCGGCTTCGACTGCACCGGGGCGCGACAACAGAGGGCTTTTAGAGTTCATAACCGAAGGAACGTCCTGTCCTGCCGGTGGTATTCCCAAAAGTTCCCAATGGGTCAGCCGGCGACGCGTTTAAGGAAAGCGGATGCGTGCGCTTCCAGGCCTTTGCCTTCTTCTTTTCCGGCGTCCCACCGCCAGAGCAGGTTGCCGTCCACCAGTCCGAAGATCCTGGTGGCCGCCGAGTATTGCTTGGAGTGGCTGCCCCGCATCACCATGTCCGTGGCGAGCTGGATCTGCGGGCCCTTGATCTGGCCGTAGTAGAGCTCGGTGATGCCGCCGGGGTGCGAGATGGAAACGGAGATGTTGAAGCCGCCATCTTCATTGCGCAGGGCTTCGACCTCGTCAGCGCTTTTCAGGGCAGGAACGATATCCCCGGGCGTGAGGCCGGGCCCCACGTCAGCGTCGAGCTGCTTGCGCTCCAGCGACCAGAAGCCGGTCTCCACTGACAACGGCCGCAGGACGGTGCCGTCCTCATCGGTCAGCCAGCTCTCCGCACGGTATTGCAGGTACGGCTGGCCGTTGTGGGTGAAGGAAACCTTCTGGACGAAGTGTTCCGAATCCTCGTCGCCGCTGCCGAGCCGGCCGCTGCCTTCCCACTCACCGATGAGCCAGGAAAGGGGAACGAGTTCGGGCGTCAGGTCCGTGGGAATTTCAATAGGCACAGGAATTACCCCAGGTGAAAACAGGAACGCCCGCGGGCGTTACTTCTGCCCCTTGAACAAGCGGTACACCACATAGCCGGCGAACCAGGCCATGGCGATACCGGCGATGCCCAGGAGGACAAGGAAGAAGATTTCGAATGCGAGAACAGACATGCTGACATCCTAACGCGTTAGTAGATAAGAAGTTTGTCTATGAAGTAGGCCAGGGACCCCACCGCAAGGACGGGCGCGATGCCCAGGCTGAGGGCGGCGGGAACGCCCAGTGGGGCGGTGTGCAGGGTGGCCAGCCGCCGGAAACTGACCAGCACAGCACCTACCACCACCCCGAAGATTGCGGCCGGCAATACGGCGATGCCGGAGAACACCAGGCCTGCCATTGGCCCGGACAAACCTGCGGCCAGGATGCCCAGGGGCGCAACGATGCTGTCCGGCCAGCGAATGAGTCCTATCAGGAGCGCGACGGCGGCGCTGACCGCTGCCACAGCGAGCATTTCGCGCACCCCGTTGAACCGGGCGGCTGCGATCCATCCCGCGCCCAGGCAGGAGAGCAGGACGCCCACGCAGCAGCCGAGAGTGGATTCCAGCCGTTTGGCCTGGCCGGTGCCGCGCAGCAGCTGGACTACAAAGACGGCGATGAATCCCAGGGCGATGAATCCGGGGGTGGCGTCCAGGTATCCGGGGGCGGGAAGGGTGTGGGCTGCCCACGCGGAACCGACACCCGGAATCGCGATCACGGCGGCGAGCGTCTTCCGTGCGGGAACATCCAGGAAGTGGGGCCAGCCATAGCCTGCGAGCAGCGCGGCAACGATGCCCACCCCCAGCAGCGCAGCCGGAGAAATGTAGAGGCCGGCCAGGAGTGCCCCCAGGCACAGCAGGCCAGCCAGCCCGATCAGCCACGGCTGGACCGTAATCCCCGGGCCTCCGTGGGCGCCGTTTCCTCCACGCGGGCGGCCCGCGGCGTCCGCAATCACTTCTGGACTCACTGTCGCTGCATCCCCATCCTGGCTGTACTTCCCTGGCGTACTTTTCAGGCGGTTGCGCCCCGTGAGGGCATGGAACCTGACCCTGACAATCCTGCCCTATGTGACCTGCTTATGTCGCAACCCGGCGCGCAATAAGGCCATGAGCAGTGTCTCCAGTCACCCTCTTGGGTATACTCAGAGCTCAGCTAAGCATTCAGTGACGGTGTCCGGCAGCGGCTGACAACTGCGCCGGAAGTACCCGAACCGGATGCCGGTACCGGCCGGTGAAAACCCGGTTCAGACGCTCAATGATGCGCGGACGGCCCTTGGAGGAATAATGTCGCACATCCTGTTACTGACGAACAGCACCGGCTCTTCGGTTGATATCCTGCCTGCCCTTGAACTGCTGAACCACCGCGTCCACATCCTGGCCGCCGAGCCCACTGCGCTCCTGGAAACCGATCCCTGCGACATCGTCCTGCTCGATGCCCGCAAGGACCTGGTGGGAGCACGCTCCCTCACCCAGCTCCTGAAGGCAACCGGCCTCAGCGCTCCGCTGGTCCTGATCCTGACCGAAGGCGGCATGGCGGCTGTCTCCTCCGCCTGGGCCGTTGACGACATCGTCCTTGACTCGGCAGGGCCCGCCGAGGTCGAGGCCCGGATCCGCCTTTCGATCGCCCGGGCAGTTCCCGAAGAAGAGGACACCCCGTCCGAAATCCGGGCCGCCGGCGTCGTGATCGATGAAGCGAGCTATACGGCAAGGGTCAACGGCACGCCCTTGAACCTCACCTTCAAGGAATTCGAACTCCTGAAGTACCTCGCCCAGCACCCGGGCCGGGTCTTCACCCGCCAGCAGCTGCTGACCGAAGTCTGGGGCTATGACTACTACGGCGGCACCCGCACCGTTGACGTCCACGTCCGGCGCCTGCGCGCCAAGCTGGGTGCAGACCACGAGAACCTGATCAGCACTGTCCGGAACGTCGGCTACCGGCTCACCCTGGTGCGCCAGCAGGAAGACGAGCTCACCGAAGCCTGACGGGCCCCGGCTGGACGCAATCGAACGGGCTGCGTATAGCCTTGGCCTATGAGTCCCGCACATCCGGAATCCTGGCCAGTCCTGTCCATTAAAGGCGGGCTGGATACCGCCTTGCTCCACGACGTCCGCGACCTCCTGGCCGCAGCCGAGGAATCCGACGGCAATCCGCCCCTTTCGGAGCAGACAGTCATTACGCTCGGCACCGCGGAGCCGGGTTCCGCTGCCGTTCATACCCTTCTTCTCTACGCACCCGAGCGCGAGGGCAGTACCGACCCCCAACGCCAGGCGGGCGGTCCGGACCTGGCGGGTGCCGCCGTCGTGGTTGAAGAAGAAGACCGGACGGGAACCCTGGAAGTGGCGATCCATCCCAACTACCGCAACCTGGGGGCCGCGGACCGGCTGATCGGCGAACTCCAGCACACACGCGGGCTGTCCGGGCTGCAGGCCTGGGCGCACGGCAGCCATGTGGCGGCTGCCGAACTCGCGGCCCGTTACGGCTTCGGACCGGTCCGGGAACTGTGGAAGATGCGCCTCACGGACGGCACCGCGGGACTGCCCGACGCCGGCCTGCCGGACGGTGTGACGCTGCGCAGCTTTGTGCCGGGACAGGATGAAGACGCCTGGCTCGCGGCAAATGCGGCAGCGTTCGCGCATCACCCGGAGCAGGGATCAATGACCCGGGCGGACCTGGAAGCCCGGATGACCGAGGACTGGTTCGACCCCGCCGGCTTCCTTCTGGCCGTGGACCGTTCCGGCACCCTGCTCGGTTTCCACTGGACGAAGATCCACCCGGTGCACGGTGGTCATCCGCCCCTGGGTGAGGTGTACGTCGTCGGCGTCACCCCTGGGGCGCAGGGGCTCGGGCTGGGCAAGGCCCTCACGGTGGCGGGAATCAGGTATCTCCAGCAAAAACGGCTCCAGGCCATCATGCTGTACGTCGACGCGGACAACACAGCCGCCGTCGCGCTGTACAGGAAACTGGGCTTCACCCGCTGGGACATGGACGTCCTCTACGGGGCCCTGGCGGAGCGTCCGTAAGAGTTGGCCAAAGGTTCATGTAATGAACCACGGAATGCGGCGTCGACTGCCAAAACCCGGGCTTCCGGCGCGTCGAATGATTGTAAGGTTGAAACAGACTCGCGCCGGCTGCCGGCCCGCACCAGCCAGTGCCACCCTAAGGAGACGCCATGCAACCTGAAACCGCCGACGCAGCGACGACTGAGGTGGCCGTTCCTCCTGCCAGGGCCCGCTTTGGATCCTCCGAGGTACCCGCTTCCCGCGCCACCCAGGACCGGATCGACATCCCCGAGTTCGCGCCCAACCTTGAGCCCGAAGGCGACATCCGCCCTGACCGCTTCCTGGACCGGGAACTCAGCTGGCTGGCGTTCAATGCCCGCGTGCTGGAACTGGCCGAAGACCCCACCCTCCACCTCCTGGAGCGTGTGAACTTCCTGTCCATCTTCGCCTCCAACCTGGACGAGTTCTTTATGGTCCGGGTGGCCGGCCTCAAGCGCCGCATCGCCACCGGACTGGCTGTGCCCTCCCCCGCCGGACTCAGCCCGGTGGAGGTCCTGGAAGAGATCAGCGAGGAAGCCCACCGCCTGCAGCAGCGGCACGCACGGGTCTTCTCCGAGCAGATCCGCCCAGCCCTGGCGTACGAGCACATCCACCTGATGCACTGGGACGAACTGGACGACGCCGCCAAGCAGCAGCTGAGCGAGATGTTCGCGGAGAAGGTCTTCCCCATCCTGACGCCGCTGGCCGTGGACCCTGCACACCCGTTCCCCTACATCTCCGGGCTCTCCCTGAACCTTGCCGTGGTGGTCCGCAACCCCGTAAGCGACAAGGAACTCTTCGCCCGCCTGAAGGTCCCGGACCAGCTGCCCCGATTGATCTCCATCGACGGCCCGCGCGCCGGAGCCGTTGCAGGCCGCGTGGCCCGCTTCATCGCCCTCGAAGAAGTCATCGCCGTGCACCTGGACAAGCTGTTCGCGGGCATGGAAGTGCTTGAACACCACATTTTCCGCGTCACCCGCAACGAGGACGTCGAGGTTGAAGAGGACGACGCCGAGAACCTGCTGCAAGCGCTGGAAAAGGAACTCCTGCGCCGCCGCTTTGGTCCGCCCGTACGGCTCGAGGTCACCCACGACATCAACCCGAATATCCTTGCCCTCCTCATCCGGGAGCTCGGCGTCGAGGAATCCGAGGTATACACCGTTCCCGCGCCCCTGGACCTTCGCGGACTCTCGGTGATCGCCGGAATCGACCGTTCGGACCTGCACTACCCCAAGCAGGTACCGCACACGTCCCGGTACCTCAACGAATCCGAGACCTCCAAGGCAGCCAACGTTTTCGCCGCCATGCGCCGGCGGGACATCCTGCTGCACCACCCGTACGATTCCTTCTCCACCTCGGTCCAGGCCTTCCTGGAGCAGGCCGCCGCCGACCCCAAGGTCCAGGCAATCAAGCAGACCCTCTACCGGACCTCCGGCGATTCGCCCATCGTGGATGCGCTGATCGACGCCGCCGAGGCCGGCAAGCAGGTCCTGGCCCTGGTGGAGATCAAGGCCCGCTTTGATGAACAGGCCAACATCTCCTGGGCACGCAAGCTCGAACAGGCCGGCGTCCACGTGGTCTACGGCATCGTGGGCCTGAAGACACACTGCAAGCTGTCCCTGGTGGTCCGCCAGGAAGTGGACGGCATCCGCCGCTACTGCCACATTGGTACGGGCAACTACCACCCCCGCACCGCACGCTACTACGAGGACCTCGGCCTGCTGACCGCCAATGACCAGGTGGGCGAGGACCTCTCCAAGCTGTTCAACCAGCTCTCCGGATACGCGCCGAAGTCCACGTTCAAGCGGCTGCTCGTAGCTCCGCGCTCCGTGCGTTCAGGCCTGATCGACCGCATCGAGACCGAAATCCGCAATGCCCGCGCCGGGGTCCCGGCCCGGGTGCAGATTAAGGTCAACTCCATGGTGGACGAGGCCATTATCGATTCCCTGTACAGGGCATCGCAGGCCGGTGTCCGCGTTGACGTGGTGGTGCGTGGCATCTGCTCGTTGCGCCCCGGCGTGCCGGGACTGAGCGAGAACATCACGGTGCGTTCCGTCCTGGGCCGGTTCCTGGAGCACTCGCGCGTTTTTGCCTTCGCCAACGGCGGCGACCCGGTGATCTACATCGGCTCCGCTGACATGATGCACCGCAACCTGGACCGCCGCGTCGAGGCACTGGTCCGCCTGTCCAATGCCGAAGACATCGCGTACGTCCAGGACCTGCTGGAGCGCTATCTGGATCCGGCAACGTCCAGCTGGCACCTGGACAATGACGGCCATTGGACCCGTCACCACCTCGCTGAGGACGGGACGCCGCTGGCAGACATCCAGTCCTGGCTCATCAGGTCCCGCTCACGCCAGCGGTCCCTGACCCGGCGCTAGGGCTGTGCACTTGGTGAGCGACGCACCCGTAACCGACCAGGCCGAGGTCCTGGACGGGCCGGTGGCAGTCATTGCTGCCGGCGCCATTCCGTGGCGGATCGTCAAGGACCGCCTGGAAGTACTGCTGATCCACCGGCCGCGTTATGACGACTGGTCCTGGCCCAAGGGAAAGCTGGATCCGGGCGAGACCATTCCTGAATGCGCCGTGCGGGAGATCGACGAGGAAATTGGCCTTCGTGCACCCCTGGGTATCCCCTTGCCGGAAATCCGCTACCGCGTGGCCTCCGGCCTGAAGGTGGTGCACTACTGGGCCGTTCGGGTTGATGGAACGCTGCTGCGCCCGGACGGCAAGGAAGTGGACGCCGTGAAGTGGTGCACCCCGGAACGGGCGGCGGAGATGCTGTCCAACCCTTCGGACGTTGTGCCCCTGGAACACCTTGCAGCTGCTTACGATCGCCGGGAGCTCGGCACCTGGCCGCTGATCATCCTCCGCCATGCCAAGGCGAAACCACGCTCGTCGTGGACCAAGGCCGAAGGCGAACGTCCGCTGGCAGCCACCGGCATCCGGCAGGCCCAGGCCGTTAAGCGGCTGCTGCAGGTATGGCGGCCCTTGCGGGTGGTCACCAGCCCGTGGGTACGCTGCATGGCAACAGTCGCGCCGTACGCCAAGGCTGTTGATGCAAAGATCAAGCAGGTGGAGGCGCTCACCGAACACCGGCACGCCCGCAACCCCAAAAAGACTGCGGCGATCGTGGAGTCCCTCTTCGACAAGCAGCGACCGGTGGTCCTGTGCACGCACCGGCCCGCCCTGCCCACGGTGTTGAAGCAGTTGGGCGAGCATATGCCGCCCCGGCTCCGGGCACTCCTCCCTGGTTCAGATCCGTACCTGGCACCCGGCGAGATGATCATCTGCCATGTCACCCTGGGCAAGAAGGAACGGATTGTGTCCGTGGAGCAGTTCAAGCCGTTCGACGACTAGGTTCCGGTGGTTCCGAAGCCTTGACCGGGCAGCCTTTGTATCAAATACTTGATTCATTGATACATAGCTTCTTGGTGCGGTGCCGTTGGGGGAAACGTGGGCGATCAGGCATTTGAAATAGGCGTCTCCGGGGTGCCTCCGTTGGCGTTCCTTGGGCCATTGTTCCTGGGCGTTGTTGTGTACGTGATCCTGCGCTGGGTCATTATTGCGCCCGGAGGCAAGGCAACCCCGGAATCCATTTCCCAGCACGCGCTGTGGATCGGCATCATGGGCTGGATGGGCAGCTCACTGCACGGTGCTGCCCAAGCGGGAGTTCTCCACGGCAGGCCCGGCGGCAGCAACGCCCTGGAGACCGCGGGCGAAATCCTCGCCGCACTGGCCTGGCCTGTCCTTGCGGTGCTGGCTATCCACGCGGTGGGCCAGTTCACCTACCCCCGGCCCCGTGGAGTCCGCCGGGTGGCGCCGCTTTCGGTGAGGCGGATTTCTGACTTCCTGCCCCGGCGGCTTGCATGGACCACCCTCGCTGTTTTTGTCGCTGCCGCCCTGGCTATCTGTTGGGTGGCCACTCTTCCGGGCTACCAGGCCGTCCCGCCCACCAATCTGCCGCCTCCCCCGCCTGGCCAAAGCTTTGACTCCAGCTATCAGACTGCGGGGCGGGATGGCCGGATCGCCGGACAGCTGCTGGCCGTCTGCCTGGGGGCGGCCCTCGCCGTGCTGGCAACGGGTACCTGGGCTGTGCTGGCGCTGATTGCCGGGCGGCGCCAGCTGGAGACGCTGGATTCTGCGGACAACGATCTCCTGCGGACCATCGCCATGAACAGGCTGCTCCGCACCGTGGCAACGGTCGCGGCAGGATTGGCTGCAATTGCGGGCAACTTTGCCGGCGTCCCGGACCCGGCTTTGCCCCTGCCCAGCGTCTGGATCAACTACTTCGGAATCGCTACCACGGTGGTCCTTTTGGTGATGTTCGCGTGGCGTCCCCCAGCGCTCACAGCGCTGCTGGCCACCCGCCCGGACCGCTCCCTCTCCGCACCGCGGGAGGCCTCGCAGCCGGCCACCAGGCTGATGGTTTCCCTGGGCTCCGTCCTGCCGTTGGCCGGTGTGGGCGTGACTGTGCTGCTCCTGCTGCTCCCTGGCGGCGCTGTCCTTCGGCAGGACCCATCATTGCTGCTCGGCATTATGGCAGGCGCCATTCTGCTCACCCTTGGCGCGGGCGAACTCCTCCTGCAAAAGAATTACGGCCGCCCGGGCGGGGCCAAAACCATGCCGCTCCAGCCCGTCAGCCCGGCGCTGCTGACCGTAACCATCGTGGCCCTGGCTGCCTTCGTCACAGTCCTTACTGTCACCGTATGGGCGGATGGCGTCACCGGCGCGATCTGGTACGGCCCGGAGCGCCGGTGGATGGTTCCCACAGTCACTGTTGGAGCCGTCCTCGCCCTTGGAGTGCTGCCGCTGCTGCTCATTACGCACCGGCGGGACTGTGGCGGCAACGTGCCCGGCCTCGATGCGGCACTCCGTGGAATCAGCATGTACCGGCTGGTCCGCACCATTGCCGCCTTCCTGTTCGGCCAGGCCGGCGTTCTTGTCCTGACCAACACCTACGCGTGGCGGTGGCTGTTTGGGCTGGGCAACCCCTTGGCACCCGCCGACGCGTACCAGAGCTGGGGACCAGCAGTGGTTGCCGGCGCCGTGCTGTGTACTGCCGCGGTCGGGTTGATAGTCACTCCCGTCCGGACCTTCATTTCGCGCAACCAGCCCCCGCCGGTGACAGGGCATGGCCCGGCGACATCCGGCACAACGCAGTCTGCTACCGGTCCGTCGGCCACCGCAACGGAGCGTCAGTGATGGACCCGCTGGTGTCCGTTGACCTGGGTTCAGCAACACCCCCGTATGAGCAGATCCGTTCCCAGATCAGTGCGCTTATTGCCACCGGCGCCCTGGCACCCGGTGACCGGCTGCCTACTGTCCGCAGCCTGGCGGCTGACCTTGGCCTGGCCGGTGGAACCATCGCCCGCGCCTACAAGGAACTTGAGGCAGCAGGGCAGATCCAGTCCCGGCGCCGCGCCGGCACGGTTGTTGCCCCGACTGCACCCGGCGGCGGCGCGCAGGCGCCTGCGGCAGGTGTGCCTGCCGAGGTGATTGGCGCCGTCGACCTTCTCATCTCCGCCGGACGGGATGCCCGGCTCAGTGACGAACTCCTGCTGGACCTGGTGCGCGGTCAGTTGCGCCGAACCGGCACGGAACGCCGTCTTCCGGATGGAAAGCCGTAGACTTTATCCGTGACTATCCCAACCCCGTATGAAGACCTGCTGCGCGATGTCCTGGAAAACGGCACCCATAAGTCGGACCGTACCGGAACCGGGACCACCAGTGTTTTTGGCCGGCAGCTGCGGTTCGACCTCGCGCACAGCTTCCCGCTGATCACCACCAAACGGGTCCATTTCAAGTCCGTCGCAGTGGAGCTTCTCTGGTTCCTGCGCGGTGACTCGAACGTGAAGTGGATGCAGGACCAGGGCGTGACCATCTGGAACGAATGGGCAGATGCCGAGGGCGAACTGGGCCCGGTCTACGGTGTGCAGTGGCGCAGCTGGCCCACCCCTGACGGCGGCCACATCGACCAGATCACCGAAGTTGTGGAGAACCTCAAATCCAATCCGGACTCCCGCCGGCACATCGTCTCCGCGTGGAATGTTTCCGAACTCAAGGACATGGCCCTGCCGCCCTGCCACGCGTTCTTCCAGTTCTACGTGGCTGACGGCAAATTGTCCTGCCAGCTGTACCAGCGCTCGGCGGACATGTTCCTGGGCGTACCCTTCAACATCGCCTCGTACGCGCTGCTGACCCTGATGGTGGCGCAGCAGGCCGGGCTGGAGCCTGGCGAATTCGTGTGGACCGGTGGTGACGTCCATATCTATGACAACCACATGGACCAGGTCCTCAAGCAACTGGAGCGGGACCCGTACGAGTACCCGCAGCTGGAGATCACCCGCAAGCCCGGCTCCATCCTGGACTACACGCTGGATGACTTCGACGTCATCAATTACCAGCACCACCCCACCATCAAGGCGCCGATCGCAGTATGAACGCCACCCCTGATTTCACAGAAGAGCTGGCCGGCACCATCACGGGCGTGGCCATGGTCTGGGCGCAGACCCCTGCCGGAGTTATCGGCATGGAAGGCGATATGCCGTGGAACCTGCCGGAGGACCTCAGGCACTTCAACCGGGTGACCCGTGGGCATCCTGTCATCATGGGCCGCAAGACCTGGCTGTCCTTCCCGGACAAGTACCGTCCGCTGCCCAACCGGACCAATATTGTGATTACGCGGCACCCGGAATGGGCTGCGGCACCCGAGGCTGACGGCGCCGTCGTGGTCGGGTCGCTTGACGAGGCACTGGTGGAATCCCGCTTCGCTGAGGGAAACGGAACTGTCTGGATCCTTGGCGGGGGCGAGGTTTTCCGGCAGGCCATGCCGTTGGCGGACACAGCTGTGGTGACCACCATCGACGTCGACGCGGAGGGTGATACCTTCGCCCCGGAATTCGACGCCGGATGGACCGCCGTCGCCACCGAGCCGGCAGAAGGCTGGCTCACGGGGGCCAACGGCACCCGCTACAAATTCACCCACTGGACCAGGACCGAAGGCTGACGTGCTCAAGAAACCAGAAACCCTCTTTTTCCTGGGCTACATGCTGCTGCCCCTGCTGGCGCTCCTGTCCGCCATCATCGGCCTGACCACCATCCTCGGCGGCAACAAGATCGTGGGGATCATCGTGCTGGTGGTCGTGACCCAGGTCTTCGCTTTTGGCGCGTTCTACGCCCTGCGCGCCCGCAAAACCCTCCTGATGCAGGAAAGCCGGCCGGAGTAGCAGCTGCTGCATTCCGGGGCGGAGTGACGTAACCGACTGCGTGCGGCAGCGGCGGAAGTCTAAACTGGACGAATGACTACAGCAGCTTCCCCCTCCGTCGGCCTGGTCGGCTGGCGCGGCATGGTCGGTTCCGTCCTGATGCAGCGCATGCAGGATGAGGGCGACTTCGCGAACATCAACCCCGTCTTCTTCTCCACCTCCAATGCCGGAGGTGCCTCGCCGTCGTTCGCTGGAACGGCAGGGGGCGACGCCGGCAAGCTCGAGGACGCGTTCGACGTCGATACCCTGGCGAAGCTGCCCATTATTGTCACCGCCCAGGGCGGGGACTACACCAAGCAGGTCCACACCCAGCTGCGCAGCCGCGGCTGGGACGGCCTCTGGATCGATGCCGCCTCCACGCTGCGCATGAACGACGACTCGATCATCGTGCTGGACCCCATCAACCGGGACGTGATCGACAAGGGCCTGGTCAACGGCACCAGGGACTTCATCGGCGGCAACTGCACAGTCTCCTGCATGCTCATGGGCCTGGGCGGGCTGTTCAAGAACGGCCTGGTCGAGTGGGGCACCTCCATGACCTACCAGGCCGCTTCCGGCGGCGGAGCCCGGCACATGCGCGAGCTCCTCAGCCAGTTCGGCACGCTCAACGCCGAGGTCAGCACGGAACTGGACGACCCCGCGTCGGCCATCCTCGACATCGACCGCAAGGTCCTGGCCCACCAGCGCACGGACATCGACGCCAGCCAGTTTGGCGTGCCGCTGGCCGGCTCGCTCATCCCGTGGATCGACGCGGACCTGGGCAACGGACAGTCCAAGGAAGAGTGGAAGGCCGGGGTTGAGACCAACAAGATCCTGGGTACCTCCGCTGAGAACCGCGTGATCATGGACGGCCTGTGCATCCGGATCGGCGCCATGCGTTCGCACTCGCAGGCACTGACCCTCAAGCTCCGCGAGGACCTGTCCGTTGCCGAGATCGAGAAGCTCCTGGCCGAGGACAACGAATGGGCCAAGGTCATTCCCAACACCAAGGAAGACTCCATGGCCGGGCTCACCCCCGTGGCCGCTTCGGGCACCCTGGACATCCCGGTGGGCCGCATCCGCAAGATGGAAATGGGCCCCAACTACATCAGCGCGTTCACCGTGGGCGACCAGCTCCTCTGGGGCGCCGCCGAGCCGCTGCGCCGCATGCTCAACATCGCCACGGGCAACCTCTAGGCCTGCAGCCCCCCACCATCGAGCGGCGAGTTAATGCTCCTTAGGTTGAACCTAAGCGGCATTAACTCGCCGCTCGAGGTGTTTAAGGGGCTGATCTGGCCTTAAGAGGCAGATTTTGGCGCCCTGGTCAGCCGGCCAGGAAGTCCAGGTAACGCCGGGCGGCCTTGCTGTAGACCGGCGGCTTCCGCTCCTCAAAAAGTTCAGGCACGACGGCGGCACTTGAGCCGGTGCCTTGGAGCGCCCAGGTGCCGATCACCTCTCCCCCGGCCACCAGTGTTTTCTTGAACACGCCGTTCCCGCCGGGCACGATTTTGCCGGAGTGAGCCGTATCCAGGACCAGGCTCCTGTCCATGTAGCCCAGCAGGAACTCGTCGTAGCCGGGCAGCAACAGGACCGAACGGGAGCCCGGGACTCCTTCTTCCAGCAACGCGGCAACCGTGGGTGAGAGCCAGTACTCGGTGCCGGCGAACTCCAGGCAAACCAGCTGGTCCCGCACGGACTCGAAGGCCGCCCGGACCTGGGTGAGTGGCAGCTGCGTCCACCAGGCGAAGTCGCGAATGGTCGCCGGGCCGTGGCTGGTGAAGTAGCGCAGCATCCATTCTGCCAGCGCATCGGTCCCTTCGGGCTTGCGGGAGACCGGGATCCACTGGTCGAATGCTGCAAACTGCTGCTGGTTCCCGGCCATGGGGCCGAGCACCAGCCAGGCGTGCCGGCACAGCGTTCCGAGGATATGGATGCCGCGCTGGCCGGTGGTTGGCTGGCCGGCGGCCTCAAAAGCGGCGAAGAGTCCGGCCCTGCTGGCCGGCCCGTCTGCGGAAATCAGCTCCAGGGCAATATCGCGGCACTTCTCGATGTCCGCCCAGGCAATACCGAGTTCGCGGTGGCGTGGGGCCACTGAGCGGAGCAGCCGTTCAGCCGTGAGGTCCAGCATCCAGCGAAGGTCCTCCGGAGCCACCAGGTGCAGCGTCCCACGCATGGGCCATGACCTGACGACAGTGCCGGCGTCGAGGGCCGCCCGGACGTCGCTGAGTCCCGCACCCGGGACCCGGCAACCCACCGCCCACATGGCTGCGGGAAGGTCCTGGGCCTGCATGGCTGTCATCCAGCGGACGGCGTCCGGGACGCTCGTAAACCCGGGGCCCAACAGCCCCTGGCTGACCAACCGAAGCCTGCCGATGACCTTGCCGTTGACTGCGCCGTTGATCTTGCCGCTGACTGTGAGCCCCACGTTTTTAGCCATGCCCCCATCCTAGGAGTGTTGACAGGCCTGGGGAGGGGCTAGAGTTCCAGGCCGATCAGCAGTGGTTCCGGGTGCAGCTCGATTCCGAAGGCGTCGCGGACGCCGTCGCGCACCTCGCGGGCAACGGCCAGCATGTCCTTGGCCGTGGCGGAACCCCGGTTGGTGATGGCCAGCGTGTGCTTGGTGGACAGCGATGCCCTCCCGCCGGACGCGCTGTCCGGATCGAGGCCGTATCCCTTGGCAAAGCCGGCGTGCTCAATCAGCCAGGCCGCGGAGAGCTTCACGAGCCCTTCAGAGCCGGCAGGGTACCGGGGCGCGCCCTCGGGCAATCCAGCGGCAACGGCTGAAGACACCACGGGGTTGGTGAAGAATGAGCCGGTGGAGTAGGTGTCCCTGTCTTCCGGGTCCAGCACCATGCCCTTGGACGCGCGCAGCCGCAGCACCTCGCGCCGGACGTCAGTGGAGTAGGCCCGCTTGCCCGGCTCGACGCCAAGGGAACGGGCCAGTTCGGCGTACCTGATGGGCGCGCTCATGCGGCCCAGCGGAAGCTGGAATTCGACGGTAAGGACGACGAAGCGCGGCGAGCCGTTGACGGTTGACTGCTTCAGGACCGAGTCGCGGTAACCGAACTTCAGCTCCGAATTGGTGAAGGTCCGGACGGCGTTCTTTTCCCGGTCCCACGTCCGCACGGCGGCGATAGTCTGGGAAACGTCCGAACCATAGGCGCCGACATTTTGTACAGGGGTGGCGCCGGTGGACCCGGGGATGCCGGACAGCGCTTCGAGGCCGGACCAGGCATGCAGCACCGCGTGCTTCACCAGGGAGTCCCAGTCGTGCCCGGCCTGGACAACTACCGAAACACCACCGCACGAGTCTTCCGCGTTAACGGTGAACCCCTCTGAGGCGAGGCGGACCACTGTGCCGGGGAACCCGTCGTCGGAAATCAGCAGGTTGGACCCGCCGCCGATGATCAGCAGTTCCCCGCCTGCCTCATCCACCGAACGCACGGCGTCGATAATCTCTGCCTCGGTGCGGGCCTCAACATAGGTTGCGGCAGGGCCTCCGACGGCGGCGGTGGTCATCTGGGAAAGCAGTGTCTGGGTCACCCCACCAGCCTAGTCCGTGGACGACGGCGGGTCAGCCTGCCTTGCGTGCCACCGGGGAGAGCAGGAAGCTGACCACCAGCATGGCCAGGACCGCAAGGAGCGAATGCAGGATGCCGATGTGTTCGGCGAGCAGTCCCAGCAACGGGGGGCCGCAGAGGAAGGCGCCATAGCCGATAGTGGACACCACGGACACGCGGGCGGCGGCCTTGGCGGGGTCGTCAGCGGCGGCGGACATGCCCACCGGGAAGCCCAGGGATGAACCGAGACCCCACAGCGCCAGGGCAACAAATGCCACCCAGGGAGCGGGTGCAAAGACGAAGAGCGCCAGCCCGAACACCGCCAGTAGGACGCAGGCCCGCATGACCGGGACGCGGCCAAACCGGTCAAGCACATGTGTTCCGGCGAAGCGGCCGATGGTCATAAACGTCACGAACAGGCCATAGCCCACAGCGCCGGCGGCGTCCGATTGGTGATAGCTGTCCGCGAGGGCAAGGGCCACCCAGTCGCCGGCAGCGCCCTCGGCAAGCGCCAGTCCCAGCACCATCACGCCCAGCAGGAGCGTGCGCTTGTCCCGCCATGCCTGGGCGATCATGCGCTTGTTGTCCACCGGCGCGCTGCCTGCCGGATCGGCAATGGGCAGGATGGGGATGGGGCCGGTCTGCGGGTCTTCGAAGGTGTCCTGCGCATACACGCGTTCACCTGGGGTCGATTCAACATCGGCGCGGAACCAGGCCGAGGCGACCGAAACGGAGAGCGCGACGACGGCGCCGGCTGCACCCAGGTGCCAGGCGACGGGAAGGCCTGCCCATGCGGCCCAGGCACCCAGCCCCGAACCAGCGACGGTTCCCAGGCTGAAGGCGCCGTGCAGCCGGGGCATGATGTGCCGGCCCAGGGCACGTTCGACGGCGGCGCCCTCCACGTTCGAGGCGGTGTTCCAGCTGCCCGTTCCCAGCCCGATGACGGCGAGGCCCGCGGCCACAGCTACGGGATGTGTCAGCACCGTGGTGCCGAGGCCAGCCAGGACCAGACCCGCCCCCACCATGATGCTGCCGATCCGGATGGTCCCCTTGGACCCGAAATGCAGCACAATGAGCCCGGACGCGGAGACCGAAACGAACGAGCCCAGGGACAGGCAGAGCAGCAGCACACCGATGTTCGCCGGAGTCAGGTCAAGGCTGTCCCGGATGGCGGGAAGCCTGGAAACCCACGAGGAAAAAGCGATGCCGCTGGCGCCGTAGGCAATCACGACGCCGACGCGCCACAGGGTCAGCTGCCGTTGAGCATGACCTCCCTCAGGATCCAAAGCCCCGGCGGCCTGTCCCCCGGCACGCGGCCGGCGGACCGGTTCCCTGGTCAGGACAGCCTGACGACGGCCTGGGCCTTCATCAGCACCTTCACTCCGCCGGCAATGGCGGTCAGGTCGATCCGGGCGGTTCCGGCCTCAGGGTCCAGCGCTCCCACGGTTCCGCTGACCTCGATCTGCGCGCCGGCGTCGGAGGTTCCGGTAGTGTCCGCCACCGGCACAGGCTTGCTGAACCGCGTCTGGTAATCCACGACGGCGGCGGGGTCCCCTGCCCAGTCGCTGACCAACTGGACGGCAGAGCCCATGGTGAACATGCCGTGCGCAATGACGCCGGGCAGGCCCACGGAGGTGGCGAAGGCCTCGTTCCAGTGGATGGGGTTGAAGTCTCCGGAGGCACCGGCGTACTTGACCAGGTCCTGGCGGGTGACAGTGATGGTGCGGCTGCCGATGTCCTGGCCGACGCTGAGCTCTGTGATGTTCGGACCCATGGTTACTGCCCCTCTCCGCGGACCAAAAGTGATGAGGTGGTGGTGGCGACCTTCTCGAATCCGCCGTCTTCGGTCACGGCCTGGATCTCCGCACGCGTGGTGATCATGGCACCGCCGCCCATGGGACGCACACCATCAACGTGGAGTTCGGCCACGAGGCGGTCCCCCGCCACGATCGGCCGGTGGTGCGTGAACCGCTGGTCCGCGTGGACCACCCGTGAAAAGTCGATGCCCGACTCCGGGTCCTCGATCAGCTGGGCATCCGCCCGCTGCGCCACGATGATGGCGAAGGTGGGAGGCGCAACGAGGTCCCTGTGACCCAGCGCGGTGGCGGCGTCGACGTCGAAATGGGCTGGGTTGGTGGCTTTGACGGCGGAGGCGAACTCGCGGATTTTCTCTCGCCCGACGTGGTACACCTCTGCGGCAGGATAGCTGCGGCCCTGCAGGTCCGGATTGATACTCATGGCCTCAAGCCTAGCCGCAGCGGCCGATGATTCCGGAGTGTTTCCAGGCCGCCGGGGCAGGCTATCGGCGAAGGTTCTTCCGGATGGCCTGCCCTCGGACCACAATGCCGGCGATATGCAGGATCAGGCCCAGTCCGATCAACGGCAGCGATGCAGTAGCCAGCCCCTGGTTCCCCGTGCTGTTGCCCACGAGGTTCAGGATGATGCCGACGGCGATCAGCCCCATTGCGCTGAAAACCAGGACTTTGTAGCGGGTTGGCGCAGTGGCCCAGAATTCGTTCAGCACCGTGCCAGTCTACCGAGCCTTGCCGGCGCTACAGAGCGGGCTGCACGCCGAATGCGACGGCGAGCTTCATGATCTTCTCGGCGCGGCCCAAACGCGGCAGGTCCGAACCGTCACGGATGACGCGGCCGTTGGCTTCGAAGTCCGCCATGAAGTCCGTGGCCCAGGCGACGTCAGAAGGCGTGGGGCTGATGACTTCATTGATCACCGGGGTCTGGTCAATGGCCAGGCAGAGCTTGCCGGTCATTCCCATCATCACGGTGATGCCCGTCTGCTCGCGCAGGATGGGGTGGTTTGTGCCGACGGTGGGGCCGTCGATGGGGCCGGGCAGGTTACCCACGCGGCTGGCAACAACGAGCTTGGCACGGGGGTAGGCCATGGCCTCGGGGGTGGCCGCCATGCCGGTGTCGCGGCGGAAGTCACCGGAACCAAAGGCCAGGCGGAACGCGCCCTGGGCCTTGGCGATGTGGTTGGCTTCTTCGATTCCGACGGCGGATTCCACGAGCGGGATCACGGGAGTCTTGCCGTCCATGCGGTGGAAGCTCTCGGTGACCTGGTCCGCGGATTCGGTCTTGGCCAGCATGATGCCCAGCAGGCCCGGGGTGCCGCGGAGGCCTGCGAGGTCGTCCGCCCAGAACGGGCTGGTGGCGTCGTTGATCCGGACCCAGGCCTTGCCGCCGCCGGTCAGCCAGTCAATGACGTTGTTCCGCGCCTCATCCTTCTGTGAGGGGTCCACGGCATCTTCAATATCCAGGATGATCGAGTCCGCCCGTGATACCGCAGACTGGTCGAAAAGCTCAGTCTTCATGGCGTTAACAAGCAGCCACGAACGGGCAATATCAGCGGGGATGGAGCGATCAAGCCGGGTGGATACGGCCGTGGAAATAGAGGTCATGCTACTACCGTATCGCCTTGCCCAACCGGCTTGCAGTTAACGTCGTTTTGGTCGTTCGCCTGCGCTGTTGAACTGGTCACAATGCTGCTTTATGACGTGCCTCGCAGGCCGTTCCCAGGCTGGCAGGATTGAACGCTTAGCTTTCGTTTGGCTCATCTGATCACCAGTGGTGCCTCCTCTGCGGCCCCCGTGGGATGATACGAAAGATCCGAAACCTGAATGCTGGTCTTCCCCGCTAAGTCCGGCTACCCTCCAACAGTGACGCGCATCACGCGTTCAACCCCGCGCATCAGGCCGGAAGACTTTTCAGTTGTTTTACGAGAGGCATCAATGACGAACTCCAACTCGACGTCGATAGCCGGTTCCATCGCGAACCGCACCCTGTCCCGCCGCAGCCTGCTCCTGTTCGGAGCAGGCGCATCCGCAGCAGTGGCGCTGGCCGGACAACCTTTCTGGGCACCGCCCGCCATGGCCGCAGACGAGTTCGACGGCCTCCGCCAGCGTTGGGCCGATTACATCACCGGTGGCTCCGCGCTGGACACCGCCCATCCCACCATCGCTTCGCAGCTGCGCACGATGTCCGACGATGCCGCCAGGTTCTGGGACAGCAGTGTGAAGAACCCCGCCGTAGACGGGTACATCTGGAACGACTACCCGATGTCCAAGAGCGACGCCGCGAACACCAGCAACACGTACTCCCGCATCCTCACGATCGCCAAGGCATGGGCAACCGTGGGCACGGACCAGTTCGGCAACGCGGAAATCGCGGCAACCCTGGTGCTCTGGTACCGCCGCATGTACACCGACTGGTACTCGGTCAACCCGCCCCGGCGCACCGGTAACTGGTGGTTCTGGGAAATCGGCATCCCCCGCACGTTGGCCGACCTTTCCATCCTCATCGACTCCCTGCTGACTGCTGAGGACCGCAAGACGGCGACGGATGCCATCCGCGTCCAGGTCGCCAACCCGAACATCCGCCGCGACATTCCGTGGCTGTCGGAGACCGGTGGAAACCGTGCGGACAAGGCCCTCGCCTGCATCCTGCGCGGCATCGTCGCCCGCAACGCCGACGACATTGCCCTGGGCCGCGACGCCCTCAGCGACATCCAGGGCGGCGGCAAGGCCAGCCTCTTTAAGTACGTCACCTCAGGCAACGGCTTCTACGCCGACGGCTCCTACGTCGACCACGACAAACTGCCGTATGTTGGCACCTACGGCAACGTGGCAATCGGCGGCGTCGCCCGTTCGCTGATGCTCGTTGCGGGCAGTTCCTGGGACGTCACCGACCCCAACAAAGCTGTCATCCTCGACGCGGCCACCAAGTCCTTTGCCCCGTTCATCTTCAGCGGCCGCATGATGGCAACCGTCCGCGGCCGCGCAGTCTCCCGGCAGCGCGAGCAGGATTACCACAACGCCTGGTCCACGGCTAACTCCTTGATGCTGATGGCCACCCAGATCGCAGAGCCGTACCGCAGCACCTACAAGTCAATGGCAAAGACCTGGCTGACCAGCTGCAACGTGGACTACACCAAGAGCGCCAGCCTGTCCGACCTCTCCCGCGCCCTGCCCATGCTGGCGGATTCCAGCATTCCCGTGCAGCGCGAGCTCCCCGGCCACCTGCAGTTCGGAGCCCAGGAGCGTATGGTCCACCGCAGCGACTCGAACGGTGCCACCTGGGCCTACACCGTGTCCACCTCCTCCAGGCGGATTGGCCGCTACGAGTGGGGCAACAACGAGAACAACCTCGGCTGGCACCACGGCGACGGTGTTGGATACCTGCACCTCGCCTCCGACCAGGGCCAGTTCTCGGAAGGTTTCTGGCCGACGGTGGACCCCTACCGGATGCCCGGAACCACGGCGTCCCTCACCCCGCGCCCGAACGGTGCCGCCAACGGCACGGGCATCCCGCCGGCGTCGAACCTCTGGGGCGGTGGCGTGGGCCTCGCCGGCAAGTGGGGCACCGCAGGCATGGACCTGACCAACAGCCTCGGCAACGTGAGCGCCAAGAAGTCCTGGTTCCTGCTTGACGAAGTGGTCATTGCCCTCGGCTCCGGCGTGAACGTCACCGGTGCGGACGCCGAAACCATCGTCGAGAACCGCTCCTTCCCGGCCGGTTCCTCCCCCGCGCTGACTGTGGACGGCACCAAGGTGACGTCGACTGCAGCCGGCCTCACGCCGTCGTACGCCCACCTGGAAGGCATTGCCGGTTACATTTTCCTGGGCAGCCAGGCCGTGCGTGCAGACGTGGCCGAGCGTACGGGCAACTGGCGCGAGATCAACTCCGGCTCGGACACCGGCGGAACCACCGACCCCGTCACCCGGACCTACGCAACACTGTCCGTGCAGCACCCGGTGGGCACCACGGGCGGCAAGTACGGCTACGTGATCGTCCCGGGCGCCACCGCAGAACGCACCCGCGACCTCGCAGCAGAGCTGGAGATTGAGATCCTGCGCCAGGACGACGCCGCCCACATCGTGCGCGTCAAGCAGCTGGGCCGCTGGTTCGTGTTCGCGCACTTCTTCGCTGCCGTGACTGACGGTCCGGTGCGCTCCGACGCCCCGTGTGCGGTGCTCGCATCCGGCACGGACGTTGACGCCAAGGTTGCGGTGTCCAGCCCCACGAAGTCCATTGCCGCAGCGCGGATTGAACTTGAGCTGGACCGGCCGTTCCGGAAGGTCACGGCCTCGGACCCCCGCCTGCAGGTCAAGGGCGGCGGCGTGGTCACCATCAACGCCACGCTGTCCGGCGGCGCCGGCGCTTCGTTCGAAGCGGCGCTGAAGGTCGTCTAACCGCTTACCGCACCGAACAAAGAACGACGGCGGTTTCCCACCTCTTGCAGGTGGGAAACCGCCGTTTTTTGTTGCCCGGGAAGGCTCCGCGTTGCGCATCATTGCGTCCGGTTTCCTTTGATTTCCCGCAGTTTCCAAGGGTTAACCGCTGACTTCCCAAGCCACTGCCGGATGCGTTTACATCGTTCCCACCGGCCCTCCGCTCCAGCGGTCCAGGGCCAAACGACCGACATGATCCCGCACCGAAAGTAGCCCCCATGAAACTGCACCAGCCCCTGTTGAGCGCCGCAGCCGCCGTCGTACTTGCGCTGACGGTGAGTGGCTGCGGCGGTGACGCTGAAGCCGGCGCCGGTGGAAGCCAAGGAAGCGAGGTTAAGGAGCTCCGCTACCAGGGCTGGGCCAACACGGTCACCCTGCCCGAACTTGCGGAGGACCTCGGCTACCTGGGCGACGTGAAGCTCAAATGGGTGGGCAATACCACCAGCGGACCGCAGGACATCCAGTCCGCGGCAACCGGGCAAACCGACTTCGGCGGCGCGTTCGCCGGGGCCGTGGTCAAGCTGATTGAGGCGGGCGCACCGGTGAAGGCGGTGGTGAACTACTACGGCCAGGACGAGGAGACCTTCAACGGCTTCTACGTCAAGGAAGACAGCAGCATCCGGTCCGCCAGGGACTTCATCGGCAAGAAGATCGCCGTGAATACCCTGGGCGCCCATGCCGACGCCGTGATCAGCACCTACCTGCGGAAAAGCGGACTGAGCGCCGACGAAGCAAAGCAGGTACAGCTGGTTCCGCTGCCGCCAAACGACACCGAGGAAGCCATCCGGCGTGGCCAGGTGGACGCCGGATCGCTGGGAGGAGTACTGCAGGACAAGGCCCTTGCAGCCGGTGGCCTCCGGTCTGTCTTCAGCGACACGGAATTCTTCGGCACCTTCGCCGGCGGGCCCTACGTGCTGAGTAATGACTTCATCGCCAGGAATCCGAACACCACCCGGACGTTCGCCACCGGCGTTGCCAAAGCCATCGACTGGGCAGGCAAGACCCCCCGCGAGGAAGTCATTGCCCGCTTCACCAGGATCGTCAAGGAGCGGGGGCGCAACGAAAGCACCGAGGCCCTGCAGTACTGGAAGAGCGCAGGCGTCCCGGATGCCGGGGCGATCAAGGACGAGGACTTCACCCGCTGGGCGGAGTGGCTGACGAGCTCCGGAATCGTCACCAAAGACCTCACACCCGCCAACTACTACACCAATGAGTTCAATGAGCTCGCCGGAAAGGCACGGCCATGACCGCCAAGATCAGCCTGCGCAACGTCAGCAAGGAATTCACCGTCCGGCCGGGCGCCTCGGGAAGCGCAAACGCCACAACCACTTTGACCGCCGTCGATTCCCTCAGCCTGGACGTGCGCGACGGCGAATTCCTCACCCTCGTGGGGCCCAGCGGCTCCGGCAAGACCACCTTGCTGGACCTCCTGGCCGGCCTGTCCACGCCCACCTCCGGCGAGGTATTGGTGGACGGCCGGCCGGTGACGGGCCCTGGCAAGGACCGCGCCGTGGTGTTCCAGCAATACGCCCTCTTCCCGTGGCGCACCGCCTCCGCCAATGTTTCCATCGGACTGGAAGGCAAGGGGCCTGACGGCCGGAAATTGAACAGCCGCGAGCGCGCAGCCAAGGCCAGCGAGTACCTCGCGCTGGTGGGCCTGGCCGGTTTCGAGGACCGCTTCCCGCACGAACTGTCCGGCGGCATGAAGCAACGCGTCGCGATTGCCCGGAGCCTGGCCTACGAGCCGGACGTACTGCTGATGGACGAGCCCTTCGCCGCCCTGGACGCCCAAACCCGCGAACAGCTCCAGGAGGAGCTTCTGCGCATCTGGCGGGCCACCCGAAAGACGATCGTGTTCATCACCCACGGCATCGATGAGGCCGTCTACCTGGGCCAGCGGGTTGCTGTGCTGAGTGCCCGGCCCGGGCGGCTGAAGGCCATCGTGGAGGTGGACATCCCGGACCGCGACGACGGTGAGGACATCCGCTCCACGCCGGTCTTCGTGGAACAACGGCACAAGGTGTGGGAGCTGCTCCATAACGAAGTCCTCCTGGCCCGGGATGCCGGGCACCGCAAGATCCGGCCGGATGGCACCGCGCCGGACGAACCGATTACCCGGGAAACGCAGCCCACCCACGGAAGGAGTGCCGCCTGATGAGCGCAACCATCACAACGCCGGCCCGTGCGGCGGGTTCCGAAACCACTGAGGCGGGTTCCGCCGTCGGACAATCCACTCCCCCGGTGCCCGCGAAATCCGGGGCAGCAGCCCAGGCAGCCATCCGTTCAGCTGCCGTCGGTGCCGCGTCCTGGCTGTGGAAAGCCACCGGGGTCCTTGCCTTCCTGGCACTCTGGGAGCTGGGGCCGCTCTACCTGGCGGCTCCTTCCACCCGGGTGTTCCTGCCGCCGCTGCACGAAGTCCTGCTGGCTGGGGCCAGATTACTGGAGAGCGGTTCCCTCCAGGGCCACCTTGCCGCGAGCCTCGCCCGCTCTGTGGCCGGCTTCGGGATCGCGCTGGTGTCCGGTGTGTCCCTTGGACTGTTGATCGCCTGGTACGGCCGGCTCAATTCCGTGCTGAACCCGCTGCTGGAACTGTTCCGCAATACGGCCGCGCTGGCGCTGCTCCCGGTGTTCACGCTGCTGCTGGGCATTGGCGAGGAATCCAAGGTGACCATTGTGGCGTATGCAGCGTTCTTCCCCGTGCTGCTGAACACCATTGCCGGAGTGAAGACGGTGGACCCGCTCCTCATCCGGGCGGCCAAGTCCCTGGGCCTGAACAGCTTCCGGCTCTTCCAGAAGGTGATCCTGCCCTCCGCGGTTCCCACCATCTTCACGGGAATCCGGATGGCCGGGACGGCCTCCATCCTGGTCCTGATCGCTGCCGAGATGGTGGGTGCGAAGGCCGGTCTGGGCTATCTGATCATCAACGCCCAAAGCAGTTTCCTCATCCCGGACATGTACGCCGGCATCCTCACGGTCTCCCTGCTGGGACTGGCCGTGAACTTCCTGCTCGTCGCCCTGGAGCGGCACTTCTCCCGCTGGCGTACCGCCGTCGGCGCCTGAAATTTTCCACCCGCACCACGCAGCACCACCACTACAGAAAAGGAAAGAACCATGACCGTCATTACCGAAACCAAGCTCGAATTCGCCAAGCTCGGGGCGCGTATCGGCGCCGAAATCCGGGGGTTTGACCTCAGCGGGGACCTCAGCGCCCACACCGTCTCCCAGATTCGCGCGGCCCTGAACGAGCACAAGGCCCTGGTGTTCCGCGAGGCGAACATCTCCAGCGATGAGGCCCAGGTGAAGTTCGCCAGCCACTTCGGTCCCCTCACCAAAGCCCATCCCACGGTGGCCTCCGTGGAAGGTGAGGCAAATGTGCTCCCGGTGGACAGCGAAAACGGTTCAGCCAACACCTGGCACACCGATGTCACGTTCGTGGTGAATCCTCCGCAGGCCTCCACCCTGCGAAGCATTGACCTGCCGTCCTATGGCGGCGAAACCCTCATCGCGTCCTCGGCCGCCGCCTACACTGACCTGCCCGATGAACTGCGGAATTTCGCTGACACTCTCTGGGCAATCCACACCAATGACTACGACTACTCCGTGCCCAAGAATCTGGAACACGAAAACGCCGAGGAACGCCGCAAGGAGTTCACCCGGCTCAAGTTCGAAACTGCCCACCCCGTAGTTCGGGTGCATCCACTGACTGGCGAGCGCGGGCTGTTCATTGGCGGGTTCGCACAGAGGCTGCGGATTGTGGGCTTGTCCAACACCGAATCCCGGGACATCCTGCGCCTGCTGCAGGCCTACGTGACCCGTCCGGAGAATGTGGTGCGCGTGAATTGGGAGCCGAACCAGCTGGTCTTGTTCGATAACCGCATCACACAGCACTACGCTCCAGACAACTACGACGGCCAGCCGCGCAAGCTCAACCGCGTCACGATCGCCGGAGACATCCCGGTGGGCATCGACGGCAAGGCGAGCCAGGCCATCCAGGGCGACTCATCCACGTATTCGGTGGTCGCTGCGCTCTAAGTAGCACGAGTGTGTTGCCTTGGCACGGCCCCTTGTCCCAAACTGAGTCGCATTTGTTGCCCTTCCCAGCACTCTAAAGGGCAACAAATGCGACTCAGTTGGGTTTCCGTCTGCGCTTAGGAAACCACAAGCCAGGCGGTGGTGGCGCCGGGCAGCTTGCCGTCCTCAAGCGCGGAACTGCTTACGACGACGGACCCCTCCGGCAGTGCCACAGGTCCGGTTCCAAAGTTGGTGACCGTGTGCCAGCCACCGGGCCGGCGGAACTGCACCACGTCAGGGTTGCCCGTCTCCAGCCATTCCAGCGTTTCATCAGTCTGGAGCCTGCGGCGAAGCTTCAGCGCGGCCCGGTAGAGCTCCAGCGTGGAGCCTTCCACACCGTCCTGCGCTTCAACTGCGTACTTGCTGAACCATTCAGGCTGCGGCAGGTGCGCACCGCCGTCGCCAAAGCCGAAGGACGGCCCGCCGGTCTTCCAGGGCAGGGGCACCCGGCATCCGTCCCGGCCCACATCCACGCCCTTGTTGCGGAAGAAGGCAGGGTCCTGGCGGGCTGAGTCCGGAATTTCGCTGCCCACCTCCTGCAGGCCCAGTTCTTCGCCCTGGTACAGGTATGCGGAGCCGGGGAGGGCCAGCATCAGCAGCGTCGCAGCGCGGGCACGCCGCAGGCCCAGTTCGACGTCGACATCCTCCTGCCTGCCTCCGTCCAGCAGCCACTGCTTGCCGGCCTTGCCCGCCATCAGCTCACCGTCCTCAGCCTCCGCCGCGGCCGGGAGACCGTAGCGCGTGGCATGCCTGACGACGTCGTGGTTGGAGAAGACCCAGGTGGAGGACGCGCCGGATGCTGCGGCCTCCGCAAGGTTTTTGGTGATGATCCTGCGGAACTGGGTTGGGTCGAAGTCGGCCTGAAGGAGGTCGAAGTTGAACGCCTGGCCCAGACCCTCCGGGCTTGCGTAACGGGCGCGCCGGTCCGCGTGGACCCAGGCCTCGGCGACGGCGGTGCGGGGCGGGTTGTACTCGTTGAAGACTTTCCGCCATTCAGCATAGATCTCGTGGACCTCGTCCCGGTCCCAAAAGGGGTGCGAGCCGTCCACGAAGCCGTCAGTTCCGTGGCTGCGCGCCTCAAGGTCCGCCTTGGTGGGCAGTGTCCCTTCCAGGTTCTTGGTCAGGGCATGGGCAACGTCAATCCGGAATCCGTCCACGCCGCGGTCCGACCAGAAGCGCAGCGTCGTCAGGAAGTCGTCGCGGACCTCCTGGTTGTCCCAGTTAAAGTCCGGCTGCTCCTTGGCGAAGATGTGCATGTACCACTGGCCGGGCGTACCGTCCGGCTCGGTGATCCGTTCCCAGGCCGGCCCGCCGAACACTGAATCCCAGTCCGACGGCGGCAGCTCACCGTTCTCCCCCAGGCCGTCGCGGAAGATGTAGCGGTCCCGGGCAGCCGAGCCCCTGGGGCTTGCCAGCGCTTCCTGGAACCACTCATGCCGGTTGGAGGAATGGTTGGGGACGATGTCCACGATCAGCTTGATGCCCGCACCGTGAAGGGCCTCCGCCATTTCGTCGAAGTCCCCAAGGGTGCCGATTTTCGGGTCCACGTTCCGGTAATCGTCCACGTCATAGCCGCCGTCCGCCAGGGCCGAGGGATAGAACGGACTCAGCCAGACCGCGTCGACGCCCAGCGTTTTCAGGTACGGCACCTTCGCGGTGATGCCCTTCAGGTTGCCGATTCCGTCGCCGTTCGAATCAGCGAAGCTGCGGGGATAAATCTGGTAGACAGCGGCCTGGCGCCACCAGTTCGGATCGGCGGAGAGGGTTGAGTCGGACAGGGTTGCCTGGGTGGCGGTGGTGGACAAGGGATGATCCTTTTCTTGGTGTTGGTAGGTTCAAGATGATGGGAAACTCAGCCTTTGACGGCTCCCTGCGTAACGCCTTCCATGACCCAGCGCTGCGTGAACAGGTAGGCAACGATCGCCGGCGCCATGGCCATCAAGTAGGACGCGAAGGAGACGTGGTAGTTGTTGCTGAACTGCGTCTGGAAAAGGTTCTGCCGGACCGGAAGGGTCTGCAGGGCGGGGTCGGAGATGATCAGCGAGGGCATCATGAAGTCATTCCAGGCGTACAGGAACGCGAAGATACCAACTGTCGCGCTCATTGGAGCCAGCAGGGGGAAGATCAGCTTCCAGAATGTCTGCCAGGTCGTGGCCCCGTCAATACGCGCGCTCTCCTCTAGTTCCAAGGGAATCGAGCGCAGGAAGGCAGTGAACAGCAGCACGCTGAAGCTCAACTGGAACATAGTGGCCAGCAGGATGACGCCCATCGGGTTGTCCAGACCGAGGCGCCCCGTCAGCTGGATCTGCGGCAGAGCGACCACCGGGAACGGAATGAACATCGCTCCGAGGAGGTAGAAGAACGAATACCGGAACAGCCGCCTCTCCCAGTTGCGCACAATCGCGTAGGAAGCGAAGGCAGCAAGGACGATCGTGGCGATTACCGTCCCCGCCGTCACGAGCATCGACATCGCGGCGCCGACGGGGAAGTTGGTCAAGGTCCAGGCCTGGACGAATCCGTCCAGGCTGAACGGAGCAGGGAAGGAAAAGGCGTTGCCATCAACCGCCTGTTCCTGGCTTTTGAAGGCCATGGAGAGCGTGACATACAGCGGCAGCAGCACGGTGACTGCGCACAGGACCAGGATCGTGGTGCCGGACCAGTTGACCCGCTCCATCTTGGATTGATTAGCCATTAGAGTGTGCTCCGTCCGCGGGTCACCGAAAGCTGTACAAGGGAAATCACGATGGCAACGATAAAGAAGATCGTGGCGTTGGCCATCTGGTACGCGTAGTCGCCGCCATTGAAGCCGGCAATGACTGTCATCGCGATGCTGCGCGTGGACGTTCCGGGGCCGCCATTGGTGAGTCCCACGATGATGTCGTAGGCGTTCAGGAACCCCTTGAATCCGAGGATGATGTTGATGACCACGTATCCGGCCATGAGTGGCGCCGTGATCTTCAACAGCTGCTGCCACTTGCCGGCACCGTCGATTTCGGCCGCTTCATAGACATCCGAAGGTATCGAGACGAGACCGGCAATATAAATAAGCAGGGCGCCTGGAACAGCCTGCCAAGCCGTCACGGCAACAATGGCGATCCAGGCAAGGTCAGGATTGGCGAGCAGGCTTGTCTCCAGCCACGGCAGGCCGGCCGCGGCGCCGGCGGATGGCAGCGAGTTGGAGAAGAGGAAGTTGAATACGTAGGCGATGATGATGCCGGAAATCACCATAGGAATGACGAAGACGGTGCGCAGCGCTGCCTTCATCCGGATGCGCGAGGTCAGGCCCACGGCCAGGAGGAATGCAATCGCGTTGACCACCAGCACCGTGACGGTGGAAAAGCCGAAAGTGAACAGGTAGCTCTGCAGGATGGCAGGGTCGCTGAAGATGGCCACATAGTTTGTGAAGCCTATGAAGGTCCAGTCGCCGATGCCGATGGAGTCGGTGAAGCTGAAGAAGATGCCAATGATCGCCGGAACCGTGATCGCCAGGGTGAACAGGACAAGGCTGGGCAGCAGGAAAAAGTAGTAAATCGGATCGACCCGGCGGCGGGCAGGACGGGCAACGCGGACCCGCTCCGGTCTGGTCAATGTAGTGGTGGACATGTTGCTGACTCCCTTGTTCTTACTGGCGGAATGCCAGACGCGCCCAGTCCGCGTCGAGTGTTTTGAGGGTGGACGCAGGGTCGGCGCCGAACACCATGGCCTGCGTGTAGTTGAAGATCGGGATGGTGCGCGGCACAAGCACCGAGGGGCCTTGGTAGACCTTGCCGTCGTCGTAGTACTTCACCATCCCTTCGATCCGGGGATCCGGGTCGCCGGCGGCATCTTTGGTAGGTATGAACCCCAGCTGCGACGCGTTGTAGGCCTCAATGACTTCCGGCTGGTACAGGTATTCAAGGAAATCGCGGGCCGCTTCCTTGTGCTTGGAGGCCTCCGGGATCCACGCCGCAAGGTCCACATTCACCCTGACCCGCAGGTCCTCCGGATCCTCAGTCATGGGCAACGGAAAGGTTCCGAGCTGAAGGTCAGGGGCCGTCTTGGCGATCTCGCTGAAGGCCCAGGGACCCTGCAGGTACATGGCGGCGTTGCCCTGCGCGAACGCGAGGTTGCCGTCGCCGTATCCCCGGCTCGCTGCGTCTTTGTTGACGTAGTTCTTAGCGAGGTCCAGCATCTTTCCGACCGGTTCCTGGAAATCCTTTTGGAACGAGACTTCGGAATCCGGGCCAACGTCAACGCCTTGTCCTGAGAGTTTCTCGAAGAAGCTGATGGAGTCCAGCTGGCCGCCTGCCGAATAATCGAACCATCCCTGCCCGATCGTCCAATCGTCCTTCCATGTGGCATAGAAGGGCGTCACGCCGGCGCCCTTGAGTGCCTCGCAGGCGGCGATCAGTTCACTCCATGTCGTAGGAATTTCGATGCCGTGGGCCGCGAAGATCTCCTTGTTGTAGATCACAGAGGACGCCATGACCGAATAAGGCAGGGCGCTGGTGCGGCCGGGATAGGACCCGTACTGATCCATCAGTGGCTTCAGGTCACCCCGAATCCGGCTGGCGGCTTCAGTTCCGGCCAGGTCGCTGAGGGCACCACGCTGGACGAACCGGGAGGTTTCCATGTTGTAGTTGGCCAGCGCGATGTCCGGCGGATTGCCGCGGACGAAGCTCGCGGACACAACGTCCACTCCCGAGGTGTCCAGGACAACGTTGGTCCGCTCCTGGGATGCGTTGTACTCAGCAACGAGCTTGGTCATGAAGGGAATGGCTTCGCGCTTACTGAAGGTGAACCGGATCGTTTCCTTAGCGGAGTCCGCCGAGCATCCTGCGATCGCTCCGGAAAACAGGGCCAGTACCACAGCAAGCACCGCTGCCCGTTTTGTGCGTGTCAGTCTCACAGACACCTTTGTCCTTTCGTATGCCGGTCCGCGCCCGCGTGTTGCGGCAACGGTCAAACAGCCAGCGGCCGAGTTTAGATAGGAGGTAAATTTATAACCTATCGCTAGTATGTGGTGACGGGCGCCACATGGTCAAGCTCGCACATGGAATATGACGAGGCGTAAATTTATAGACTAAATTTAGAAAACCGCTTCCTCGGCGGCCCTGAAACGGGAGGTCCAAAAAATGTCAGAAACTGCGCCGTCCACGCAACTGGTCCGCCGGGTCAACGCCAGCGCCATGCTGAAAGCGATGCGCGGCGCCGGTGTGGTGACGGGAACCGACCTCATGTCCGCCACAGGACTCTCCCGCGCCACCGTCATCTCGATCTGCGACGAACTCGTCCGGCTGGGCTGGCTGCAGGAGCTTGAGAACCAGCGCGGAGCCGGGGATTACGTCAAAGGCCGTCCGGCGCGCAGGTTCGTTTTTGATGACCGAGCAGCAAGCGTGCTCGGAATCGACATTGGCGCGCATAAGATCACCGCCATCGTGGCGGATATGGCCGGAACAGCAATATCCAAGGTGACCATCCCGTTCCGGACCTACAACGTCGCCGCGACCGAACGCGCGGACGTCCTGGACCGGATCGCTGCGGAGGCCCTGGAACAGGCCGGTATTGCGGCGGGTTCAGTTCTTGCCGTCTCTGTCGGAGTCGCCGCGCCAGTCAGTCGAAACGGAGACGTCCTTACCGCCCAGGAATTCTGGAAGTCCTTCGACGTCCGCCGGCTGGTGTCCGAGCGGCATGGCTGGCATGTCCTACTCGAAAACGACGCCAACCTTGCCGCCCTCGCCGAGCGCTGGAAGGGAGCGGCACAGGGAGTCGACAACCTGGTGGTTATGCTCACGGGAGACCGCCTGGGCTCCGGAGTATTGGAATCTGGCCGGCTGCTGCACGGGCAACTGGGCGGCTTTGGGGAACTTGGATATCTGGAGAACGTCGACGGCGTTGGAGACACCTACGGCATTGCCCACTACGCCAAACTCTGGGCCCAGGAAGCCCTGGCCTCCGGCACAAGCACCCGGCTGAGCGGGCTCTGTGGCGGGGATCCCGAAAAGCTGAAGGCGGACATGGTTTTTGCCGCGGCGGAAGCGGGCGACGACGTGGCAAACGGAATCCTGGACCGGTTAGCAAGCCGCATGGCACGGGTAGTGGGGTCAGTCAGTACGCTGGTCAACCCGGAACTCGTGGTGTTCGCAGGCGCCGTTGCCGGCTCGGCGCGTGCTCTCCTGCCGAGCATAGAAGCGCAACTGCCGAAGTACACGTTTACGCCACCACGCCTCGAGGCGTCGACGCTTGGCGACGGGATCGTCTCCATCGGCGCTGTACGCCACGCTCTGGACTACGTAGAGGAACACGCGCTGGACCTCTACCCCGCATCGCTGCCGAAGCCCGCCTCCGTCAATGCATCCTGAATCTCGCGGCCCTGGCTACAGCGCTCCCAAGGCCTCCACTATGTCCGTGCCGCCGTCCCTGAACTCAATGGTCCGCCCGAGGGTTCCAGGCAGCTCCAGCGCGGCAGCGGCCGCCAGGGCGACATTGGCCCGTGAGGTGGTGCCCGGTCGGCCGTCAGCCGGCGGATTGACCTCGATGAGCCCGCTTGCCGGCTCTTCCGTCAACGCCCCCGGCCCCAGCACTGTCCAGTCCAGGCGGCTGCCCCTGAGGTGCTTGTCTGCGGCGGCCTTGGCCTCGGCGTAAGCGAAGAAACCGTGGTCTGCGGGCACTCCGTGGTCCTCGCCGGCGCCCAGGTAGGACACCATGATGTAGCGCGGCACGCCGGCTTCCTCCGCCGCATCAATCGAGCGGATGGCGGCGACGGCGTTGCGCCGGTTGCCGCGACATCGGCACTGTGTTCCGGGTTGCGGATGAACGACGTGACGCTGTGGCCTTGGTTGGTAAGGATCGTGGACAGTTGCAGGGCCACCTTGCCGTGGCCGCCAATGATGGCGATACGAGTCATGGGCCCATTCTGCCCCTAGGCGGGGAAAAGCAGGAACGCTATGGGAGTCACCAGGATCAGGGTAAGAACCACCCGCTGGAACCAGATGACCACCATTTTCCAGACGGGGAGGGGGATATCTGTTGCCATGATGCAGGGCACCAGCGCTGAGAAGAAGATGATGCCGGATACGGAGACCACTGCCACTACGAACTTGACCAGGGGGACCGCTTCCGCGGCAAGGAGAGCAGGCAGGAACATTTCGGCGACACCCACGGCGCTCGCTTTGGCCACCAGCATGGGCTCTGGAAGCTGGAGGGCCCAGGTGAAGGGATAGAAGACGTAGCCGAGCCAGTCGAAGACCGGAGTATACGTGGCGAGGACCAGGCCCAGGAGGCCGATGGAAAGGATGGAGGGCAGGATCGCCATCGCCATGAGCACGCCGTCACGGACGTTGACCCAGACGTTGACCGCCAGGGAAGGCGCAGTTGCCACGGTTTCCTTGGCTTCCCGCCATGCCACGGACAGCCGGCTTCCACGGACATCTTCTTCCGGCTGGGGCGTGGCATCCGGGTGGTATTCGTCCGGGATGCTGTTCAGCGGCCAGATGCGCACCGTGATGGCGGTGACGGCGAACGTCACCAGGAAGGTCACCCAGAAATAGGCAGTCCACTGGCCCATAAGATCGAGCGTCTTGGCCACGATCACCATAAACGTGGCGGACACCGTTGAGAACCCGGTGGCGATGATGGCGGATTCCCGAGCCGTGTACTTCCCCTCTTTGTAGACCCGGTTGGTGATCAGTAGGCCAAGGGAGTAGCTGCCAACAAATGATGCGACGGCGTCGATCGCCGAACGTCCGGGAGTGCGCCAGATGGGACGCATCACGCGCTGGACCATCACTCCGATGAACTCCAGCAGGCCGTAGCTGACCAGCAGCGCCAGGAACACTGCACCGATAGGGACTAGCAGGCCAACTGGGATGACCAGCTTCTCGAACAAGAAGGGTCCCATGCCCGGCTCAAACAGCCAGGCCGGACCCACCCGGAAGACCATCATGAAGCCCACAACCATGCCCACCACTTTGAGCAGCGAAAACACCATGTCGACGACGGTCTTCTTCCACGTGCCCGTGACAAAGGGGTAGACGGCTCCGGCCACGATCACCGCCAGCGCGTAGAACGGCAGGACGGGCCCGATGCTCGACTGGAGGAACGTGACAATGTGATCCAGCATGATGGTGTCCCGGCCGGCGATGGTGACCGGGACGAAAAACATAAAGGCGCCGATTCCGCTGTAGACAAAAAGCTTCCACATGTGGGATGAAGCCGTACGCCGGGCCTGCGAGATGGTGGCCATCGGTTGAACTCCTGACAATTCCGCCGCCTTCATGATCGGACACGGCTCTTGATTAACTCCCTCCATCACACTTGGGATCGGCGGCGGGGACAATGGCCTTCTCAGCGAGGCAGTCTGGGATAAGAGACTCGTGTCACACGATTCAGCTACGCGCGCTTTAGCTATCCTCGTGGGCGTGGTCCTTCCGCAGGACGACGAACTGCTGCACCATGGTCCAGATATTGGTGACGGTCCAGTAGATCAGCACGCCGATGGGGAAGATGATGCCTCCCACGCCGAACACCACCGGCAGGGCATAGAGCAGCACCTTCTGCTGCCGGACCAGCGGGTTGTCCGGGGCCTCCTCCTGGCCGCTCCTGGCCATGATCTGCTTCTGCGTGATGAACTGCGCCGCCGTCATCGCCAGGATCATCAGGATGCTCAGGACGGCGACGGCGGCCCGGTCGCCTTCCCCGCCCAGCAGGGACGCGGTCAAGGGCGCCCCAAATATGCCGGATTGCTCGAACTGCGCAGCCTGCTCTGGAGTTAAGGCCCGCAGCCCCTCTCCCTCCCTGGCCCGGCCGCCGATGCCGGAGAGCACCTGGAACAGCGCGAAGAAGAACGGGGTCTGGATCAGCAGGGGCAGGCAGGCAGAGAAGGGATTGGTGCCATGCTGCTTGTACAGCGCCATCTGTTCCTGGACCATTGCCTGGCGGGAGAGCGGGTCCGTGTTGCCCCGGTACTTCTCCTGGAGCTTCACCAGATCCGGCTGCAGCCGCCGCATCTGCCGCTGCGCCCTGACCTGACGGACGAACACCGGAATCAGTGCAGCCCGGATCACGAGCACCAGCCCGGAGATTGCCAGCGCCCACGTCCAGCCGTCCGCCGCGGGCATGCCAAGCGCCGTGAGGCCCTGGTGGAAGGCTGCCAGGACAGCCGAGACAAGCCACGTGAACGGAAACATGATGGTTTCAAAGAAGTCCATGCGCATTCCCCATTCGCCGATGCCGCCAAGCTACGGCGAATCGGGAAGCTTGTCACGCACCAACACAAAAGACCCCCGGATTCCTTGACGGATTCCGGGGGTCTTATCTGTAGCGGTGGGGAGGCTCGATCTCCCGACCTCACGATTATGAGTCGTGCGCTCTAACCAACTGAGCTACACCGCCACGAATGAGAAAAACCCGCGCCAAGCCGGTCAAAAACCGCCTTGACACAGGCTCCCATTCAGAGCCCCCCACCGGAATCGATCCGGTGACCTCGTTCTTACCAAGAACGCGCTCTACCACTGAGCTAGGGGGGCAACGAGTAAATACTCTACCCGATGATTCCGCCCCCAACAAATCGGCATCAGGGCAGGTCCGACGGCGGCTCAACCGTTGCGCCGGAACGCGGTCTTTACCGCTATATCCACCGTTAAACAGGGCCCGTCAGGGCCTAATCAGGGCCATTAAACGCCGATGGCCCGGCTCGAAAGCCGGTCCATCAGTGCCGAAGATCACTTCGACATCAGGCTGTTACCACTTGCCCTTGCGGTTGAAGTCGCGGTGGCCGCCTTCGCTGCCGCCACGGGGCTTGCGCGAGCCGTCACCGTGACCGCCGAAGCGGGAGTCGCCGGCACCGCGGTTGTCGCCTCCGAAGCTGCGCTCGGAACGTTCGCTGTAGGAGCGTCCGCCACGGTCAGCCGAGGAGCGCTCGCCGTCGTTCTTGCGGAATTCGCGCTTGAAGCCGCCGCTGCCCTTGAAGTTGCCGCCACGGTCGCCACCACGGTCGCCGCCACGGCTGCCCTGGTAGCTGCCACGGTCACCGGAAGGCTTGCGGCCGTTGTCCAGCTCGAGGTGGATCAGCTCGCCGCCGATCCGGGTGCGGGACAGTGCGCGCAGCTGCTCGGGGCTCAGGTCCGCCGGCAGTTCCACGAGGGAGTGGTCCGAGCGGATGTCGATGCCGCCGATCTGCGAGGACGAGATGCCACCCTCATTGGCAATGGCACCCACGATGGAACCCGGCATAACGCGCTGGCGGCGTCCGACGGCGATCCGGTAGGTGGCGTTGCCTTCGGTCAGCGCGCGGGTCGGGCCACGGGAGCCGAAGCCGTCCTTGGAGCGCTCGCGCTTCTGGAACTCGGGAGCTGCAGGCAGTTCCTTGACCAGGAGCGGCTGGCCGCCCTGTGCCATAACGGCGAGGGCCGCTGCGATTTCCGACGCGGGAACCTTGTGCTCTTCTTCGTAGGAAGCGATGAGGTCCCGGAATGCTGCGACGTCCTCGGAAGCCAGGGTCTCGGTGATGCGCTCGGCGAACTTGCCAAGGCGCAGCGTGTTGACGGTCTCTGCCGTGGGCAGGTGCATCTGCTCAACCGGCTGGCGGGTTGCCTTCTCGATGGAACGCAGCAGGTACTTCTCGCGCGGCGTCATGAACAGGATGGCGTCACCCGAACGGCCTGCACGGCCGGTGCGGCCAATGCGGTGCACGTACGACTCGGTGTCATGCGGGATGTCGTAGTTGATGACGTGGCTGATGCGCTCCACGTCAAGGCCACGGGCCGCGACGTCGGTGGCCACGAGGATGTCGATGCGGCCTTCCTTGAGGGCGTCAACCGTGCGCTCACGCTGCTGCTGCGGGATGTCACCGTTGATGGCGGCAGCCTGGAAGCCGCGGGACTTCAGCTTGTCAGCCAGGTCCTCCGTAGCCATCTTGGTGCGCACGAAGGCGATGACGCCGTCGAACTCTTCAACCTCAAGGATGCGGGTCATGGCGTCGAGCTTGTGCGGGCCCATGACCTGCAGGTACCGCTGGCGGGTGTTGGCGCCGGTGGTGGTCTTGGACTTGACGGAGATCTCTGCAGGGTTGTTCAGGTACTGCTTGGACATCCGGCGGATCTGGCCCGGCATGGTGGCGGAGAACAGTGCCACCTGGCGGTCGGACGGCGTCTGCTGGAAGATCTGCTCCACGTCTTCGGCGAAGCCCATGCGCAGCATCTCGTCAGCCTCATCCAGCACCAGGTACTGGAGTTCGGACAGGTCCAGGGAACCCTTGGAGATGTGGTCGATCACGCGGCCGGGGGTACCCACAACAACCTGGGCACCGCGGCGGAGGCCGGCGAGCTGCGGGCCGTAGGCGGAACCACCGTAAACGGGGAGCACCGTGAAGTCGTCAATGTGCTTGGCGTAGGAGGTGAAGGCCTCTGCAACCTGGAGCGCCAGCTCACGGGTGGGGGCCAGGACCAGTGCCTGCGTCTTGCGGGACGGGCCGTTGAGGTCATGGAGCTCCGCCAGGCGGGACAGTGCCGGTACTGCGAATGCTGCAGTCTTACCGGTACCGGTCTGGGCCAGGCCCACGACGTCGCGGCCTTCAAGCAGCAGCGGGATGGTTGCTGCCTGGATGGGTGAGGGCTTCTCGTAGCCAACATCCTGCAGGGCGGCCAGGACGCGGCCGTCGATGCCGAGGTCGGCGAAACGGATTTCGTCCTCGTCGGACTCTTCAGCCTTTTCGGCCTTCGGGGCTTCCTTGGCGGCAGGCGCTTCTTCAGCCTTCGGCGCTTCCTCAGCCTTCGGCGCTTCCTCAGCGGCCGGAGCGGTTCCTTCGGCTTCGACTGCGGTTTCTTCCGCTGCGGGCGTAATCTCGACGTCGGTCACGGTGTTTTCGGTTTCGACGGAGTCGTTCTGATTTTCGGGCATAGGGAAATTTCCTCATCCATAGGGGGCCAAGCGGCACTACCCGAGGTGAGCGGAGCCGCAGTACATGTGCCGTTTGAGTTGCCGGGCAATCCTTGACCGGCCGGTCACATAGAAGTCCGGCGCTTTCGCAATCCCGTGGCAGGACTTCCCGCTGCATCTCTTGGCTGCTATCCCAGCAGTCTGTACAGCGTTTTCTTTAGCCGGCTCTCCCTATGAAAATGCCCGCATCGCAATAGCGGGCCCCAACACTTGCCAGTCCTGCCTCAAAAATTGGGCAGGAATAAGGGATTTCCGGAGTGGGGGATGTTTCAAGTGTAATGCACGCAGCCCAGCCGGGGAAAATCGACGGCGGTGAGCTTGCCCACAGCGCTCCAGGTGCGCGGGAGTTACAACCCCAGCCGGCGCTCCAGCAGCGCAAACCGCTGGTGGAACTCCGGCTGCAACCGGATTTCGCCGTCGGCCTCCGCATCCCGGAGGGTCTCCACCATTTCCAGGTCCGGCTCACTGAACCACCGGCCGATGGTGATGCCGTGTTTCGGAACGAAGGTCCGGTGGATGTGGTCCCCGGCCTGGACACTTCCGGTGTGCACCACCCGCAGGTACGCCCCGATCCGGCCTGCCTCGGTGAACCGCTTCACCCACTGGGGTTCGCCCAGCCTGCGCTGGAAAGTGGCACACGGGGTGCGCGGCGAGGTGACCTCAAGTTCGACGTCGAGCCCCACCTTCCAGCGCTCCCCGATGACCGCGCCGGTAGCCTCGATCCCGGAGACCCGAAGGTTCTCGCCGAAGATTCCCGGCGGAAGATCGCGGTTCAGCTGCGCCGCCCAGAAGTCGGCATCCGCCTGTGAGTAGGCATAAATCGCCTGGTCCTCGCCGCCGTGGTTGATCCGGTCCGCCTGGACGTCCCCATGGAGGCCCAGCTTGTGGACCTTAACCGGCCCCTCCACGGGGCGCTTGTCGATGGCAGTCACGCCCACGCTCCCCTGGTCCGGATGGAGTTGACTTACGCGGCAGACGGCCAGAACTGATGCGGTTTCCATGGCACCAGTGTAGGTTCCCGCCGCAGGCAGCACCCGCTACGCTGGGCTGTGGATTGACCACGGCAATACTGTGCAACACCAAAAGCTTGCAACACCAAGGGGGACGCCATGGATCCTAGATGAGTAATTCCTATTGCGTAGGACGGTGGGGAGCCTTTTAAAGTAGGGCGGAGAGTGTTAAACCCGGTATGTGAACCCCGAACTAGACACTCTCCTGACCACACTCTATGCCCTTCTCACCGACCGTGTCCTCCCTGATCTTGGCGTGTCCCGGGACCGGCGGCCCGGGCGCAAGCCCGGGCTCTCCGATGCCGAGCTGCTCTGCCTGGCGGTGGCACAGCAACTGCTCGGATACTCCTCCGAAACCAGATGGATCCGATACGCCCGGACCCACCTGACGGGGATGTTCCCGGGCATCCCGCAACAGTCCGGCTACAACAAACGCCTCCGGGCCGCCGGGACGCTGATCTCCGCGACCATCACAGCCCTGGCCAAGGACACCCCGTCCTGGCACGACGTGCTCCGACTGGTCGATTCCACCCCACTGCCCTGCGGAATGTCACGGGAAACCGTCAAACGCTCCGACCTTGCCGGGCACGCGGGCTACGGCTACTGCGCGTCGCACTCCCGCTACTTCTGGGGCTTCCGCCTGTACCTGATCAGCACCCCTGAAGGAATGCCGGTCATCTGGGGCCTGGCAAACCCGAAAATCGGAGAACGCGAAGTCACTCAGGCCCTGCTGGAAAAAGACCATCACCTCGTCCACGCCGGCCAGTCATCCTGGGCGACAAAGGCTTCGCCGGCAAAGACTTCGAACGATTCATCACCGACGACCTCGGCGCCCACCTCATCAGACCCGACCGCAAAGACGAAAAGCCACGCTTCGGCAAACTCGGCGGCATCCGCCAATGGATCGAATCAGTCTTCGACACCCTCAAAGGCCAACTCACCCTCGAAAACCACGGCGGGCGCACCCTTGAAGGCGTCAAAGCACGCGTCGCTGCACGACTCCTGGCCCTCGCAGCCGGCATCTGGCACAACTGGCGAATCGACGCGCCCCGCAAACGCTCCCTAATCGCCTACGACCACTAAATCCAATAGGACTTAATCATCTAGGAGCGATCCGGACAACGAGCCGGCTCAAGGCGGCGCAGCCGGCACGGGCGGCTCCGGGAACGCCGGAACATCCGGCACGGGCGCGCCCAAGCCCCCACCATGGCAGGTCCCCAAACCCGAGCTTCGTCCCGAACTCCTGAACACCCCTCTCCCAAAGCCTGGCGGCGGGGCACCCCGCGGTGAGGAGGAGGCCCGTGAGAGGGACAAGGTGAAGAAACGCTCCCAGCGGCGTACCGTCGTCGTGGGCCTGGGTGTCACGGCCCTGCTGGCAGGCACCCTGACCGCGGTTATTGCCAGCAATGAGGAACCCGAGTACGCGCAGGTCTGCTTCAACGAGGAAACCGGCGAGCGCGTTGAGGATACCCAGTGCCAAAGCTCGGCCGGACGCAGCGGGGCGCTCTACGCCTGGTACTTCTACTCCCGGGGCGGAATGGTCCCCGCCATCGGCCAGAATCGGTCCACGGCGCCGGACTTCACGCGGACGGTCCCTCCGGGGGCGAAGGCCTCCACGGGGTACAGCCCGCAGGGCGGAACGGTCAGCCGGGGCGGCTTTGGCGGCAGCTCCAAGGGTGGAAGCACGGGAGGCTAGGCGTGAAACGGTTGCTTTCCGAGCCCAGGGCCGACTGGAAGGACAAGATCCAGGAGCAGGGCCTGGTGTTCTCCACTACCACCATGCCCAGCGGCGAGAAGATCGAATACTGGCATGAGGCCGCGTACTACGAATTCACCATGGATGAGGTGGAAACCCTCGAGCAGACCGCCGAGGAAATGCACGGGATGTGCCTGGAAGCGGCCAAATTCCTGGCCACCGGCGCCATGGGCACCATCGGGATCGGCCCCGAAGCCCTGGCGCTCGCCGCCGAATCCCTGCAGGCCGGAGACCTGGACATTTACGGCCGCTTCGATTTCATCTACGACGGCCAGGGCGGGCCGGCCAAGATGCTCGAGTACAACGCGGACACGCCTACGGGCCTGATCGAAGCCGCCGTGGCCCAGTGGTTCTGGCTGCAGGACGTCTTCCCGGAGAAGGACCAGTGGAACGGAATCCACGAGGCCCTGATCCGGCAGTGGAAGAAAATGCAGTACCGCACCGGCATGAGCACGCTCCATGTGGCGCACTCGGAGCTGGAGGAATCCGGCGAGGACTGGATGACGGCGGCCTATATGCGGGACGCGGCAAGCCAGGCAGGCTGGACCACCATTGGCATCAATATGTCCGACATCGGCTGGGACCCCAACCTGAACCGCTTTGTGGACCTGGACAACTTCATGATCAGCACCATCTTCAAGCTGTACCCGTGGGAGCTGATGATGAAGGAGCCGTTCGGGCACCGGTTGCTGGAGCGGGCACACAATCCCCGGTGGGTGGAGCCTGCGTGGAAGATGCTGCTGTCCAACAAGGCCCTCCTCGCTGCGCTGTGGCACCTGTTTCCCAACCACCCGAACCTGCTGCCCGCCTACCTGAATGAGCCGGGGCCGCTGACGGAATGGGTGGCCAAGCCCCTGCACGGCCGCGAAGGGGACAACATCCGCATCCATGCCCCGGGCATCGAGCTTGAACAGCCCGGAGACTACGGCCGCGAGGGCTGGTGCTACCAGCAGTACCATCCCCTGCCGGACTTCGACGGCAACCGGCCGGTCCTTGGCCTCTGGGTGGTGGACGGCGAGTCCGTGGGCTGCGGGATCCGCGAATCGGACGGCCCCATCACCGACTACTACTGCAGGTTCGTGCCCAACACCATTGACGCCCCGGCACCCTTTCAACCGGATGCCGCATCCAGCAAGGCAGGTATCGCACTATGAGCACAGAGATCACGACGGCGGGAGGCCCGTCCGGTCCGTCCGGCACCGGTGTCCCGGCGAAGGGGCTGCACGCGGGCATCCTGGACCTGGGCGACTCCGTCATGCTGGGCCTGGCGTCAACGGCTCCGGTGTATTCCCTGGCCGCCACCTTGGGTTTCATCGTGGCGGTGAACGGCGCGTACACACCGCTGATCCTGCTTCTGGGCTTTATTCCGGTGCTGTTCATCGCCTACGCGTTCCGGGAACTGAACAGCGCAATGCCGGACTGCGGAACCACCTTCACCTGGTCCCGCAGGGCCTTCGGACCTTGGGCCGGCTGGCTTGGCGGCTGGGGCGTGGCGCTGGCCGGAATTGTGGTGCTGGCCAACCTGGCGCAGGTGGCCGGGCAGTATCTGTGGCTGCTGACCGGCGATGGGTCGCTGGCGGAGAACAAGGTGCTGGTCACGGCCACGGGCGTGCTGTTCATCGCCTTCATGACGCTGGTCAACTACCGCGGCATCAGGCTGGGTGAACAGGTCCAGCGGGTCCTTACCTATGTGCAGTACATCGCGCTGGGCATTTTCGCGGTGGCGATCATCGTGGGGATTGCCGGGAGCGCGGCAGGCAACGCCGTGGGCGGAGCAGCCAGCTACGAGCCCTTCACGTTCGAATGGTTCAACCCGGTGGGGGCCTTTGCCGATCCGGGGGCCGTGGTGCATGGCATGCTGCTGGCCCTGTTCATCTACTGGGGCTGGGATACCTGCCTGGCGGTCAATGAGGAGACCGAGAACCCGGCCACCACGCCCGGCCGCGGCGCCGTCATTTCAGCGTTCGTCCTGGTGGCCATCTACGTTTCCGTGGCGGTCCTGGTGATGATGTACGCGTCAGTGGGCGCGGAGGGGATTGGGCTGGGCAACGAGGCCAACCAGGACGATGTCTTCCTCGCCATGAAGGACGTGGTGCTGGGACCGTGGGGCTGGCTGATCATCGTGGCCGTGCTGGCCTCTGTCCTCTCCTCCACCCAGACCACCATCCTGCCCACAGCGCGAGGGACGTTGTCCATGGGCGTCCACGGCGCCTTGCCGCCAAAGTTCGGCCAGGTGCATCCGCGCAACCAGACACCGGGTTTCTCCACCCGGGTCATGGGCATCGCCGCGGTAGCCTACTACGTGCTGATGAGCTTCATCAGCGAGAACCTGCTCTCCGACTCCATCAGCGCCATCAGCCTGTTCATCGCCTTCTATTACGCACTGACGGGCTTTGCCTGCTTCTGGTTCTTCCGGGGCACGCTCCGGGATTCCGCGCGCAATCTGTGGTTCCGCGGCATCCTTCCGCTGGCGGGGGCGCTGCTACTCACTGCGGCGTTCTTCATCTCCGCCGTGCAGATGTGGGACCCGGAGTACGGCGATACCCGGATCCTCGGCGTCGGCGGCGCGTTTATGAGCGGTGTTGTGCTGCTGGCACTCGGGGTGGTCCTCGCCGTCGTCTGCCGTTTCCTGCCCTCGACCCGCGCCTACTTCACCACGCCCACCCCAACTAGGTAGCAGTTAACGTCGTCATTCGGCGTTTTGGCGACGTTAAGTGCGACCCAGTTGGGAGGGGCGGGCGGGCTACTGGATGAAGGTGAAGGCCTTTTCCAGGTCTGCGATGAGGTCCTCGACGTCCTCGATCCCGCAGGACAGCCGGATCAGGTTCACCGGGACCGCGAGCTCGGTGCCCTTGACTGAGGCGTGGGTCATCTCAGACGGGTAGTTCATGAGCGATTCGATGCCGCCCAGGGACTCGGCGAGGGTGAACACCGACGTCGACTCCGCCACCTTGCGCGCAGCAGCCTCGCCGCCCTTGAACTGCACGGAGATCATGCCGCCGAACTTCTTCATCTGCTTTTTGGCCAGCTCATGGCCGGGGTGCGAGGGCAGGCCCGGGTACAGCACGGCCTCCACCTCGGGACGCTCCAGCAGCCATTCGGCCACGGCCTGCGCGTTGTCGCTGTGCCGGTCCATCCGGACGCCCAGGGTCTTGAGGCCGCGCGTGGTGAGGAAGGCATCCATCGGCCCGGAAACGGCGCCCACTGCGAACTGCACAAAGCCGATCTTCTCTGCCAGCTCCGCATCCTTGACCACAATGGCGCCGCCCACAACGTCCGAGTGCCCGCCGATGTACTTGGTGGTGGAGTGAACCACGACGTCGGCACCCAGGGCGAGCGGGGTCTGCAGGTAGGGGGAAGCGAAGGTGTTGTCCACCACAAGGAGGGCACCGGCGTCGTGGGCTGCTTCGGCGAGCGCCGCGATGTCGGTGATCTTCATCAGCGGGTTGGAGGGCGTCTCCACCCACAGAAAGCGGGTCTTGTTCGCGGCGACCGCGGCGCGGACGGCGTCGAGGTCCGCCATGTCCACGGGAGTGTTGCCGATGCCCCACTCCCCCAGGACCCGGCTGATCAGCCGGTACGTGCCGCCGTAGGCATCGTTGCCGAGCACAATGTGGTCCCCGGGACGGGTCAGCGCACGGATCAGCGAATCCTCGGCGGCGAGACCGGAGCTGAACGAGAACGCGTGGCTGCCGCCTTCCAGCGCCGCCAGCTGTTCCTGCAGGGCATCGCGGGTGGGGTTGCCTCCGCGGCCGTATTCGTAACCGTCGCGCAGCCCGCCGATCCCGTCCTGCGCGTAGGTGGAGCTGAAGTGCAGCGGCGGAACCACAGCACCCGTGCGGGGTTCGAAGGCCTGGCCGGCATGGACGGCACGGGTGTTGAAGCCCTGGTTCTCAGAGGCGGACATGGTGCTCCTTTTCAGTTGCTGAGGTAGGCCAGCAGGTCGTGGCGGGTCAGGATGCCTACGGGCGCGCCAACGAACGTGACCATCACGGTGTCCACGTCGGAGAGCAGCTCCCTGGCCGCGGAGATGGTTTCGAGGGAGCCGATCACCGGAAGGCGGGGGCCCATGTGTTCGGAGATCTTGTCCGTCAGCTTGGCCTCGCCGCGGAACAGCTTGGAAGTCAGGCTCCGCTCATCCACGGCGCCAAGGACTTCACCCATGACCACCGGCGGCTCCGCGGACAGGACCGGGATGTGGCTGACGCCGAACTCGTTCATGATGTTGATGACGTCGCGGACGGACTCGTTCGGGTGGATGTGGACCAGGTCAGGGAGCTCGCCGGTCTTGGACTTGATGACCTCGCCGACGGAGGTTTCCTCGCCGCCGGAGAGGAAGCCGTAGGAGCGCATCCACTGGTCATTGAAGATCTTGGCCAGGTAGCCGCGGCCGGAGTCGGGCAGGATGACCACGACGACGGCACTTTCGGGAAGATCGCGGGCCGCCTTCAGCGCGGCCACCACAGCCATGCCCGAGGATCCGCCCACCAGCAGGCCTTCCTCGCGGGCGAGGCGCCGGGTCATGGCGAACGAATCGGCGTCAGAGACGGCAATGACCTGGTCCGGGACGGTCTTGTCGTAGTTGTCCGGCCACATGTCCTCGCCAACACCTTCGACGAAGTACGGCCGGCCCGTGCCGCCTGAGTAGACCGAACCTTCCGGATCGGCCCCGATGATCCGGACCCGTCCGCCGTCGGCCTCCGGACGGTCAGCGGAGACTTCCTTGAGGTACCGGCCCGTCCCGGTGATGGTGCCTCCGGTGCCGGCGCCGATCACGCAGTGCGTGACCTTGCCGTCCGTGTCCTGCCAGATCTCCGGCCCGGTGCTCTCATAGTGGCTGCCGGGCGCGGCCGGGTTGGAGAACTGGTCCGGCTTGTAGGCGCCGGGGATCTCCGTGACCAGCCGGTCTGACACGCCGTAGTAGCTCTGCGGGCTGTCCGGTGCCACGGACGTGGGGGTCACCACTACCTCCGCGCCGTACGCCTGGAGGACGGCGCGCTTGTCCTCGCCCACCTTGTCCGGCACCACGAAAATGCACTTGTAGCCCTTTTGCTGGGCTACCAGGGCCAGGCCCACGCCCGTGTTCCCGGAGGTGGGCTCCACAATGGTGCCGCCGGGTTGGAGTTTGCCGTCCCGCTCGGCGTCTTCCACCATCTTGGCCGCGATCCGGTCCTTGATGGAGCCGCCGGGGTTCAGGTACTCAAGCTTGACCAGGACAGTGGCCTTGATGCCGTCCGTGACGTGGTTCAGCTTGACGAGCGGGGTATTGCCAATGAGGTCCAGAACGGACTGGGCGTACTTCATAGGTACAAAGCTACCGTCTCCCCGCCCCACCGGCCCGGCTACTGCGCCTGCTGCCCGCGTTCACCTTCCGGAAGGTTCTCCCACAGCCCCATGATGTTGCCTTCGCTGTCCTTGAAATACGCGTAGAAACCCATGCCCGGGACGGTGTCCTTGGGCTTCAGCACGGACCCGCCGTGCTGCTCCACGGTCTGCAGTGTGGCGTCGATATCTTCCACGTCCACCGTGATGACCGGGTTGCTGAGGTCGCTGGTCCTGGCCATCATGCCGCCGTTGATCCCGCCCGGAGCGCTGGGCATACCCTGGTCATCCGAAGGGACCGTGTACACCGAGCTGTAATCCATGCCGGGGATCGGCTCGATCCGCCAGCCCAGCGCGTCCTGGTAGAACTTGCGGGCCCGTTCCTGATCGTCCGCCGGGATTTCGAAATGCACTACTCCACCCATTGCATTCTCCTGCCACGTTGAAGGATGGACGCGGGCTCCCCGCGCCACAAGTGGCAGTCTAGTCCTCATCGCAGTGGCGGTTAAGGGCCAATTTCAAGCCTTGTCAGCCCACCGTGGGACCATTGATTCCATGACCATCACAGACGCCCCGGCCCGGCTGGCTGCCGCCGCCGACGCGTCCATCCGGTGGCATCCGAACGGCCCGTACAGCCTTGCCCAGACCCTGGGGCCGTTGCTGCGGGGCGCCGGAGACCCCTCGTATTCTGTGCAGGGCACCGTTATGTGGAGTGCCTTTACGACGCCGGCCGGCCCCGTCACGCTGCGCCTCACCAGTGCGGGCGGCGGCTCAGCCGGGGAGGCTTTCGTGGATGCCCAGGCCTGGGGTCCGGGAGCGGAATCCGGCATAGCGTCCGTTCCCCGGCTGCTGGGGGCCTCAGACGACTGGCGCGCCTTTGATGAGCCCGCATTCCGCGCCACCCTGCCCCACATGGTCAGGGAAGCCCGACGCCGGAACAAAGGAATCCGCCTCCCGTCCACCGGGCGGGTGGTTGATTCCCTGGTGCCCACCATCCTGGAGCAAAAGGTCACGGTTATTGAGGCACGGCGGGGCTACCGCTACCTGATGTACCGGTTCGGAACGCCTGCGCCCGGGACTGGCGTGTCCGGTGTACCTGGCGTCCCAGGTGTACCCACGGGCCTGCTGGTCCAGCCCACCCCCGATCAGTGGCTGCGGATTCCGTCGTGGGAATGGCACAAGGCTGGCGTGGGTCCCCAGCGTTCGGCAACCATCATGCGCGCGCTGCGTTCCGCCGTCGCGCTTGAACGCCTGGCGGAACTCCCTGCCGCGGAAGCTGCCGTGAAGATGCAGACGCTGTCCGGGATCGGCGTGTGGACCGCGGCTGAAGTGGTGCAACGGACCCACGGCTGCCCGGATTCGATCGCCGTGGGCGACTACCACCTGGCGGCGTACGTGGGCGCGGCACTGACCGGGCGACGCACGGACGATGCCGGCATGGTGAAACTGCTGGAACCGTGGAACGGCCACCGGCAGCGCGTGGTTCGCATGCTGGGGCTGAGCGGCTTCCGCAAGCCAACCTTCGGCCCGCGGATGACCATCCAGGACCACCGGGGGCACTGACCGCTTCTGTCCCTGGTTCTCCTCAAAGCGCCAAGCGTGCCACCGCTTCTTCGCGCATCTGGACTTTGCGGATCTTGCCGGACACCGTCATGGGGAAACTGTCGCGGATTTCCACGTACCGCGGGATCTTGTAGTGCGCCAGGCGGCCGCGGCAGAACTGTGCGAGGTGTTCGGCGTCCAGCTGTCCGGCCCCTGGCTTGAGGATGATGCAGGCCATCAGTTCCTCGCCGTATTTCGGATCGGGGACGCCGATCACCTGGACGTCCTGGATGTCCGGGTGTGTGTACAGGAATTCCTCTATCTCCCGGGGGTAGATGTTCTCTCCACCGCGGATCACCATGTCCTTGATCCGACCCTCGATCAGCACGTAGCCGTCCTCATCCATGCGGGCGAGGTCCCCTGTGTGCATCCAGCCGTCGGCGTCGATGGCCTCGGCGGTCTTTTCCGGCTGGCCCCAGTACCCCTGCATTACGGCATAGCCCCGGGTGCACAGCTCACCCACCTGGCCGCGTTCCACCACATCACCGGTAGCCGGATCCACGATCTTGCTCTCCAGGTGCGGCATGGTCCGGCCCACGGATTCGGTGCGCTGCGCCAGGGTGTCCTCCGCCCGCGTCATGGTGGACACCGGCGAGGTCTCCGTCATGCCGTAGCAAATGGCCACGTCCACCATATTCATCTCGGAGATCACCCGGTTCATCACCTCGACGGGGCACAGCGATCCCGCCATAACGCCGGTGCGCAGCGTGGACAGAACGTAGGAGGCAAAGTCCGGCAGCGCGAGTTCGGCGATGAACATGGTGGGCACTCCGTAGAGCGACGTTCCGCCAAAGTCCTGGACCGCCTCCAGCGCAGCGGCCGGCGAGAACCCGCGCCCCGGGATGATCGTGGCGGCGCCGTGGCTCAGGGCCGCCAGGTTGCCGATCACCATGCCGAAGCAGTGATAGAACGGCACCGGCAGCACCACGCGGTCGTGCTCGGTGTAACCCAGCAGCTCGCCGATGGAGAAGCCGTTGTTCAGGATGTTGTGGTGCGTGAGCGTTGCCCCTTTGGGGAACCCGGTGGTTCCGGAGGTGTACTGCAGGTTGATGGGATCGTGCGGGTCCAGCTCCGCCATCCGCTCCTGCAGGACGGAATGCCCGACGGCGTCAGCGCGCTTGAGCAGTTCCGCATAGGTCAGTTCCGCCTCGCGTTGGGGGACGCCGGCGTCGAGCCCTTCTACTCCGCTGTCCGGTAGGAAGACCACCTGCTGCAGCTCCGGGCACTGGTCCAAGGCGTTCCGGGCCATCCCCACGTAATCACTGGTCGGGTCTGACGGGGCAACCACCAGCAGGCGCATGCCGTTCTGTTTCACCACGAATTCCAGTTCGTGGCTGCGGTAGGCGGGATTGACGTTCACCAGGATGGCACCGGCCTTCGCGCTGGCGTACTGGAGAAGGGTCCATTCGGCGCAGTTGGGGCTCCAGATGCCCACCCTCTCCCCCTTGCGGATTCCCAGGGCGAGGAGTGCGCGGGCGAGGCGGTCGACGTCGTCGTTCATTTTGGTGTAGCTCCAGCGGCGCGCATCGCCGCCCGGGACGGCCGCGGCCTCAATCAGCGCATCGTGGAACGGGAACCTGGCGGCAACCCGCTCAAAGTTGTGGCCGATAGTCTCTTCGAGCAGTGGAACGTCAGTGTTCCCGGCTGTGTAAGCGCGCATGCTGGCACGCTACCAACAGGAGGGCGCCGCGTCACGGAGTCCGGGCCCGCGGCGCAGGGCCGGTATTGTGAAATCCATGAGTGCACCCATTGACCTGCAGGCAACGTTCATCCCCAACGAAGGCGAGTTCTTCCGCGTGAAGCTGGCGCTGGAAATCGCCATCGACGAAGTGGTGAACGAGCCCGGCTGCATCCGTTACGAACTGACGGAAGCCACGGAGGAGAAGCTGGTGCTGACGGAGCAGTGGGCCTCCGAAGAAGACCTTGAGAAGCACTCCAAGGGCACCGCCGTGCAGGACCTCAACGAATCGCTGAGCGCACTGCTGGCGGAGCCCGTGAAGGTGGAGCGGATCTAGCTCCCTATAGGTTCTTAGGGGTTGGCCCTTAGGCCTGTTCTGAACCGCCCTGCGCGGCGTCAGCCTGTGCCTTGGCAACGTGGGCGTGGACCTCGTCCATGTCCAGCGCCTTGACGGCGTCCACTACCTGCTCCAGCTGCTGGGCGTTCAGGGCGCCGGGCTGCGAGAAGACCAGGACCTTCTCACGGAAAGCCATCAGCGTGGGGATGGACGTGATGCCGGCTTCGGCGGCGAGCTGCTGCTCAGCCTCGGTGTCCACCTTGGAGAAAACGACGTCCGGATGTTTGTCCGAAACTGCGGCGTAAGTGGGCCCGAACTGCTTGCAGGGACCGCACCATTCTGCCCAGAAGTCGACAAGGACGATGTCATTGTCCTGGATGGTTGATGCGAACTGTTCACCTGTGATGTCTACGGTAGCCATAATTCAACCGTACGCGAGGCTGCTGTTGATGTCGCGGCCAGGACCGGGCTGTTCGCTCCCCGCGTCATCGGGAATACGGCCTGCCCGGCCTGGATATCCCGCCTACCAGGTGTGGGGTGCGGGGCGGCGGCTGCCGGGCAGCGCGTTCGTTTCCCGCCACTCGTGGATCCATTCGGGCAGCTCGACGTCCGCCGGCGGCGCTCCGAATTCCCGGATGATCTCCTCCTGGCTGACAGGCTTTCCCTTGCTGACCAGGCGGGTGGCGATGTAGGCACGCGCGTAAATCTCGCCGTCGGCCACCATCCGCTGCTCAAAGTAGATGGCTTTGGCATCCAGGCCAATGATCTTCGTTTCGATGGTGTACCGCTGCCAGAGTTGCAGTGACTTGCGGAACGCAATCGTCTCTCCGGCCGCCACCGGACTCCAGCCGCGCTGCCGCATCCGCTTCCACACGCCACTGCGGACCATGAGGTCGAACCGGCCCAGGTCCATCAGTGAGAAGTACATGCCGTTGTTGACGTGCATGGCGATGTCAATGTCCGTGGGAAGCACCCGGAGCGGCAGGGAAGACGAGTCCCAGATAGTCAGCGCCGAACGCCGGGTGGACGTAAAAAGCATCAGGAGAGTACGCAGGAGCAGGTGCATTCCCCAATGCTACCCGCGAGTAACATAGCCGCGCCAGAGGCTTCCGGCAGTCCGCGGCAGTCCGGCACACCGGCACACCGGCACACCGAAGTGCGGCCCACCGGCAAAGTGAAGACCAGGCCACCCGCCCCGATTAGGCCATCTTTCCCGGGTTCGGCTTCACATCCGGGCCCGCGGTGAATCCTCCGGGCCGTTTTCGACGCGCAAAGTACCTCATGACACGCTGGATACCTGACGCGCCCGCATATCCGTGGCGTCAGGAAATATGCGCGTCGAAATCGCGGCAACCAGGATCCCCTAAAGGCCGGGCGGGTCTACCACCCTTGACGTCCTGGACACGAAAAAGCCTCCGGAACCTAATGGTTCCGGAGGCTTTCCTTGGGTGGCAGATGAGGGATTCGAACCCCCGTAGGCGTTGCCAGCTGATTTACAGTCAGCCCCCTTTGGCCGCTCGGGTAATCTGCCGAACTTCAAAAGAAGATCACCCACGATGCCTGACGGGAAAAGTCCGTTTCCGGGCCGATCCGCATCCGTGAACCGCGGGCAAGACAACTTTACAGAACTTCCGCCGAAGAATCGAATCGGCGGCTGAGGGCCGGAATTCCGGGGCAAAACCGGGCTTCGGCTCAGGCCTGGGCGGCCCCCGTGGCGGAACCCTCACCGGAGCCGGGAGCAGAACCGTCGGCCGAACCTTCAGCGGCACCGCTGCCGGTCCCGCCGGCGATCCGTCCTGCCAGACGGGCTTGGAACTTGAGGGCCTGTTCCTCTGTGATCTGGTTGAGCTGGACCGCCCGGAGCAGGTCCTCGCTGACGCCCTGCATACGGGTGGACGCATCCGGAACGGGTGAGAGCACCACAGACGCCGCAATAACGGCAGCCGTAGCTGCGGAGGCGATGGCACCCGCGGCAGTAGCTGTAGTACTGGTTACGTATCGGGCTGCCTTGCGGTGCATCTTTTCCCTTTCAGGACGGCTGGTTCACTTGCTACAACTTTTCCGCGCCCGGCTTCGTTCCCGCCGTGGTTCTGCTGTGAGAAAACTGTGAAGTCACGCCGCTCTCCACCGCCCTGCCATCCGTACTAGGCTGGAAGCCAGAAATCGCCGGCGCAGCGCCGGCTCCGGAACCCCACCCGGATCATCCGTACCCCCAGCGAAGGAGAGTCATGGCAGGCGAGTCAACGTTCGACGTCGTAAGCAAGGTAGATAAGCAAGAGGTCGCCAACGCACTGAACCAGGCACAGAAGGAACTGGCCCAGCGCTATGACTTCAAGGGTGTTGGCGCCGAGGTCGATTTCAGCGGCGAGAAGATCCTGATGAAGGCCAACTCCGAGGAACGCGTCCTGGCCGTCCTGGACGTGCTGCAGTCCAAGCTGATCCGCCGCGGCATCTCGCTGAAGTCGCTGGACACCGGTGAGCCCTACGCCTCCGGCAAGGAATTCCGCCTCGAAGCCACCATCAAGGAAGGCATCGCGCAGGACCTGGCCAAGAAGATCAACAAGCTGATCCGCGACGAAGCGCCCAAGTCCGTCAAGTCCCAGATCCAGGGCGACGAACTCCGCGTCACGTCCAAGTCCCGCGACGACCTCCAGGCCACCATGGCCCTGCTGAAGGACTTCGACGAGGCTGACCTGCAGTTCGTGAACTTCCGCAGCTAGCCGTTCCCGCTACGCAAAATCCCTGGCGCCACCGATATATGGCGGCGCCAGGGATTTTCTGCGTCATGGGGTAATTTGCGCGTGGAAATGCCCAAAGCGTACGACGGCGGCGCGCACCTACAGCGGCCGGCCCGCCATCCGTTCCAACCGGGCAATGCGCTCCTGCATGGGCGGGTGCGTCCCGAACAACTTGACCACGGCGCCGCCGCGGAACGGGTTGGCGATCATCAGGTGCGCTGAGTTGACCAGGTTCTGCTCCCTCGGCAGCGGCACGATCCGCACGCCCTGCTCGATCTTGCGCAGCGCCGAGGCGAGGGCCAGCGGATCGCCGGTGAGTTCGGAACCGTCCTCGTCGGCGTCGTACTCCCTGGTCCTTGAGATGGCCATCTGGATCAAGGACGCCGCAAACGGCGCCAGCAGCGCCATGGCGATCATGGCCAGCGGGTTGGCGTTGCGCCGGTCTCCGCCGAAGAACAGCAGCATCTGGCCCACCGAGGTGATCACACCGGCCACCGCCGCGGCCACCGAAGAGGTCAGGATGTCGCGGTTGTACACGTGCATCAGCTCATGCCCCAGCACGCCGCGCAGTTCCCGGGCGTCGAGGAGCTGCAGGATGCCCTGGGTGCAGCAAACCGCGGCGTTCTTCGGGTTCCGGCCCGTGGCGAAGGCGTTGGGCGTCATGGTGGGCGAGATGTAGATCCGCGGCATGGGCTGGTTTGCGCGGACTGAGAGCTCACGGACCATCTGGTGCAGCTGCGGCGCTTCAGCCTCGCTGACGGGGTAGGCCTGCATGGACCTGATGGCGATTTTGTCGCTGTTCCAGTACCCGTAGAAGGTGGTGCCAACGCCAATCAGCGCCATGATCCAGATGGGCGCGGAACTCCGTGTTCCCACGCCGATCAACGCGCCCAGGCCCAGCAGCACCGCCCATAAAACGCCAAAAAGTGCCGCTGTTTTCAAGCCGTTGTAGTGCCGGTGCACTGTGCCTCCCGCTATGGATGGTGCCTTTACCTTCGAGCTTAGTACCGGATATTCGGCGCTGACACGCACCGGTTCACTTGGTAGGGTCAGGGCGGGAAGAAGGGAGCGGGCCATGGGAGTGTCACGGCGCCTCCTCTTTGGTTCCACGCTCTGGCAGGTCGCCCGCCCTGCCACCACTCTTACGCCCGGCCACCTGACCATCCGGCTCTCAGATCCCGCGGTTGCCTTCGACTCCAGCTCCGCCGCCGACTGGCTCCGTTGCTACAGGGCCGCCCACGCAGCTCTCTCCGAAGTGTTTGCAGCACGGACGTTCTGCCTCTTTTTCGCCCACCAGTGGCACCCGTTCGGCGCGGCCCTGGCCGAACCAGAGGCCGAATCGTCAACGCCAACGTTCCATCTGTTTGGCCGCTTCTCCGGTGAATCCACGACGCCGGGGCAACAGCTTGCGCTTCCGGCCCACCGCCGGGTGCCGCTCACGGCGGTTGAACTGCAGAAGTACGACGGCGGATTGCGGCGTGCGCTGCAACGCGCCGCTGCCATCCGGGGTACTGACGGCCCTTCGAACACGGGAACCCCCTTTACCGGCGCATCTGCGGACGTGCCGCCGTCGACGTCGCTGATCACCCGGACTGAACCCGATCCGCCTGCCGGCCCGCACCACACAGTCCTGTCTCCTGGCCGCGGGGTTTCCTCGGTTGGCGCACTGCTTCCGGAGGAGCTGTTGGCCATGGCTGCGGCCTTGCAGCAGACCGCTGACCTGGGCACCGTCAACGGACTGAGCTGCGTGGTGGCCGAAGGCCCGGATACCGGCCAGCTGGAACTGCACGCCGTGGCACGCTCCGCCGGTGAAGCGTTCAATCCCCTGGCCCGGCTGCTGGATTCACCCAAAGTTAGCCAAGCCTTATTGTGAAGTACTCATAATAAGTGTTTGAATGGGTACATGAGTGAATACCCGGAAAGCCAGGAAGCGTGGGCCAACGCCCTGCGCGCCCATGGCCGTCGGGTCACCAAACAGCGGCTGGCAGTGCTGGCCGCCGTCGAACATCACCCGCATTCCCCGGCCGAGCAGATCCTCGCGGCCGCACGGGAAGAGCTCCCCGAACTCACCGCCCAATCTGTGTACGTCGTCCTCGGAGACCTGACGGACCTGCACATGCTGCGCCGTTTCGAACCGCCGCACTCCCCGGCACTGTATGAGACCCGCGTAGGCGACAACCACCACCATGCCATCTGCATCAGCTGCGGCCGCGTGGAGGACGTCGATTGCGCCGTCGGGCATGCCCCTTGCCTCACCCCGCACTGGGACGAAAACACCACGCCCATGACCATCCAGATCGCGGATGTTATGTACCAGGGCATCTGCGCGGATTGCCAGCGCAAGCAACAGCTTCCTTCTGAACGTCATCCACAAGAAATTAGGAAATAGGAGAACAATGACTGTTAACGTTTCGACCACCCAGTCCGGCGCGCCCGTCACCTCGGACGCCCACTCGAAGTCAGTTGGTGCCGACGGCGCCATCATCCTGACTGACCACTACCTGGTGGAAAAGCTCGCCCAGTTCAACCGCGAGCGGGTTCCGGAGCGCGTAGTGCACGCCAAGGGCGGCGGCGCGTTCGGTACCTTCAAGGCCACCGAGGACATCTCCGCTTACACCAAGGCCGCGTTCCTGCAGCCGGGCGTCGAGACCGAGATGCTGATCCGCTTCTCCTCCGTCGCCGGCGAGAACGGCTCCCCTGACACCTGGCGCGATCCCCGCGGCTTCGCCGTCAAGTTCTACACCACCGAGGGCAACTACGACCTCGTCGGCAACAACACCCCCGTCTTCTTCATCCGCGACGGCATCAAGTTCCCGGACTTCATCCACTCGCAGAAGCGCCTCCCGGGCACCCACCTGCGCGACGCCGACATGCAGTGGGACTTCTGGACCCTCTCCCCCGAGTCCGCACACCAGGTCACCTGGCTCATGGGCGACCGCGGCCTGCCGGCCTCCTGGCGCGAAATGCAGGGCTACGGCTCGCACACCTACCAGTGGATCAACGCCGCCGGTGAGCGCTTCTGGGTCAAGTACCACTTCCGCTCCAACCAGGGCGTCAAGTCCATGACGGGCGAGCAGGCTGAAGAGCTGGCCGGTTCGGATGCAGACTTCTACATCCGCGACCTCTCCGAGAACATCGCCGCCGGCAACTTCCCGTCCTGGGACCTGCACGTGCAGGTCATGCCGTACGAAGATGCCAAGACCTACCGCTTCAACCCGTTCGACCTCACCAAGGTCTGGCCGCACGCGGACTACCCGCTGATCAAGGTCGGCACCATGGAGCTGAACAAGAACCCGGAGAACTACTTCGCGCAGATCGAGCAGGCCACCTTCGCGCCGTCGAACTTCGTGCCGGGCATCGCTGCTTCGCCGGACAAGATGCTGCAGGCCCGCATCTTCTCCTACGCTGACGCGCACCGCTACCGCGTGGGCACCAACCACGCCCAGATCCCGGTGAACCAGCCGAAGAACCAGGTGAACAACTACAGCCAGGACGGCGCCGGACGTTACCTGTTCAACGCCCCGTCAGTGCCGGTCTACGCACCCAACTCGGTGGGTGGCCCGGCTGCCGTTGAGCCGCAGAACCCCGCCGGTGGCTGGGAGAACGACGGCGAACTGACCCTCGCCGCGCACACCCTGCACGCTGAGGACAGCGACTTCATCCAGGCCGGTACCCTGTACCGCGAGGTTTACGACGACGCCGCCAAGGCCCGCTTCCTGGACACCATCACCGGTGCCGTGGGTGGCGTCAAGAGCCCCGGCATCAAGGAACGCGCCATCCAGTACTGGACCAACGTTGACGCCGAACTCGGCGCCAAGCTGCGCGCCAACCTCGGTGCCGGTGCCGCTGACTCCCAGGCTGAGGCTGCCAACAAGATTGGCTAGCCTGCGCTGAACGAACACTGCCCCGCTACGGTTATCCGTGGCGGGGCAGCTTCGTTAAGGGCGTTAAGGCGCCGAGTGCCTAGGGGATTGAACCCGCTTTATCCACATAGGCAGTTTTCGCTCTGGTAGCTGCTGTACGGCCTTCATAGGCTCTTGGCATGACAACTTTCCAAGGCATACCCGCCGGGGCGTTCGAGTTCTATTCGGAGCTGGAGCAGAACAACAACCGGCAATGGTGGCAGGAGCATGAAGAGGACTACCGTGCCCTGGTGAGGGAGCCGCTGGCTGCGCTGCTGGCCGGCCTTGAGCCACGGTTCGGTCCGGGCAAGATCTTCCGGCCTTACCGGGACATGAGGTTCGCACGGGACGGGGTGCCCTTAAAGAACGCACAGGGCGCGTTCGCCTCAGTCCAGGAGGGCGTTGGCTACTACATCCAGATCAGTGCAGACGGCCTGCTGGTGGGCGGCGGCTACCACTCCAACTCCCCGGCCCAGCTGGCGCGGTTCCGCAACTCCGTGGACGCCTCCGGCACAGGTGAAGCCCTGCAGCGGGTTGTCGATTCCTTAGGCAGCGGCGGCTTCGCATTGGAAGGCGAAAGGCTCAAGACCATCCCGCGGGGCTACCCCAGGGAGCATCCCCGCGCTGAACTGCTCAAGCACAAAACCCTCTCCGCCCGGGTGGAGTTGGACAGGCCGGAATGGCTGGGCACATCGGCTGCCATGGGGAAGGTTGGGGAGCTGTGGGAGCAGCTGCGCCCGCTGGTGGAATGGGTAGGGCGCCACGCGGCCCCGTAAGGAAACCGCGCAGCGCCCTGAGCCCGGTGATCGAGCCTGTCGAGATCCCCGAGCCCGTCAGGAGCGGACGAACTCCTCGTCCTCGTCCCGAACCGCCACGGAAGCCGGTCCGTTGACGGCTTCCTTCGCCTCGACGAAGCGTTCGTTCAGCCGGGAGTGGCGCTGTCCGTAAGCGAAGTAGATCCCCACACCGATCGCCAGCCACGCCGCGAAGAAGATCCAGGTTTCAACCGCCAGGTTGGTCATGAGGTAAAGGCACAGCAGGGCCGAAACGATGGGCAGGACCTTGCCGAATGGAACGCGGAAGGACGGCTTCAGGTCAGGGCGCTTGCGGCGCAGCACCAGGATTCCCAGGCTCACCATCACAAACGCGGACAAGGTGCCGATGTTGATCATTTCTTCCAGCAGGTCCACCTTGGTCAGGCCTGCAACCAGGGCCACGGCAGTACCGCAGATGATCTGGAGGCGTACCGGGGTGGCGCGCTTTTCGCTGGTCTTGGACAGGGAACGCGGCAGCAGGCCGTCGCGGCTCATGGCCAGGACTACGCGGGAGAGGCCCATCAGCAGCACCATGATCACAGTGGTCAGGCCCACCAGGGACCCGAACGCAATGACCTTGGCCGCGGTGGTGTTGCCCACTGCCTCAAACGCGGTGGTCAGCGTGGGGTTTTCCGCCGCGGCGAGGTCCGTGTAGGAGACCATGCCGGTGAGCGCCAGGGACACCAGGATGTACAGGAGGGTTACCACGGCAAGGCCACCGAAGATGCCGCGGGGCAGTGTCTTCTGCGGGTTCTTGACCTCCTCAGCCGAAGTGGCCACCACGTCAAAGCCGATGAAGGCGAAGAAGACCAGCGCAGCCCCGGCAAAGATGCCCAGGGTGCCGTACTGGGCCGGAACGGCGCCGGTCAGGAAGCCGAACAGGGACTGCTTCAGGACGTCCGCGGAGCCGGTGGACGCAGTCGGTTCGGAGGCAGGAACGAACGGGGCGTAGTTCTCGACCTTCACGTAGGCGAATCCGGCGATGATGACGAACAGCACAACGGCCACCTTGATGAGGGTGAAGATGTTGCCTACCCGCGCGGAGAGCTTCGTGCCCATCACCAGCAATACGGTGAAGACGGCCACGATCAGGAAGGCGCCCCAGTAGAGCTGGACGCCGCCCAGATCGATGGCCGGAGGAAGGTCGATGCCCGTCAGGGCGAAGACGTTGCTGAGGTAGATTCCCCAGTACTTGGCAATAACCGCCGCAGCGGTGAACAGCTCAAGGATCAGGTTCCAGCCAATGATCCAGGCCAGGATTTCCCCCATGGTGGCGTACGTAAAGACGTAGGCGGAGCCTGCTACCGGGATGGCAGTGGCGAACTCGGCGTAGCACATGATGGCCAGCGCACAGGTGATGGCCGCAACCGCGAAGGAGATGGTCACGGCGGGCCCTGCGAAGTTCGCGGCAGCCTTCGCTCCGACCGAGAAGATACCTGCGCCTACGGCAACGGCGACGCCCATGATCATAAGGTCCCAGGTGCCCAGGGAACGTTTGAGCTTGCGCCCTGGTTCGTCGGCGTCGGCCATGGACTGCTCGATCGACTTTGTCCGGAGGAGATTCATTGGTATTGACAATCCTGATCAGTATTGGAAACAGACTTGTCCACAGTAGTGTCCAGCAGATGGACGTTCCCAACTGTCCCGGATGTTGAGACGGCGGGGCCGGCCGCGTGCAGCCAACCCCGCCGAATCGGGCAGGTTTTCGAATCAGGCAGGCCAGTCCATCAGGGTGGACCTGATCAGGAACCGCTTCCCCTCAGGAGCTTCAACGGAGAAACCGCTCCCCCGGCCCTGCACCACATCCACCGTCAGGTGGGTATGGCTCCAGTAGTTGAACTGCTCCTTCGACATCCAGAAGTCCAGCGGCTTCGGTTCCACGGCGGAACCCAGGTCGAAGCTGCCCAGCAGCACATCGGCGTCGGCAGTAATGAAATCCCCTGCCGGGTAACACATGGGCGAGGACCCATCACAACACCCTCCGGATTGGTGGAACATCAGTGGTCCGTGCTGCTCCCAGAGCTTTCGGAGCAGATCCACGGCGGCTGTGGTGAGAGCCACCCGGGAAAAGGCTTCCCCGGGCAGCGTCACCGCGGCGTGCAGCCGGTCGTCGGGCATAAGCACGCCCCCTTTCTCCGCTCGCGTCCCAGGAGCGGGACCGGCCTAGAAGAAGCCCAGCTTGTTTTCGTTGTAGCTGACCAGGAGGTTCTTGGTCTGCTGGTAGTGGTCCAGCATCATGGCGTGGTTCTCGCGCCCGATGCCGGAAGACTTGTAGCCGCCGAACGCCGCACCCGCGGGGTAGGCGTGGTAGTTGTTGACCCATACGCGGCCGGCCTGGATCTCCCGGCCCGCCCGGTAGGCGACGTTTCCGTTACGGGACCAGACGCCGGCGCCCAGCCCGTAGAGGGTGTCGTTCGCGATTCCCATGGCGTCGTTGTAGTCGCTGAAGGATGTCACAGAGACCACCGGACCGAAGATCTCCTCCTGGAAGATCCGCATCTTGTTGTGACCCTCGAAGATCGTGGGCTGGACGTAGTAGCCGCCGGCCAGGTCCCCGGACAGTTCGGCCCGGGCACCGCCGGTGAGCGCCTTGGCGCCTTCCTGCGTGCCAATGTCCATGTAGGAGAGGATCTTCTCCAGCTGGTCGTTCGAGGCCTGCGCGCCGATCTGGGTGTCAGTGTCCAGCGGGTTGCCCTGGATGATCTTCTGCGTGCGGGCCAGTGCGTCGGCCATAAAGGAGTCGTAGATTCCTTGCTGGACCAGGGCACGGGACGGGCACGTGCAGACTTCGCCCTGGTTGAAGGCGAACAGCGTGAACCCCTCCAGCGCCTTGTCGTAGAACGCGTCGTTGGACTCGGCCACATCGTTGAAGAAGATGTTCGGGCTCTTGCCGCCCAGCTCCAGCGTCACCGGAATCAGGTTCTGGCTGGCGTACTGGCTGATCAGGCGGCCGGTGGTGGTTTCACCGGTGAACGCGATCTTCCGGATCCGCGGGCTGGAGGCCAGCGGCTTGCCCGCTTCCACGCCGAACCCGTTGACCACGTTGATGACGCCGGCGGGCAGGAGGTCCGCGATGAGTTCCATCAGCACCAGGATGGAGGACGGCGTCTGCTCGGCGGGCTTGAGGACCACGGCATTGCCGGCCGCGAGCGCAGGAGCCAGCTTCCAGACCGCCATCAGGATGGGGAAGTTCCAGGGGATGATCTGGCCAACTACACCCAGCGGCTCGTGGTAGTGGTAGGCGGTGGTGTCGTCGTCGAGCTGGGACAGCCTGCCTTCCTGGGCCCGCACGGCGGAAGCGAAGTAACGGAAATGGTCCGCCGCGAGCGGGATGTCCGCGGCCATGGTCTCGCGGATGGGTTTGCCGTTGTCCCACGTCTCGGCCACGGCCAGCAGCTCGACGTTGGCGTCCATGCGGTCCGCGATCTTGTTCAGGATTGCCGCGCGTTCGGCCACGGACGTCTTGCCCCAGGAAGGTGCCACCTTGTGGGCCGCGTCCAGCGCCAGCTCAATGTCCTCCGCCGTTCCCCGGGCCACCTCGCAAAAAGCCTTGCCCGTAACGGGTGTGATGTTTTCGAAGTACTGGCCCTTGACGGGGGCAACCCACTCGCCGCCAATCCAATTCTCATACCGGTCCTTGAACGTGACCTTCGAGCCCTGGGTCCCAGGCTGCGCGTAAACAGTCATTGCTAGCTCCTTTGCTGTGCATGAAGGGCGGCGCCATGAAAGCGGCGCCTGCCGTAGCACCCACAGTAGGTAGCGCGAGGTTGCAACGAGGTTGCGAGGGTCTCGACAAGCTCGACCACCGGGGGTCAGGCGCCGAGTTCCGCTTCCAGCCGCTCAATGTCAGCCACGACGGCGGCGCGCCGGGGCGAGCGCGGCGGCAGCAGCTTGAGCGCTGCTACCCGGACCCCGACGTCGTCACTGGCCTCCGGGAGCGCGGCGTACTTCAGCAGGGCCTCGGCGCTTCCGTCTGTCAGCACGGCCTCGCGCAGGAGGGAGGAGACCCGGGCGCGCAGATCGTCGATGCCGGGGGCCTGCGAGCGCGGCAGGACGGCACCCCGGTAGATTTCCAGGGCGATCCTGTGGGCACCGCGCTGCAGGCAGGTGAGGACCTGGCCGGCGTCGGGAGCCACGTCGATGGCCAGGCGGTAGGGACGGGACAAGGGCACAGCTGCTGGGTCCAGTTCCTGCAGGACCTTGCGGAGCCGCACCATTTCGGCGCGAAGGGTCATGGCCGCGTTGTCGCCCGGGTACACCAGTGCACAGAGTTCCTCGGCCGTGAGGCCGTCCGGGTGCATGCTGAGCAGGGCCAGGATTTCGCTGTGCCGGCCGGAGAGCGGAACTGTTCGGCCGGAAATGCTCAGGAGCGCCTGGTCGCGGCCCAGGACCTGCAGGCTGTTGCGGTACAGCCGGGTGTCCGCGCCGGCCACCGAACGCGAGGACGGGCTGCGGCGGCGGGCGGCGCGGGCAGGCTTTGAGGCAGCCAGTTGCAGCCGCTCCACCCGCAGCTGGGCCTGCGCTGCCGCGACCGTCGCTTCCACCAGGGAGAGGGTGTGCGGCGCAACGGCCAGCTCGGTTCCGGTGATGTCCACAACGCCAAGCAGTGCACCGGAATCCGGGTCGTGGAAGGGCACGGCCGTGCAGCTCCAGGGGTGGACGGAGCGCTGGTAGTGCTCGGCTCCGGCGATCTGGATGCTGTGGTCCAGGGCCAGTGCCGTTCCCGGGGCGCTGGTTCCCACGGTGGCCTCGGACCAGTCGGCGCCCGGCACGAACATCATGCCCTCGGCCCGGCGCTGCAGCTCCGGATCCCCTTCCACCCAGAGCAGCCGGCCCAGCTCGTCCCCCACGGCAATCAGCAGGCCGCTGTCATGGCTGGGCCGGACCAGCAGCTTTTGGATCACGGGCATGATGCTGGAGAGCGGATGCTGCCGGCGGTAGTCGTCCAGTTCCTCCCGGTCCAGTGCCAGGGGCGCCTCGCTGCGGTCCGGGTTGGCGTGCAGGCGGGCGGAGCGTTGCCACGATTCGCGGATCAGCCGGCGCAGCCCGGGTATTTCGGGAGTGCCCGGAAAGGAGTCCAGCTGTTCGTGACCGGCCAGGGCGGAGCGCTGCCGCAGCTGTGCTGCGTCAGCGGACGCCGGATGGATCGGGTTCCCCATTGCCTTGCCGCTTCCTACTCGCGCGAAATGCCGATCATGTGTTCGCGTTCCACTACCTTCACGCGTTCACGCACGACGCCGGAAGCCTGGTTTTCCGCGGTCCATGCCGCCCCAAGGGCTGCTTCGTGCGCGTCCAGCCTGTTCCACCCTTCCCACGTGGTGAAGCGGATGCCGCGTTCATCAAGGAGGTCGACGACGGCCTGCGGGTCCGGGTTTTTGGCGGCAGGCAGGTGAAGACGGTCTTCCAGGAGGAAGCCCACGGTTTCCAGGGCGTCCCCCTTGGTGTGCCCGATCAGGCCCACCGGCCCGCGCTTGATCCAGCCCGTTGTGTAGAGCCCGGGCACGTGGTTGCCCCGCGCATCCAGTACCCGGCCGCCGTCGTTGGGGATTACACCCCGTTTGGAGTCGTATTCCAGGCCCTCCAGCGGTGAGCCGTGGTAGCCGATCGCCCGGTACACGGCCTGCACCGGATAGTCCACGAACTGTCCGGTCCCTTTCACGTTGCCCGTACCGTCCAACTCAGTGCGCTCAAAACGGATGCCTGCCACCTTGCCGGGAGTGCCGTCGTCGTAAATCTCCACGGGGTTGTGCAGGAAGTGCAGGTGCAGGCGCCGGGAGGAGGGCTCCTCCGACTCCGCGTGCTCCTCCACCAGCCAGTTGGTCAGGGTGTTCACCATGGTCTTGACCTGGTTGTTGGTGCGGATGGCCTCATCGGAGGCTTCGTCGAACTCGAAGTCCTCGGGGTAGAGCACAATGTCGACGTCGTTCATGTGGCTGAGTTCGCGCAGCTCCAGGGGCGTGAATTTCACCTGGGCCGGGCCGCGGCGGCCAAAAACGTGGACGTCCGTCACCGGGGACTTCTTCAGCGCCTGGTAGACGTTGTCCGGGATTTCGGTGCTGAGGAGTTCGTCCGCGTGCTTGACCAGCATCCGGGCCACATCCAGGGCCACGTTCCCGTTGCCGATCACGGCGATTTCCCTGGCGTCCAGCGGCCAGTCGCGCGGGACGTCCGGGTGGCCGTCATACCAGGAAACGAACTCGGCCCCACCGAAGGAGCCCTGCAGGTCGATGCCGGGGATGTCCAGGTCCGCATCCAGCACGGCACCGGTGGAGAAGATGACGGCGTCGTAGAACTCCCGCAGGTCAGTCAGGGTCAGGTCCCGTCCGAACGTCACGTTGCCCAGGAACCGGATATCGCCCCGGTCCAGTACCTTGTGCAGGGCGTTGACGATCCCCTTGATCCGCGGATGGTCAGGGGCAACGCCATACCGGATCAGGCCGTACGGGGCAGGGTAGGCGTCAAACAGATCGATGCTGACTTCCAGGCCGCCGTCCTTGACCGCGCCCGATTTGGTGAGGATGTCCGCGGCGTACACACCGGCCGGTCCTGCGCCGATGATGGCGATCCGGAGCCGCTGGCCGGCCGTTGCTTCACCTGTGGTCTCGCGTGGAGTGGACACATCAGCCCTTCTGCTGCGTTGCAAATCCGGGCGGGCACCCGCTGCACCATTCTAAGTGGCCGCGCTGCCCTTTTGCCCGCTGTTCCCCTGATTGTTCAACGAAACAACGTCCCCTTCCCGGAACAGCAAAGCCCGCAGTTCCGTCTCTGCCGAATCCAGCCTGCGCGGGTCAATGGTGATTCCCGAGGCGTAATGGTCCAGCAGCCGCGGATCAACGTAGCTCTTGCGGGCGATCGACGGCGTGTTCCCCAGTACCTCTGCGGCGTCAACCATGGCTTGGCTGATGGCCTTTTTCCTGCCCGCCACCGTTGTCATGGGACCAATGCGGGCCAGGCTGACCGCAGCGGCCACGGTTCCGCGGAGGGTCCGGAAATCCTTGGCCGTGAAATCTGACCCTGTCCGCTCCTTGACGTAGGCGTTGATGTCCGCGCTGCCCACCACCCGCCAGCGCCGGCCTTCCTTGAACGCCAGCAACCGGGAGTCTCCACCGCGTTTCTTGAGGGCACGCACGACGGCGGCAAGGTCGGCGTCGTGCATCTCCGATTCCCAGACTTTTCCGCTCTTGGCCGGAAAGCTCAGGTGCACCGTGTCCTTCCTGACGCGCACATGGGAGTTCAGCAGCGTGGCCAGCCCCCGGCTGCCGTTCTCATTCGTGTAGCGCTCAGATCCCACGCGCAACGAGCCGTTGTCCAGCATCCTGAACGCCGCGGCCAGAACCCGGTCACGGCTGACGCCGTCGGTGCGCAGGTCCAGGGTGACCATCCTGCGGGCGGCGGGCAGGGATTCGGCCAACTGGAGGGCGCGGTCGAATTTGAGCCTGTCCTTCCGCTCCCGCCACTGCGGATGGTAGATGTACTGGCGCCGGCCTACCGCGTCCAGCCCGGTGGCCTGGATGTGCCCGTTGTCGAAAGGAGCTATCCAGACCTCTGTCCACGCGGGCGGGATGGCCAGGCGGTCCAGCCGGTCGCGCACCGGTCCGGGCGGCACGGTGGTGCCGTCCAGGTCCTGGTAGGTGAACCCTTTTCCGGCCCGGAGGCGACGGTATCCCCGGCCGCCGGTGTTGCTCCGCCGCAGCCTCATGGAGCCGCCGATGAGCCGTGTGGGGTGGGGATCGCAGTCATAAAAGAAAGCCTACTGACTATTTCCGTTTTCCCGCAGTGGAATATGGATCAAGAGCCTGATGTTATTGGTTGCGTGCCTAGTCCCCGTGGATCCTCTCCCTCCCCCGCCGCCCAGCTCACGCCACGCACGGCACCGGCGCTGAAGGCCGTAGATACGGAAACGACGGCGGGAATCCTGTTCGGGATCGGCGCCTACGGTTTGTGGGGACTGCTGCCCCTGTACTTCTTTGCGCTGCAGCCTGCAGGCGCCGTGGAGATCGTGGCAAACCGGGTGGTCTGGTCCCTGCTGTTCTGCCTGCTGCTGGTGACAGTCACGCGCTCGTGGCCTGCCCTGTCCGATGCAGTCCGCAACCGCTCCGTGCTGGGCACGCTGGCCATCGCCGCAGCACTCATTGCCGTGAACTGGCTGACCTACACCTACGGCGTGACCACCGGCCAGGCCGTCGAGGCCGCGCTGGGCTACTTCATCAACCCCCTCGTGTCAGTGCTGCTCGGCGTTTTTGTGCTCAAGGAGAAGCTGCGTCCCCTCCAGTGGGCCGCCGTCGGAATTGGATTCGTTGCGGTGGTGGTACTGACCATTTCCTACGGCAAGCTGCCGTGGATTGCCCTGATCCTGGCCTTCAGCTTTGGCCTGTACGGCTTCGTGAAGAAGCGCGTGGGACCGCGGGTGGATGCCGTGACAAGCCTCAGCGTGGAGACGATTGTGCTGGCTCCCCTGGCGGCGGCCACCATGGTCTTCCTGGCCTTCAGCGGCAGCCAGACACTGACCACCGAGGGCCCCGCCCACTTCTGGCTGCTGGCCGCGTCCGGCGTTATCACCGCCGTCCCGCTCCTGTTCTTCGGCGCCTCAGCCCGCAGGCTGCCCATGACCACCATTGGGCTGCTGCAGTACTTCGCACCTGTCCTGCAGTTCATTGTGGCTGTGGCCGTTTTCCGGGAGACCATGCCCCTTGACCGGTGGATCGGTTTCGGGGTGGTGTGGCTGGCGCTCCTGGTCCTGACGGTGGACATGCTGCTGGCCTCGCGGCGAAAGCCTGCGCTCCCGGCTTAGCGCTATCCTGTGGTGAGTGTGCTTCCGTGGCTACCCCGGCTGGAGGGGCGGGCACCAGGCAAAACGGCGGCTTGGCCGCCGGCACAGCGTGACCGTCGACGTTCGCCACGGACTCAGCCGGCTGATTTTGAAGGATTTGTATTATGGGCCGACGCTCAGCACAGACGCCAAAGTACCCGGGGTGGGTCTGGGCTGCCCTCGCAGCCGTGGTGGTTGTGGCAGCCGCCGCGCTGATCGCCGTCACCGGCATCTTCCCCCAACTGCAATCGGCCGTGCAGCCCGATCCGCCCGGGCAACAGGAAACGCCCACCCAGCCACCACTGGAACAGGACCAGCCCGCCACCGCCTCCGGGGCCGCTCCCTGTATTGCACTTCCCGTCCTCGCGTCCCTGGAAAACGCGGACATGGTCAAGGCCCTGGCCTCCGCTTATTCGGCCAAACTGCGGGACGTGGACGGCAAATGCGTCACCGTGACAGTCACGCAGGAGAAATCAGGCGTCGCCGCCGGCAAAGTAGCCGCGGGATTCGCCAGCACACCGGCCACGGAGCGACCGGCCGTGTGGCTGCCGGATTCCAGCGCGTGGCTTGCGGTGGCAGGGGAACAGTCGCCCAACAGCCTTGTTTCCGGGAAAGGCCAAAGCGTGGCCGCCTCTGGAATTGTCCTCGCCATGCCCAGGTCCATGGCGGAAGCGATCGGCTGGGACAAGGAAGCACCAAGCTGGTCCGAGGTATTTGCTGCCGCCGCAGATCCGGGCGTCTGGCAGCGGCTGGGCCATGAGGACTGGGGTACCTTCAAATTTGGCAAGGCCAGCCCTACGGTGTCCACGTCCGGACTGATGGCGTTGCTGACGTCCTATGGAGTGGCCGGCGGAGACGTCAAGGACATCGAGCGCCAGGCAGTCACTGAAGGTCCCGTCATCGAGAAAGTCCGGGCCGCGGAACTCAGCACCAGCCACTACATGGCCACGCCTGAACATTTCCTGTGGCATGCCAGGCAGGCTGACGACACCGGCAAGGTGCACGATTTCCTGTCCGCAGTGATCGTGGACGAAAAATCGGTGTGGGATTACAACAAGGGCATATCAAGCAACGACGGCGTGAATAAGCAGGCGGGTCCGGCGCCGAAGGAGCCACTCCTGGCCGTCTACCCCAGCGATGGCGTGTTTGTTGCCGACAACCCCGGCGTGGTCCTATCCGGCGACTGGGTGAGCACGGGGCAACGGCTCGCCGCTGAAGATTTCCTTAAGTTTGCCGCCACGGAACAAGGGCAGGCGACGGTCACCTCCGCCGGCTACCGGAGCATCCGCGGCGCTGTTGATCCGCAGGTAGCCGCCACTGGCCACTATGCCGAATCCCTGCAGGAACTTCCCTTGCCCGCCGTGGACGTGCTGGCAGCGGTGCAGGAGAGCTTCCCGGACGTGCGCAAGCGCGCACGGGCCTTGTTCCTGCTGGACGTTTCGGGCTCCATGGAGGACGAAATCGCGCCGGGCGTGACCCGGCTTCAGGGTGCCAAGGACGCTGTGACCAAGGCACTGGAGCACTTCACCGGGGATGACCAGGTGGGCCTGGCCGCCTTCTCGCAACGCGGCGAAGGCCCACTGGAACCCGGCCTGGTCAGCCCCGTGGCACCGTTTGCCGGAAACAAAGCGGACATCCTGGCCAAGCTCAATGCCTTGCAGCCGATCGCCGCCACCCCTCTGTTCGAGGCCGTGGGCACCTTCGCCGCACAACAGGCCGCTGAATACAAGGCCGACTCCATCAACACGATCATCCTGCTCAGCGACGGCAGGAACGAGTCCAGCCATCCCGCGGACCTGGCCTCGGTCACCACGCTGCTGGGCAGCCAGCACCACACCACGCCCGTGCTGGTGTTCACGCTGGCCTATGGTTCCGAGGCCGATACCTCCACGCTGCGGGCTATCGCAAAGGCCAGCGGCGCCCACTTCTACGACGCCACGGACCCCGGCCGGCTCGAGGCCGTGCTGGGCGATCTGGTCACCAGTTTCTGAGGCCTGGCCACCAGCCTCCAGGTGGTTAAACGCGAACGGGCGAACACGGGATCACCGTGTCCGCCCCGTTGCGAGGCCAGGCGCCTTGATCTACGCCTGGACAGCTGTGGTCAGGGCGTTGGCCTTGATGGCCTTTGCCAGCACGTCCAGACCGTCGTTGAGCAGCTCGTCGCTGATGACCAGCGGCGGCAGCAGGCGGATGACGTTGCCGTAGGTACCGCAGGTCAGGATGATGACGCCTTCGGCAAGGCAGGCCGCGGCAACGGCCTTGGTCAGCTCCGGGTTGGGTTCCTTCGAACCGGCCTGGACCAGTTCGATCGCCAGCATGGCACCGCGGCCGCGGACGTCGCCGATCACGCCGGTTCCGGCAGTGGCGAGCTCTTCCTGAAGCGCGGAGAGGCGGCCCACGGCCAGCTCCTCGATGTGGCGGGCACGGCCGTTGAGGTCAAACTGCTCCATGGAACCGATGGACGCCAGCGCGGCGGCACAGGCCACCGGGTTGCCGCCGTACGTGCCGCCCAGGCCGCCCGGGTGGACGGCGTCGAGCAGGTCAGCGCGGCCCGTAATGGCGGACAGCGGCATGCCGCCGGCGATGCCCTTGGCCATGGTGATGATGTCCGGAACTACGCCCTCGTGATCGACGGCGAACCACTCGCCGGTGCGGCAGAAGCCGGACTGGACCTCGTCCGCGATGAAGACGATGCCCTTCTCCTTGGCCCAGGCTGCGATTGCGGGGAGGAAGCCCTCAGCCGGGACGATGAAACCGCCCTCACCCTGGATGGGTTCGATGATGATCGCGGCAACCTGGTCGCCGCCGATCTGCTTTTCGATCATGGTGATGGCGCGCTTGGCGGCCTCGGAACCGGTGATCTCCGGGTTTTCCTCACGGAACGGGTAGCTCATGGGCATGCGGTAGATCTCGGACGCGAACGGGCCGAATCCGGTCTTGTACGGCATGGCCTTGGCGGTCAGCGCCATGGTCAGGTTGGTGCGGCCGTGGTAGGCATGGTCAAAGGCCACCACCGCGTCACGCCCCGTGGCCAGGCGGGCCACCTTCACGGCGTTCTCCACGGCCTCGGCGCCGGAGTTGAACAGGACGGTGCGCTTCTCGTGGTCGCCCGGGGTGAGCCGGTTCAGCTGCTCGGCAACGGCCACGTAGCCCTCGTACGGGGTGACCATAAAGCAAGTGTGGGTGAAATGTGCGACGGCGTCCTGGACGGCGGCGACCACGGCGGGGTCGGAGGCGCCAACGCTGGTGACGGCGATGCCTGAGCCGAGGTCAATGAACGAGTTGCCGTCAACATCGCGGATGATCCCGCCGTCGGCGTCTTCAACATAGACAGGAACGCCTGAGGCAACGCCCGCAGCCACAACGGCGGTGCGGCGGTTGTTCAGGGCCTGGGACTTGGGGCCGGGGAAGGCGCCGGTGATGGAGCGCTTCTGCTCCAGCCGGTAGCTGAGTTCGGGTGCTGTGGTGGTCATGGCGAAGCCTTTCAAAGAAGTAGTGATCGTTAGGTGATCGGGCCGTTCGGTGATCGAGCCTGTCGAGATCAGGTTTCGACAAGCTCAACCACCGGGGGCTCAACCACCGGGTCAGGCGTCCAGCGCGCTCATCACGTGCTTGATGCGGGTGTAGTCCTCCACGCCGTACATGGAGAGGTCCTTGCCGTAGCCGGACTGCTTGAAGCCGCCGTGCGGCATTTCGGCGGTGAGCAGGATGTGCGTGTTGATCCAGACGGCGCCGAAGTCCAGGTCCCGGGACATCCGCATGGCCGTGCCGTGGTCAGTGGTCCAGACGCTGGAGGCAAGGGCGTATTCGACGTCGTTGGCCATCTCCAGTGCCTCGGCTTCCGTGCTGAACTTCTGCACTGTGATGACCGGGCCGAAGGTTTCCTGCTGGACGATCGCGTCCTTCTGCCTGGCGCCGGTGACAATGGTGGGTTCGAAGAAGTAGCCCTTGTCCCCTGCCTGGTGGCCGCCGGTTTCGATCCGGGCGTAATCCGGGAGGTGCTCCACCACGGACTTGACCTGGTTGAAGTGGTTGACGTTGTTCAGCGGACCGAAGTAGTTGTCTTCGTCGTTCTGCGAACCGGTGTGGAGGGTCTTGGTGTGTTCCACCATCGCGGCTACAACCTCGTCGTGGACTGAGTCCTCCACCAGCACGCGCGTGATCGCCGTGCAGTCCTGGCCGGCGTTGAAGAAGGCGAACTCGGCAATGGCTGCTGCGCTCTTCTTGATGTCCGCGTCCTTGAAGACGATGGCGGGAGCCTTGCCGCCCAGTTCCAGGTGGGCGCGCTTGAGTCCCTTGGCCGCGCCGCTTGCAACGGCGATGCCGGCGCGGACGGAGCCGGTGATGGAAACCAGGCCGGGGACCTTGTGCTCCACCATCATGGAACCGGTCTCGCCGGTGCCAAGGACCACGTTCAGGACGCCGGCGGGCAGGATTTCGCCGGCCAGGCGTGCCAGCACCAGTGTTGATTCGGGGGTGGTGTCAGAGGGCTTGAGTACTACGGTGTTGCCGGCGGCCAGCGCCGGACCGATCTTCCAGATGGCCATCAGGAACGGGTAGTTCCACGGTGCAACCTGGGCTACAACGCCAATGGGCTCGCGGCGGACGTAGGAGGTGTGGCCTTCGAAGTACTCTCCGGCGGACTTGCCTTCCATGATGCGGGCGGCTCCGGCGAAGAAGCGCATCTGGTCTGCGCCGGCGGCAATTTCCTCGGAAGCGATCAGCGAGCGCACCTGGCCGGTGTTGCGGTGCTGGGCTTCAACGAGCTCGTCGCTGTTGGCCTCGATGGCGTCAGCGAGCTTGAGCAGCATCAGCTGGCGCTGGCCCGGCGTCACGTGCTTCCAGCTCTTGAAGGCGTCCTTGGCGGCGGTCATGGCGGCGTCGACGTCGGCCTGGTTGGAGATGGGTGCCTTGGCTACCACCTCGCCGTTGGTGGGGTTGACGATGTCCAGCAGATGGGGTCCGGCCGGGGTGACGAACTGTCCGTTGATGAAGTTCTGCAAGGTCTGAACCACGATGTGCAACCTCTTTCTGCGCTCTGAGCTACTGCATCGAGCGTAGGCCACGTCACAGGGCGAAGGAATAGCCATCTGCACACCCTATCCAGGCATGTTTAGTGCGCTTGCCCAGTATCGTCCTATCCTTGGAGGATGGCCATTTCCCTCGCTGCCCTGGTTGCCGCCAGCCCCCTGAAACTCAAGAAAGCCGGGCTTTCCGAAAGCACCTGGACCCATGACATCCGCTGGGTTGCCGTCTCCGAGCTGGAGGACCCGCAGCGCTTCCTGGATGGCGGCGAACTGGTCCTGACCACCGGCCTGCGGCTCAAGGCCGCGGCGGACCAGCGCCGGTTTGTGCGGCAGGTCCAGCGTGCGGGTGCGGTGGGCATCGGATTCGGCACCGGGCTGACCCACGAGGTGGTTCCGCCGGCCCTTGTTGCCGAGGCCAACCGCTGGAACATTCCGGTGGTCGAGGTCCCGTACGACACCCCCTTCATCGCCATCACCAAGATCGTCGCGGACGCACAGTCATCGGACCATTACGCCAAACTGGAGCGGCTGATCGCCGGCCACCAGGTCCTGGCCCGCGCACTGCTGACGGGCGGCGGCCTGGGTGAACTGCTCAAGCACCTCGGCGGCATGCTGCGCACGGACGTCGCCCTCACCCAGTTCACCGCCCTGCTGTTCAACAGTGCCGGCCAGCCGCCGTCGGCCCCGGAATGGGCTTCCTACCCCATCCCCACCGGCCGCCGCGATGCCTGCACACTGTGGGTGCGGCAGCCCTTCGAGGACACCGGGATTGTGGGGTACGCGCAGAACCTGATCAGCGTCGAACTGAACAACATGGTGAAGCAGCGCCAGGCCCAGCGCGCCCTGGCCGGGCAGGTCCTGGAGGACATCTTCCACGGGTCGCTGGAAACCAGCGAGGCCCAGCGCCGCCTGGCGGGCATCGGCGTCAACAGCACCCGCCGCAACGTCGCGCTGCTGGCCGTCTCCGCCGCACACCACAAAACGCTGGGGAGCACCTCAGTGCCTCCAGCGCTGGAAGGTGCGGTGGCCGCCGTCGTGGGCAAGGACCTGGTGCTGGTGATTCCCGACGACGGCACGGGAGCGCCTGCCCTGGCCCGCCAGCTCAGCGATCACCTCGCCGAAGCCGGCATCCACGCGAACATCGGAATCGGCGGCGCCTACACGAAGCCGAACGGCCTCCGGTGGAGCTACTTCGAGGCGCGTGACGCCGCCAGCCACGGGCTGCCCGTCAACGAACCCGAAAGGCTCAGCCTGACGTCGCTTCTGCTGGCCAGTGAAGACGTGCCGCTGGCGGACATGGCCAAGGAGTGCCTGACGCCTTTGAGATCCTTCGACGCGGCCCACGGTTCGGAGCTGATGCTGACCCTGGAAAGCTACCTAAACCACAACGGGTCAGTGGCCGCCGTGGCGGAGGCGCTGACGCTGCACCGCAACACCGTCCGCTACCGGCTGGCCCAAATCACGGAGATGACCGGCTACGACCCGTCCGTCACGGCGGACCGGGTGCAGCTCTGGCTGGCGTTAGCAGTATCACGGCTGGGTGCGCGGCATCCGGGCTAACCGGCCTGTCCCCAGCCCCTACGCTGGAAGCATGGCCCCCTCCCCAGTCCCTGCGCCGGTGCGCACAGACCCGCCACGCAGCCGCGCCGTTATGGTGATGGGCGTAGTGGCGCTAATCCTGATCGGGCTGAACCTGCGGGCCGGGATCACGGGTGCCTCCACCCTCCTGCACGACCTCCAGCGCACGCTTGGCTACGGCCCGGTCATTGCCTCGGTGATCCCGTCCATCCCCACGCTGTGCTTCGCCGTGGCCGGCGCCGCGACGTCCTGGCTCACCGGAAAAGTGGGCGTGGAGAAGGCAATCGCCCTTGCCCTGGCCATGCTGGCAGGCGGGTTGTTGATGCGCGGCATCCCGGCCACCGGGATGCTGGTGGGAGGCACGGTTGTGGGCATGTGCGGCCTGGCCGTCTGCAACGTGGCCATGCCCTCCTTCATCCGCGAGCACTTCGCCAGCCGGACATCGCTGATGACGGGTGTCTACACGCTGACCATGACAACTGGGGCGACGGCGGCCTCCATCCTGGCGGTTCCCATGGCACAGGCCCTGGGCTCGCCGTCGTCAGCTGTTGGTTCCATAGGCTTCCTGGCCGCCGCCGCCCTCCTTGGCTTCCTGCCGGTGGCGCTGCATTCGCACCGGCACGGAGTCCGCAGCGGCGAAGCAAGGATCCGTCCCTGGCCGCTGCTGAAGACCCGCAAGGGGCTGCTGATTACCGCTGTCTTCACGCTGCAGTCGCTCCTGGCGTATTCAGTATTGAGCTGGTTCCCGTACCAGCTGACCACCAAGGGCCTGGACGCCGCGGAGAGCGGGCTGATGTACGGCCTGCTGCAGCTGGTGTCCGTTCCGGCAGGAATGCTGCTGATCGCCATGGGTTCACGGCCGGGAATGCTACGCCCGGCCTTCTACCTTGCGGGCCTCTCCATGGCCGCCGGCCTGGCCTGCCAGCTGCTGCTCCCCGTTGAGCTGGCAATCATCCCTGCCTGCCTGACCGGCCTGGGCATTGGGATCTTCCCGCTGGTGATGGTGCTGATCAGCCGCAGCGGCACCACAACGGCCGAAACGACTGCTCTCTCCACGCTCGCCCAATCCACCGGTTACCTGCTGGCGTCCCTCGGTCCGTTCGGGGTGGGGCTGCTGCACAGCGCCACTGGCAGCTGGACCCTGCCGCTGGCCATCCTCCTGGTGGTGGCCGCGGCGCAGATCGCCATGGGACACCTGCTCACGGGAAATGGCGTGATCCCCGGCAGTGCGCGCCGCCCAGCGGGTCGGGTGGCTGGACCGGCCAGGTAGTCAGTACGCTTAGCACCTGACAGGGAGACTCATTCCGCCGGCACCTGGGGTGCCGGCCGATCCCGAGGAGCGACCATGGCCCAAGACCCTGAGCCCCAAGCCACACCGATGTCCCCACAGGACTCCGCGTCTGCCGCCAAGCGGGATGCCGCCCAGGCCTCCGCGCCGGCTTCCACACCAGCCTCCACTCCGATCCCCACGCCGAAGGCGATATGGAACGACGGGCTGGGCAGGGTTGCCACCCGCGCAGCCCAGGTGCTGCTGGTCCTGACGGTGGCGGTGGTGTCCATTTATGCGCTGATCCAGATCAAGCTGCTGGTCATTCCAATCCTGATCGCCCTGATCCTTGCAGCGGCGATCGGCCCGTTCGTGAACCTGCTCCGGCGCAGGGGCATACCGGGCGGACTGGCTACAGGCATTGCTTTCGTTGGGCTGCTCCTGGTCCTGGCCGGAGTCTCCACGGTCATCTACCGCTCGGTGCGCAGCCAATGGGGCGAACTGGCCACGCAGGCGGCCTCCGGCCTGGACGAACTGGAGCAGTTCCTGCTGACCGGACCCATTCCGGTTGACCGCGAACAACTGGAGCAGGGCCGGCAGGCCATCATCGAGTTTGCCACCAGCAGCCAGGTGCGCTCCGGCGCTATCACAGGCCTGTCCATGGTCACCGAGTTCATCGCCGGCGCCAGCCTGATGGTGATCGTCCTGTTTTTCTTCCTGAAAGACGGAGCGAAGATCTGGAACTTCTTCCTCCGCCCCTTCAGCGGCCAGCGCGAGGCCAAGCTGCGCCGGGTGGGCAGCCGCACGCTGGAGGTGCTGGGCGGGTACGTCCGGGGCACCGCCGTCGTGGCTTTGGTTGATACGGTGGCCATCGGAGCGGCGCTGCTGATCCTGCAGGTTCCGCTGGCCATTCCGCTGGCCATCATTGTGTTCCTGGGCGCCTTCATTCCGCTGGTTGGCGCCACGATTGCCGGGATCCTGGCCGCCCTGGTGGCACTGGTGGCCAATGGTCCGGTGGTGGCCCTGATTGTGGTGGCCGTAGTGATCGCCGTGAACCAGCTCGAGGGCGATCTCCTGCAGCCGATCGTCATGGGCAAGTCCCTGCAGCTCCACGCCCTGGTGATCCTGATGGCGCTGACTGCCGGCACCATTGTGGCGGGCATCGTCGGCGCCGTCCTGTCCGTTCCGCTGGCCGCCGTGGCATGGGCGATCCTCCAGGTCTGGACTGCTGAGGATCCAAACCTGGAGGACCTGAACCCGGACCTCCCGCCGGCCAATACGAAGCCGACGTAAGCCATTTCCTACTGGCGCAGCCCCTGGAACACGTTCTTGGGCCGCTGCATCTCGCCATGCTTGGCACCGAGCACAATGACGGCGGCGGCGAAGGCAGGAATGGCCCACTGCAGGCACGCGAGCTGTGTCTGCGCAGACTTCAGCGCACTGGAAGCCTCAGGCTTTGGTTCCGTGGCGCCCTGGGCGCCTTCGTCGGCCATCTTTTCCACCTTCTTGCCCAGAATGCCTGCGTACAGGGTCGTAGCGGCACCGGCCACCGTGATCACCGTCTTGAGCACGGTGTCGCGGGCGACTCCCTCCTGCTTGGCAATGCGGCCCTTGTTTTCGGCCGCGATGGCGAGGTCAGCCAGGAGGTGCGCACCCAGTGCTGCAGCCTGGATGGGAGCCCACCGCATCCACCCGGCGCTGGAGAGCCTGGTCCGTTCGCTCGGGTCCTTCGCCTGCGCGGCCGCCCCGTTAACTCCAACGGCGCCCATAAGCGAGCCACCAAACCATGCCGCCGCAGTGAGATCGTGAACGGAGCGGGCCAAAAGGTTACCTGCCATGATGAACTCCTTAGAGTAGTGGTGAGTGGTTCAGCTATAGTAAGCACACTTACTATGTTTCCGAAAGGCAGGAGCAGAAGCCCCATGACGAACCCGGCCACGACTAACAACCCTGGTTCCATTGCCACCGGCAGCCTCTTTGGCTGGGCGTTCGGCGATGAGGCGCGGCGCGGGGACGCTGCCTATGTCAAGGAACTCAAGGACCAGGCACTGGAGAATGCCCGGGCCACCGCGTCGGCAAAAGGCGTCGAGATTCTCAGCCGGTCAGCGGCCTACACGGTGGTCTGCGCGCACGACACCATCCTGGAACTGGATAACGCCCCGGACTCGCTGATCGTCCGCTGCACCGTGAAGGTCGTGGGCCCTGGCGCCGAAAAGCTGCACGCCGAAGGCCCCATGAACGGCTGAGTGGGGCGGTCGAACAAGCATGGACCATGGGGAATCCAGCATCAGTGAAGCAGCCGACGCCATGGAGCGGGCCTCCAACGCCAAGGCCCTGGACGTCGTTGCCCGGACCGGCTTTGCCGTGGTTGCCCTGCTTCACGTCATTGTGGGCGCCATCTCCATAGCCATTGCACTGGGCCAGCCCGGAGAGGCCGAAGCCACCGGGGCAATCGAGCAGCTGGCAATGAACCCGTGGGGTCCGGCAGTAATGTGGGCCTGCCTGGCGGCTTGCGTTGGCCTTGCCTTATGGCAGCTCAGCGAAGCGACCCTGCGGGTCCGGCGGAAACGGCGCAGGGAGCGGCTGGCCAAGCTCATCTCCTCAGGCTTCCTGGCGGTGGCCTATGGCAGCGTGGGACTCACCTTCGCCGGGTTTGCCGTGGGGTGGCGCTCCGATTCCGGCACCACCACGCGGGACTTCAGCAGCAGCCTCATGGCGACGCCGGCTGGCCCCTGGGTGCTGGCGGCCATCGGGCTCACCATCATGGGAATCGGCATCTACTTCATCGTCAAAGGCCTGCGGCGCGGCTTCAAGGAAGAGCTCTTCCACTTCGACGGAACGCACCGGGGCCGGGTCATCGACACCCTGGGCGTGATCGGACACGTGGCAAAGGGAATCGCGTTGAACCTTGCCGGGCTGCTGTTCGTTATTGCGGCCGCCAAGCACAGTCCTGAGGAATCAACAGGCCTGGACGGCAGCCTGAAGGCACTCCGTGACCACCAGTTTGGGCCTTATCTGCTGGTGGCCATCGGAGTGGGCTTCATTGCATATGGGGTCTTCGCGCTGATCCGTGCCCGTTTCGGCCGGATGTAGCTGCCTTAGACTCCGGCGGAGACCCCGTCACGGGAAATCGCCACCATGTCCTCGCGCGGCACCACCTTGATACGCTCGCGCTTGACCTCAACGCCATGCGATCCGCCGGCCTCCGTGGCGGCAGCACCCAGCGCGAGTTCGTGCGCGTCCAGTGCCAGCCAGCCTTCCCAGCTGGTGAACCGCACGCCGCGGCTGTCCAGGAGTTCGACGACGGCACTTTCCTCGGGTGCCTCGGCTACCGGAAGGTTTTCGCGGTCTTCCAGCAGGTAGGTCACCGTCTCCAGGGCGTCGCCCTTGGTGTGGCCGATCAGGCCGACAGGTCCGCGCTTGATCCAGCCCGTGGCGTAGATGCCCGGCACGTGGGTGCCTGCGGCATCCAGGACGCGTCCGCCGTCGTTCGGTACAACGCCCTTCTTGTGGTCGAATTCGATCTCCGGCAGGGCGGAACCGAAGTAGCCGATCGCGCGGTACACGGCCTGGACGGGGTAGTCCACGAACTCGCCGGTGCCGCGGGCGTTGCCCGTGCCATCCAGCTCGGTCCGCTCGAACCGCATGCCGGCAACCTTGCCGGGCGTCTCGGCGTCGTCGTAGATTTCCACCGGGCTGTGCAGGAAGTGCAGGTGCAGGCGGCGGGAGGCCTTGAGCTCGGAAAGGTCCTCGGGCTGCTCGGCGATCCAGTTGGTGAGGGTGCCCACCATGGTTTTGGTCTGGTTGTTCGTCTGGATCTGGCGGTCGGATTCCTCGTCGAACTCGAAGTCCTCGGCGTAGAGGATGATGTCCACGTCCTTGGAGTGCGACAGTTCGCGGAGCTCCAGCGGGGTGAACTTGACCTGCGCGGGACCGCGGCGGCCGAAGACGTGGACGTCGGTGACCGGGGATGCCTTGAGGCCGGCATAAACGTTGTCCGGGATCTCGGAGACCAGGAGGTCATCGGCGTGCTTGGACAGGACGCGGGCCACGTCAAGGGCCACGTTGCCATTGCCGATCACGGCGATTTCCTTGGCTTCCAGCGGCCATTCGCGGGAAACGTCCGGGTGGCCGTCGTACCAGGAGACGAAGTCCGCGCCGCCGAAGGAGCCTTCCAGCTCGATGCCGGGGATGTTGAGGTCCGCGTCCTTGATGGCGCCGGTGGCGAAAATGACGGCGTCGTAGTGCGCGCGGAGGTCCTCGATGGAGATGTCCGTGCCGTAGTCGACGTTGCCGAAGAACCGGATGTCGCCGCGGTCCAGGACCTTGTGCAAGGCGTTGACGATGCCCTTGATGCGCGGGTGGTCCGGGGCCACGCCGTAACGGATCAGGCCGTAGGGCGCCGGGTAGCGGTCGAAGAGGTCGATGCTGACGGTGAGCTCGCCGCTCTTGACGGCCTCGCTCTTGGTCAGGATGTCTGCAGCGTAGACACCGGCCGGGCCGGAGCCAACGACGGCGACGCGCAGCGGGCGCTCTGCAGATCCTACGGTGGTGCTGTTTGACACGGCTGTGTTCCTTCTCTTCTGGCTCTCCCCAACTGGCTCGCATTTAACGCTCTCAAAAGGCGTTTTCAGTGCGTTAGTTGCGAGCTGGTTGGGCTACGGGGTGCTGACTCGGGTTTTCGTCTGGCTAGGGGCGGCGCGGGGGTGGTTCGGGGTGGTGGTGCTGTAATCGGCGGTCTTGAAATGCGGTGGTGCGAAAGGGCTCACACGGACGACGTCGCCAATGACGATCACCGCAGGATTTGCGACGCCAACCGCTTCCGCCTGGTCTGCGATGGAACCGAGCGTGCCGATCGTCACGCGCTGGTCCGGCAAATATCCATTCTCAACGATGCCAACAGGAGTGTCCTGAGGCAAACCGGCGGCGGCCATGGCTGCCGCGGATTCGCGCAATTTCCCCACTCCCATGAGCAAAACCACAGTATGGTCAGCACGCGCAGGCACCTCGGAAAGTTCCTCGTGGCCGGTGACGACGCTGAAGCCCTTGGCCAGGCCGCGGTGCGTCACAGGAATTCCTGCCGCTGCCGGAACCGAAATCGCCGACGTCACACCCGCCACAACCTCAACCTCGACGCCGTTCTGCCGGCAGAATTCGGCTTCCTCGCCGCCGCGCCCCAGGACGTAGGGGTCGCCGCCTTTGAGCCGGACCACGCGGTTGCCCTCGAGGGCCTTGGTGACCAGGATCCGGTTGATCTCATCCTGCGGGACGGGGTGGTGGCCCGGCGTCTTGCCGACTTCGATGACCTCTACGTCCGGAGCAAGTTCCTTGAGCAGTTCGCGCGGTCCCAGCCGGTCCGCCACAACAACGTCCGCCTGGCCCAACAGGCGCCGGCCGCGGACGGTGATCAGGCCGGTGTCACCGGGCCCGCCGCCCACCAGGGCAACCGATCCGGTGGTCGAGCCGGTGGTCGAGCCTGTCGAGACCCGACGGCGGCGCAACGGGAGGTCTCCCGTGTCCAGGGCCGTGGCAACAGCGTCGCGGAGGGCCATGGCGCGGCGCGGGTCTCCCCCGGCGTTCACGGCGATCTGCACGTCATCAACCACCGCTACTGCGGGAGTCCAGGCTGCGGAGGATTCGTGGTCAGAGGCGTTGACGCACCAGATGCGCTGCGCTTCGGCGTCGGCCGCAACCCGGGTGTCCACCTCGGCAAGTCCGGTGGCCGTCTGGACGAACCAGACGCCGTCGACGTCGGAGCTTTGGTAGGTGCGCGGCTCCCAGGTGAGGAGGCCGGCGTCGGACAGTTCGCGAAGCGCGGCGGAGGCAACCGGGGCAACCACGGTGACCCGGGCGCCCGCGTTCAGCAGGCCCTTGGCGCGGCGCGCAGCTACGGGGCCGCCGCCCACCACCAGCACGGGGCGGCCGAGGAGGCGCAGTGCCGTGGGGTAAATGTCCTGAATTGCCATGGAATAACGGTAGGGCCGCGTCACATTTACCAACAACGCAACAGCAACACCCGTTCACGCAAGGTAACCGTGCGTCACAAAGCAGCGGGCTTAGCGGCTGCTGCCTGCGAGGAGGCCACGGCGCTGGAGGAGGCGCTTTTCGATGGGGCCGAACACCAGGAGCTCGATCAGGATGCCAACGGCCAGGATCAGCAGGATCGCGGCCATCACCACTGACATGTCCGCCAGGAGGCGCCCCTGGTCCAGCAGCGAACCAAGGCCGAACCCGATGGTGCCGCCTACAGCGATGATTTCCGCCGCCATCAGCGAGCGCCAGGAAAATGCCCAGCCCTGCTTCAGACCGCCGATGTAGCCGGGCAGCGCGGCCGGGAGGACGATCTGCAGGGCCATTTGCAGCCGGTTGGCGCCAAGCACCGTACCCACGCTGCGGTATTGCGGCGGGATCTGGTCCACGCCGGAGATCAGGCCGTTGATGATGGACGGGATCGCCCCCATAAAGATCACGAAGTACACGGTGGCGTCGGTCAGGCTGAACCAGATGATGGCAGCCGGCACCCACGCCACGGACGGCAGGACCTGCAGCCCGGAAATCAGTGGACCAAAGGCCCGGCGCAGCGGCGCAACCTGTGCCAGGAGCAACCCGATGGGCGTGGCGATCACAACGGAGATCAGGAAGCCCACCAGCCCGCGCTGCAGCGACGTCCACACGGATTCCTGGACCTTGCCCTCGCCCCACAGCACCACCAGCTGGTTCAGGACATCAAGCGGGCCCGGAACCTGGTCGCGGCGCTTGAGGCCCAGGGAAACGTAGAACTGCCAGACCAGCACCAGGACCACCAGGGCGGCAATGGGCAGCAGGACGCGCTGCCAGTCGATGCCTGCCCTGCGCCGGGTGTCCGACTGGAGGTTGTCCAGTCCGGCTTCGAGGTCGCGCAGTTCCGAGGGGTTGCCCTTGATGGACGGCGACGTGATGTGTTCGCTGGACTGGGTCACGTTCGGGGTCCGCTCTTCGGTGGTCTGGTTACTTGGCATGGCGGCGGATCTCCTCGCGAAGCCGGCGGGTAATCACTCTGGTCAGCTCGCCGGCTTTCCCGGGATCGGTGCGGTGGTCCTCGCTCACGGCCCATTCAGCCACCACCCGGCCGGGGCGGGAGGAGAGCAGCAGCACCCGTTGGCCCAGCCGCACAGCCTCTCGGACGTTGTGGGTGACGAACACAATGGTGCGGCCGGTTTCCTTCCAGATCCGCTCGAGTTCGTCGTGCAGCAGGTCCCTGGTGATGGCGTCGAGCGCGGCGAAGGGCTCATCCATCAGCAGGAGCTGCCGGTCCTGCGCCAGCGAGCGGGCCAGGGCCACGCGCTGCCGCATGCCGCCGGAGAGTTCGTGCGGGCGCTTGTCCCCCGCGCCGCCCAGGTGGACCAGTTCCAGCAGCTCCGTTGCCCGGGCCCTGCGGCTGGCCTTGGTGCTGGACTTGTCTGCCAGCTGCAGGGCCAGTTCAATGTTTCCGCGGGCCGTGAGCCAGGGGAACAGGGCCGCGTCCTGGAACATAAAGGCGGCGCCGTCGCTGGGCACTTCCAGGGCTCCCGACGTCGGACGCTCCAGTCCCGCCATGATGTTCAGCAGGGTGGACTTGCCGCAGCCGGACGCGCCCAGGAGGGCGACGAACTCACCGCTGCCGATGGTGGCGTTGACGTCGTCCAGCACCGGGGCGCCGTCGCCAAAGCGTTTGCCCAAGTGTTCCAGTACGACTGGCATGGTCCCGTCCTTCGTGTTCGTTGGTGGAGCTGATGTGGCTGGTGGCGCCTAGTCCTGGCCGAGCCCTGCGGCGGAGGTCTTTTTACCCTCAACCTCGTTCAGGGCGCGGAGGTCGAAGATGCCGGAAATGTCCGCTTCCTTGGTGGTGCCCGCGTCCACGCCGTCCTGCAGCAGCCTGGGATAGGTTGCGGCCAGCGGGTCCGTGTTGAAGGTGATGTTGGACAGGGCGCGGTTGATGACGTCTGCCGGAAGCGGCTTGCCGGCAGTGTCCTTGAGGACGGCGTTGATGGTGCTGGCATTTTCCTCAGCGGAGGCCGAGTTCAGCCAGTTCACGGAGTCCACGTGGCCCTTCAGGAGCGCCTTCACCGTCTCCGGGTGCTCGGCGGCGAACTTCTTGTTGACGATCAGGATGGTGGTGGTGAATTCGCCGTTCTCCCACAGGTCCTTCTCATCAACCAGCACCTTGGCTCCGGCTTCAAGGACCAGCCTGGAGGCCCATGGTTCAGGCAGCCAGGCGCCGTCGATCTTCCCGTCCAGGAAGAGCTTGAGCGACTGGGCGTTCTCGGTGGGGTTGATGCTGACGTCCCCGCCGCCGTCGGTGCTGGTCTGGAAGCCCTGGTGTCCCAGCCAGGCACGGAGGGCAACGTCCTGGGTTCCGCCAAGCTGCGGCGTGGAAAGGACCTTGCCCTTGAGGTCTGCCGCGCTGGTAATCTCCGGCTTGACCACCAGCTGGGCGCCGCCCGCCGCGGCGCCGGCAATGATGCTGATGGACTCGCCGTTGCTCTTGACGTAGGAGTTGATGGCCGGGTTGGGGCCGATGTACGTGGCGTCTATCGCGCCGGCGTTGAGCGCCTCAATCGCGGAGGGCCCGGCGTTGAAAACCTGGGTGCTGAGCTTGGTCTCCCCCAGCGCCTTGGCGATGATGCCCTGGCTGGTTCCCACCAGGGCGGGGCCGTGGGTGACGTTGCCGAAGTAGCCGAGCTTGAGCTCAGCCGCCGGGGACGCGGCGGGAGCCGGCGCGGCCTGGCTGCCGCTGGAAACGGCCGACGCAATGGCGGCACCTGCGCCGATCAGGAGCACCAGGCCGACGGCGAGGGCTGCTTCAAGGGTGCGGCGGCGCTTCGGCTTGTCGGTTTCCCCGGCGACGATGCGGATGGTGCCCTGGGCGGGTCCTTGTGGTTCGGAACTGTTGGCCATGATGGGTCCTTGGAGGTTGGGATGCGAAAGGGACTGGGTTTTCAGGCCCCTTGACATCGCCCCGGCAGGGCAAGGAAGGACCATTCCGAAGTGGTCATGGATTCACAGTAGGTACTGCCATATTTCGCTTCAATACCGTGGAAACGGGGGGTCACGCGGGTTCATAAGGCGTCATATTCCGCCGGTCCCGGCTGCCCCGGTTCAGTTTCCTTTGACGTTGACCAGCTGGCGCAGCTTATGCCGGACCGTCACCAGGTCCGCGGCGTCGCTCATCACCTGGTCGATCGGCTTGTAGGCTGCAGGGATCTCGTCAATGAAGGCCTCAGAGGCGCGGAATTCTATGCCGCGCATGGCCGTTTTCAGTTCATCCAGTGAGAAGGTTTTCCGGGCCGCGTTCCTTGAATACTCGCGGCCGGCACCGTGCGGGGACGAATTCAGGGAGGCCTTGTTGCCCAGCCCCTCGACCACGTAGGACGCCGTTCCCATGGAACCCGGAATCAGACCGGGATCGCCACGCTCGGCCTTGATCGCACCCTTGCGTGACACCCACACGGACTTGCCGTAATGGGTCTCCTGCTGTGTGAAGTTGTGGTGGCAGTTGATCCGTTCGCGCTCCTTCACCGGCCCGGCCACCCAGTGCGAGAACTGGCTGATCACCCGGTCCATCATTTCCTCCCGGTTCAGCAGGGCGAAGTGCTGGGCCCACCGGAGTTCCGCGATGTACCGCGTGAATTCGGAGGTGCCTTCCTCCAGGTAGGCAAGATCGGCGTCGGGAACCCTGATCCCCTTCTTCTGGATGTAACGCTGGGCGACGCCGATGTGGTGTTGGGCGATCTTGTTGCCAATGCCCCGGGAACCGGAGTGCAGGAACAGCCAGACGGCGTCATCCTCGTCAGCGCAGACCTCGATGAAGTGGTTGCCGGAGCCCAGGGAACCCAGCTGCAGGTCCCATTTGGCAACGTACTGCGCGGGGTCGAAGCCGGCCTTGGCCGCGAGGCGCTTCAGCTCAGCAACGCGTGGGGCGGCTGTTGGCAGGATGGTCCGGTTGTTGTGCCCGGCGGAGAGCGGGACCTCCCGTTCGATTCCCTCCCGGAGCTTTCTCCTGTCGTGCGGCAGGTCCTTCACTGAGTATTGAGTCCGGACGGCGATCATCCCGCAGCCGATGTCCACTCCCACGGCCGCCGGGATCACCGCGTTGAGGGTGGGAATGACCGAGCCGACCGTGGCGCCCTTGCCCAGGTGCGCGTCAGGCATGAGGGCCAGGTGCGGGTAGATGAACGGCAGCCTGGCCGTGGTCAGCGCCTGCTCGCGGGTCTTCTCATCCAGGATCGAGGCCCAGTTGATGAGCTTGCTGTTGATGGTCTCCACGGCGCTGCCCTCCCACTTCCGATCATGGCGGGCGGGGCGAGCGGTCCGCAAGGCTGGCCTGGCACCTGGTGCCGAATTCGCCGGAAACGCGCCAGCTCGCCGTAGTTCTACGGCGAGCTGGAAGCGTTCCGGCGATCCCGGGAAGGTACCTGGTTCAGCAGGCTCCTAGATGGAGTAGCGCTCGTCCTCGTGGTCGCCCGGGTGGTCCTTGACCATGCCCGCGGCCAGCGTGTTGCCGTCCTGGGGATCGATCACCAGGAACGCGCCGGTGCGGCGGTGGTGCAGGTAGTTCTCCAGCGGCAGCGGCGCGGCGAGCCGGAGCTGTGCGTGGCCGATGTCGTTCAGTTCCAGGCTGGAGGACGGCTCCAGCTTGAAGGACGCCAGGTCCAGCTTGCCGTTGACGTTGCGGACCATCGCCTGGACCGTGCGGGTGCCGTGCTTCACCAGCACCTTCGCTCCTTCGCGCAGCGGCTTGGGCGAGAGCCAGCACAGGGCCGCGTACAGGTCAGCGGACGCCTCGCGGACGCTGCCGGCGGCGGCAAGGGTGTCTCCACGGGCGACGTCGAATTCCTCAGCCAGGCGGATGGCCACGGACTGCGGGGCGGCGGCTTCCTCCAGCGAAGCTCCGGCGAAGTCGATGCCGGTCACCGTGGTGGTCCGCGGTTCCTGGCCCGGCGTCAACACGGAAACCGAGTCGCCAACCTTCACGGAGCCCTCCGTGATCTGGCCGGCGTAGGCACGGTAGTCGCGGTAGGCCTCCACGTCCAGGCCACCTGCAACGGCGTCCGGAGCGAGGGCACCCTGCGGCCGGATGACCAGCTGCACCGGGAAGCGGAAGCTCTCCAGGTGGGCGTCGATCTCGTCCGCGGCGGGCAGCGTTTCCAGGACCTCCAGCAGGGCCGGACCGTCGTACCAGGGGGTGCGGGCGGAGCGGTCCACCACGTTGTCGCCTTCGAGCGCGGACACCGGAATGACCAGAAGGTCCTCAATGTGGTCTGCCGCGCCGAGCTCCGCTGATCCGATGCCCAGCTCACGCGCAACCTGCTGCACGTCGGCCTGGATCTCGCGGAACACGGACTCGCTGAAACCCACCAGGTCAATCTTGTTCACAGCCACAATCACGTGCGACACACGCAGCAGCTGCAGCACGGACAGGTGCCGGCGCGTCTGCTCCAGCACACCCTTGCGGGCGTCAATGAGTACGACGACGGCATCCGCGGTGGATGCGCCCGTCACCGTGTTCTTGGTGTACTGCACGTGCCCGGGGCAGTCAGCCAGGATGAAGCTGCGGCGGTCCGTGGCGAAGTAGCGGTAGGCCACGTCGATCGTGATGCCCTGCTCGCGCTCGGCACGCAGGCCGTCCGTGAGCAGCGCCAGATCAATGGCCTGCGTTCCGGTGGCACCTGCGCCGCCGAATCCACGGTCCGCAGAGGTGCGGGCAACGGCGTCGAGCTGGTCTGCCAGGATCGCCTTGGAATCGTGCAGGAGGCGGCCCACCAAAGTGGACTTCCCGTCGTCGACCGATCCGGCCGTGGCGAACCGGAAAAGCGTGGTGGGCAGGCCCTCGGTGATTGAGCTCGGCGCCTCGGTGATTGAGCCTGTCGAAATCATTAGAAGTACCCGTCCTTCTTGCGGTCTTCCATGGCTGCCTCGGAGATGCGGTCATCTGCGCGGGTGGCGCCACGTTCGGTAATGGTGGAGGCGGCTACTTCGATCACAACGTCGCTCACGGTGCGGGCGTCGGACTCAACCGCGCCTGTGCAGGACATGTCGCCCACGGTGCGGTAGCGGACCAGCTTGGTAATGACGTCCTCGTGCGGCAGCGGCTGGGAGACTTCGCCCACTGCGCGCCACATGCCGTCACGGGCAAAGACCTCGCGCTCGTGGGCGTAGTACAGGCCCGGCAGCTCGATGTTCTCGCGCTCGATGTAGCGCCAGATGTCCAGCTCGGTCCAGTTGCTGATGGGGAACGCGCGGACGTGCTGGCCCACCGTGTGGCGGCCGTTGTACAGGTTCCACAGCTCGGGGCGCTGGTTGCGCGGATCCCACTGGCCGAACTCGTCGCGGAGGCTCAGGATGCGCTCCTTGGCCCGGGCCTTGTCCTCGTCACGGCGGCCGCCGCCAAAGACGGCGTCGAACTTGTTCTTCTGGATCGCGTCCAGCAGCGGAACAGTTTGCAGCGGGTTACGGGTACCGTCGGCACGCTCCGCCAGCTCGCCGCTGTCAATGAACTCCTGGACGGAGCCGACGACGAGCTTAAGTCCCAGCCTCTCCACAGTCCGGTCACGGAAGTCGATGACCTCCGGGAAGTTGTGACCGGTGTCCACGTGCAAAACGGGGAACGGAACCTTGCCAGGCCAGAACGCCTTGGTAGCCAGGTGCAACATAACCACGGAATCCTTGCCGCCGGAAAACAGCAGCGCAGGCCGCTCAAACTCGGCAACAACCTCGCGGATGATATGGATGGCCTCCGACTCGAGCGTGTCCAGGCTGCTGAGGCGGGCAGGGATCTCGACAGGCTCGATCACCGGATTGGTGGTTGAGCCTGTCGAAACCAGGGTGTCGTGGAATGTGCTCATGTGTGTAGTCCGCATTCTGTCTTGTCGGAACCTGACCAGCGGCCGGCGCGGGGGTCTTCGCCCGGGGCCACTTTTCGGGTGCAGGGCTGGCAGCCGATGGACGGGTAGCCCTGGCTCAGGAGTGGATTGACGGGAAGGATGTTGTCCTCGGAGTACTCCAGGAGCTGGTCGAAGGTCCAGTCGACCATGGGGTTGACCTTGACCAGGCCGAACCCTTCGTCCCAGGTGATGATCGGCGTATTCGTGCGGGTGGGGGCTTCGTCGCGGCGGACGCCGGTGAACCACACCTCGTAGCCGGCCAGCGAACGGCGCAGCGGCTGGACCTTGCGCAACGCGCAGCACTGGGCGGCGTCGCGGGCGAACAGGTCCTTGCCCAGCAACCGGTCCTGCTGTTCAACGGTGTTTTCCGGGAGGACGTCCACCACGTTCACGCGCAGGTTCGCCGCTACTTCGTTCCGGGTCTGGTGCGTTTCCGGGAAGTGGTAGCCGGTCTCCAGGAACAGGACGTCGACGCCGGGAAGCTGGTCCGCGACGAGGGCCGGCAGGACGGCGTCGGCCATGGAGCACGCCACGGTTATTGCGGGCAGCTCGAAGTTGCGGGCCACCCAGGCGATGACTTCGCGGGCGGGGGCGTTCCAGCCCAGTTCGGCGGCACCGGCCTCGGCGAGGGCCTTGAGCTCGGCGTGGGAGCGGAGCTTAGTGGCAGGCGATGCCGCCCCCGCCCCTTCGCCGCGCGGCTGATCTTCGATCAGCCCAGCGCGCGGCTTCGACAGGCCCGATGCCACTCCCTGGGCGGCATCGCCTGCCACTTGCTGATTTGAGCTCACTGCAGGGCCTCCTCGTCTGCTGCGTGGGCCCATTCGGCGAAGGTCTGGCCTTCGGCGCGCTGGGCTACGAATGAGCGGACGACGCGTTCGACGTAGTCCGGCAGGTCCTCGACGTACACCTTGAGGCCGCGGACGGTGCGTCCCAGGCCGGCTTCTTCGCGGTTGTTGGATGCCAGCCCGCCGCCCAGGTGGACCTGGAATCCCGGGGAGGGATCGCCGTCGGGCGTTGGCAGCATCATGCCCTTGAGTCCGATGTCCGCGGTCTGGATGCGGGCGCAGGAGTTGGGGCAGCCGTTGATGTGCAGGGACAGTGCCTGCGGAAGCTCGCCGGATTCCACGAGGTCCGCCAGGCGGCGTTCCAGTTCGGCAACAGCGCTGGCGGCCGTGACCTTGGTTTCCACGATGGCCAGCTTGCAGTATTCGATGCCCGTGCAGGCGATGGTGCCGCGGCGGAACACAGACGGCCGGGCGGACAGGCCCAGGGCGTCCAGCTCGGCAACCAGCGGCTCAACCTGGTCCTTCTCCACGTCCAGGACAACGAGCTTCTGGTGGGGAGTGGTGCGCAGCCGGTAGGAGCCGCGGGCCTCAAGGGTGTCCGCGAGCTTGACCAGGGCGGCGCCGGAGAGCCGGCCGGCCAGCGGGGTGGCGCCGATGAAGAACTTGCCGTCCTTCTGCTCGTGCACGCCGATGTGGTCGCCGGGCGTGGTGGGCTTGGGCGCGGCCGGGCCGTCGGCAAGCTTGTAGCCCAGGTATTCGTCTTCAAGGATCTGGCGGAACTTCTCCGGACCCCAGTCGGCCATGAGGAACTTCAGGCGGGCCTTGGTGCGCATGCGCCGGTAGCCGTAGTCGCGGAAGATGCTGGTGACGCCGAGCCAGACGTCCGCGGCCTGTTCGGGCTTCACGAATGCGCCGAGGCGCTTGCCCAGCATCGGGTTGGTGGACAGTGCGCCGCCGGCCCAGAGGTCGTAACCCACGCCCAGTTCGGGGTGGTTGATGCCCACCAGGGCGAAGTCGTTGATCTCGTGGACCACGTCCTGGCTGGGGTGGCCGGTGATGGCGGTCTTGTATTTGCGCGGCAGGTTGGACAGCAGCGGGTTGCCGATGAACCGCTCGCCCAGCTCGTGGATCAGCGGCGTGGGATCGATGATCTCGTCCTTGGCGATGCCGGCTACGGGCGAGCCCAGGATGACGCGCGGGACGTCGCCGCAGGCCTCGGTGGTGGACAGTCCCACTGCTTCCAGGCGGGTCCAGATCTCCGGGATGTCCTCCACGCGGATCCAGTGCAGCTGGATGTTCTGGCGGTCCGTGAGGTCCGCGGAATCCCGGGCGAAGTCAACGGAAATCTGGCCGATGACGCGCAGCTGCTCGGTGGTCAGCGCGCCGCCGTCGATCCGGACCCGGAGCATAAAGTACTTGTCTTCGAGCTCGTGCGGCTCAAGCGTTGCGGTCTTGCCGCCGTCGATCCCGGGCTTGCGCTGCGTGTACAGGCCCCACCAGCGGAAGCGGCCGTGCAGGTCCTGGCCGGGGATGGAGTCGAAACCCTCTTTGGAGTAGATGGACTCGATACGCTCGCGCACGTTGAGGCCGTCGTCTTCCTGCTTCCAGGTTTCGTTGGCGTTCAGCGGCGTCTTGCCGTCCACTTTCCATTGGCCGTGCGGCTTGGCTGCGGGACGGTTGGTGCGAACGGGCCGCTTGGTGCCAGCAGAATCCGCGCCTGCTCCGGCTAGAGCTGTATCAGTCATGCATCGACTGTAGGTCGCGCCGGATTTTTGTGACAAAGGCCCGGAAACGCGAGGTCACCTAGGGACACAATTCGTCATGAACCTTTTGCGACGGCGGCGTCATACCTTTCGAGGGCGATTTCGGCGAGTTCGGCGGCTGGCAGCAAGGGCGCCGTGACAACGTCCGCACCGGCCTTCGCCAGCTGGTCGTGGAAGTACCCCGGAGCCAACAGGTAGGAGGCAATCACTACCCTGCCGCCGTCGTCCACTGCTCCCGCGGACTCCCCCGCCCCGGCGCCGCCTTCCAGCTCCGTGCGCAACATGGTGACGGCGTCGGGCACTGACGGTGTGGCGGAAGCACCGTAGGCGGCCACCATGCGGTTGGGCCGCAGCGCCTGCAGCCGGGTGAGCAGTTCCTCCACGCTGACCGCGGCGTTCGCGTTCGACGAACCAGCGGCTGCAAGCACGACGGCGTCACGGTCGGTCAGTCCCGCTTCCGCCAGTCTCATGCTGAGCACCTGGGCGAGGCGCGGGTCAGGTCCCAGGGGATCGGCGGCGAGCGTTCCCGGACGGCTCCTGGCAGCCTTCGCGATGTCCACCTTCACGTGGTAGCCGACGCTCAGCAGCAACGGCACGATCACCGCGGTTTCGCCTTCCGGCAGCCCCGCCACAACGTCCACCAGGTCCGGCTGCTGCACGTCAACATATGCTTCCCGGACATCCAGGCCCGGGCGCAGGGCGGCGATGGCGGCCCGGAGGCCATTGACCTCGGCGGCACCTTGTGTGTTGGACGTCCCATGGGCACAGGCGATCAGGATGGGGCTGTTCATAGGGGCTAGCGTAACGTTGGAGCCGCCCATTCCGCCCCTCTTTGAAACCGCCGGGACGCTCCATGACATTCCCCTTTGACATCGCCCTGGTCTGGCTGGACCTCGCCGGCGTCTTCTTCTTCGCCGTCTCCGGATCGCTCCTGGCCGCGCGGAAGCAGTTCGACATAGTGGGTTCCCTGCTCCTGGCCTCCCTGGTTTCGCTGGGCGGCGGCGTCATCAGGGACATCATCCTCAACACCACGCCCGCGGCCTTCACCAATCCGGCCTACCTGGCGCCACCGCTGCTGGCCACCGCACTGGTGTATTTCCTGTTCTCCAGCGTCCAGCGGTTCACCTCGCTCCTGGTACTGTTCGACGCCGGCGGGCTGGCATTGTTCTGCATCACCGGGGCCATGAAGGCACTGTCCCTCGGCATGAACCCCGTGACGGCGATCCTGCTGGGCGTCACGACTGCCGTGGGCGGCGGCCTGCTGCGCGACATCACGGCCAACGAGGTGCCCCAGCTGTTCAACCCGGCAGATATCTACGCCCTGCCGGCGTTCCTGGGCGCGTCCCTGACCACGATGCTCTGGCTCACGGGCTCGTTCAGCGCATTGACTGCCTCCGCGGTGGCCGCCCTGGTGTTCACCTTCCGGGTTGTTGCCTGGCGCCGTTCCTGGTGCGTCCCCCTGGCCGTGCGCGGCTGGCATCGGCTGGGCATGGAGCGCAGCAGCAGCGGGTCCTAGGGCGGTTGTTGGGGCGGTTGTTGGGGCGGCTTCGCGTGGCTCTGGCGGCTCCCCGGATTGGCTAGGATATGAGCATGACTGACATGTTCCTCGAGAAGTTCCGCGCGCTTGTTCCGAAGTATCTCGAGGATGAATGGCAGGAGGAGGACGGCCTGTCCGCCGAGGAGCTGGACGAGGCCCTGTCCGCCCACCAGTTCACCATTCCCCTGGTGCTGCGCGAGTTCTACCTGGCCCTTGGCGGCTGCGAGGACCTCATGGAGGCCTACCACTACTTCTGGGACCCCGAAGAGCTCGAAGTTGATGACGAAGGCTTCCTTATGTTCCTTGAGGACGAGGAAGAGCAGTTCACCTGGGGCATCCGCACCGGGGACCTCAGCATCCCGGACCCGATCGTCTACCGCCGCAACAACGCCCGCGGCCAGTGGAAGAGCGAGGAAGGCACGTTCTCCGAGTTCGTGTTCGACATGTTCGACTGGGCGTTCAACGACGAAGAGGACTAACCCCCTTCCCTTCCCAACTAGGTCGCATTAGTTGCCCTTTAGACGGCTCTAAAGGGCAACAACTGCGACCTAGTTGGGTTTAACCGGAGCGGTGGGGCAGCCGGGCTGTGACAAGTCGCAGTTACAAAGGACTTGCGCCTTGTGACAAAACTGTCATACACTGTTTCTGGGCCCGCTAAACGCCTCCGGCGGACCTGATGCGAACGGAGAAATGGCCCCGTTTCCGCGCAACGTATGACTCGTATCGTTGCAAAGGAAATGGGGCCATTGCATCTTTAAGCGGATCTCGACCCCGGATCTCGACAGGCTCGATCACCGGGGCGGGCTCGATCACCGAAGCCCCTCGGTCACCGCCCCAATCAGCTGGCGCGGTCCACCACAGCCACTGCGAAGTTGGACAGGGACGTCTTCACAACACCCTCCGGCAACGGGGCCAGCGCGGCGATTGCGGCGTCGGACCATTCCCGGGCAACGCGCCAGGACTCCACCGTCACAGGGTGCTCGCGCAGCCCGGCCACAGCTTCAGCCAGCGCCTCGTCAGAAGTAAGATCCCCGTCGATAAGCTTCAAAAGTTCGACGGCGGACTGGTCACCGGCCGCGGCATCGCGCCGGAGCAGGAGTACAGGCAGCGTGGGGACGCCTTCCCGGAGATCCGTGCCCGGGGACTTGCCGGACTTGACCTTGATGCCGGTGACATCGATGACGTCGTCGGCCAACTGGAAAGCGACGCCAACTTTCTCACCGTATTCCACCAGCACGTTCTCGAAGGCGGGATCGGCACCGGAGAAGATCGCACCGAGCTGGCCGGAGGCTGCCACCAGCGAACCGGTCTTGTCTGCAATCACTGACAGGTAGTGCTCTACAGGGTCCTCGTCCGGCCGGGGGCCCACGGTTTCGTGCAGCTGGCCCAGGCACAGTCGCTCGAACGTGCGGGCCTGGATTCCCAGCGCCCGCGAGCCGAGCTCGGACACCAGGATGGAGGCGCGGGCAAAGATCAGGTCACCGGTCAGCACGGCCACGGAATTGCCCCAGACCTCGTGGGCCGTGGGGGCGCCGCGGCGGAACGGGGCGGAGTCCATCACGTCGTCGTGGTACAGCGTTGCCAGGTGCGTCAGCTCAACCACAACGGCGGCCTGCACCACGGCGGGCAGCGAGGCGTCCCCGAGGTGCGCGCAGAGCAGGGTCAGGAGCGGGCGGATGCGCTTGCCGCCGGCTTCCACCAGGTGCCGCGACGTTGCGTCAGCCAGGGGGTCCGAGTTGGCAATGGCTTCGCGGAGCTTCTTCTCCACCCGGGCCAGGTTGTTGGTGATCGCGGGGCCCAGTTCGGCGTCTTCCGCGATGGCAGCGAAGCCCGCGGGAAGCTGGAGCCCGGTGGCGATGGCTGTGGTGTTAAGGGAAGGTTCAGAGTCCGACAGGCCGTGTCCGGCGTGCGTCCAGCTGTGGTCTGCGGGGTTGGTCACGGGTTAACCCTAACTTTTTGTTGCGGATACCGCTGATGGGAGACTGCCGGGGAGTTTGAGGTGGCGGGCACCAGGGACTCCAGAACGCGGATCACCCGGTCTTCGAAGCCCTTGGCCGCGGGATCTGTGAGGTTGGCCAGGAGCCGCACTACAAAGCGCATCAGCACGGGAATCGGCATGCCGGTGCGGAGCGCCAGCTTCATCACGGCGGGTTTGCCGATCAGCGCGGCGAAGGCCCGGCCCAGGGTGAAGTGCGATCCCCACTGGTCCCGCACATGGTCCGCGTACCGGGAGAGGTGCGCATCGGCGTCGTACTCCCCCGCAGCAGCGCGGCGCGAGGAGGCGTCGATGATGAACTCCGCAGCGAACCGTGCGGACTCCATGGCGTAGGAGATGCCTTCGCCGTTGAACGGGGAGACCATGCCGCCGGCGTCGCCCAGGAGGAGCAGGCCCGGCGAGTAGTGCGGGGTGCGGTTGAAGCCCATGGGCAGCGCGGCGCCGCGGATTTCGCCCACCTGGTTCTCCGGTGTGAAGCCCCAGTCGGCGGGCATCCCGGCGGTCCATTCGCGCAGGACCTGCTTGTAGTCCAGCTTGCCAAATTCCTTCGAGGAGTTCAGGATGCCCAGGCCCACGTTGGACGTGCCGTCTCCGACGCCGAACACCCAGCCGTAGCCGGGCAGCAGTTTGCCGTCGCGGCCGGGGAGTTCCAGCCAGCCTTCCATCCAGTCGTCGTCAGTGCGCGGGGATTCGAAGTAGGTGCGGACCGCAACGCCCAGCGGACGGTCATCGCGCTTCTGGATTCCCAGCGACACTGCGGTCCGCGTGGAGTTTCCGTCAGCGGCAAGCACGACGTCGGCACTGAACTCGCGTGTCTCCCCCGTCTTGCGTCCTGACTCGTCCAGGAGCGCTGCGCGGACGCCGGTGACGCGGCCGGCGTCGTCCCTGAGGGCATCGGTGACGCTGTGCCGCTCCAGGATGGTGGCGCCGGCGGACTGGGCATGCCGGGCAAGTTCCTCGTCGAATCCCAGGCGGGTCCGGATCAGGCCGTACTGCGGGAAATCGGAGACCTCGGGCCAGGGCAGTTCGATGGTGCGGCCGCCGGCGACCAGGCGGAGCCCCTTGTTCCGGCGCCACCCGTCCTCAACAGGGTGCGGCAGGCCGAGCTTCTGGATCTCGCGGACAGCGCGGGGGGTGAGGCCGTCGCCGCAGACCTTCTCCCGGGGGAAGCTGGTTTTTTCCAGGACGGTGACGTTAATGCCGGCCTTGGCGAGGTAGTACGCGGCGGTGGATCCGGCCGGACCCGCGCCGACGATCAGTACATTCACAGTGTCAGTACGTCCGCACTATCAGCGCGTGGGGCGCGGAATGTTGCGGCGGAGCTTGGCAACCGGGCCCTTGTTCGCTGCGATGGCGGCAGCACCGCCGTCGGGCGTGGTTGTTTCCGGCTTGAACGCACGGTGCACGGCCACGATCCCGCCGCTGAGGTTGCGGTAGGTGACGTTTTCCCAGCCGGATTCCTGCAGCCATGCGGCCAGGTGGTCCTGGTCCGGCCAGGCGCGGATGGACTCCGCCAGGTACACGTAGGCGTCCGGGTTGGAGGAGACCTTGGTGGCGATGGCCGGGAGCGCGCGCATGAGGTACTCGGTGTACATGGTGCGCCACAGCGGGACTACGGGCTGGGAGAACTCGGCGATGACCAGCTTGCCGCCGGGCTTGGTGACGCGCAGCATCTCCGCCAGCGCCTTCTTGGGCTCGTTGACGTTGCGCAGGCCAAAGGAGATGGTGCTGGCGTCGAAGGTGTTGTCCGCGAACGGCAGGTTGGTGGCGTCACCGGCAATGAAGTCGATGTCCGGGCGGCGGCGCTTGCCCACCTTGAGCATGCCCAGGGAGAAGTCGCAGGCCACAACATCCACGCCGGCGTCCGCGAAGGGTTCACTGGAGGAGCCGGTTCCCGCGGCGAGGTCCAGGACCCGCTGGCCTGCGGAAACATCCACCGCGTCCACCACGATCTTGCGCCAGCGGCGGGTCTGCCCCATGGAGAGGACATCGTTGACGACGTCGTATTTGGGTGCGACGTCGTCAAACATCGTGGCTACTTCGTCCGGACGCTTATCCAAGGATGCTCGGTTCACCCAGACATTGTCTCAAATGTTGGGCAGGGTCACGAACCGGGCGGGTTTGGCGCAGTGCGCGGTTAGGCCCGGGCCTGATTTGGCGGAGTACTGTTGTTCCATCATGACGAGCACGCTCCATACCCTGACGGTCCCCCTGGATGGAAAATCATTTCCCGGGGGGCTGCCGTCTTTTCTGGTCCGGGACGACGTCCTGTGCTGGATGCGCCGCGAGGCCGGGCTGGTGGGGTTCGGTGAGACCGCGCGTTTCACGGCCACCGGACCTGACCGGTTCCTCGAGGCGGACATCTGGTGGCGGCACCTGGTGCTCGAAGCCCTTGTTGAGGACTCCGTTGCCGTTCCCGGGACCGGGCCCGTGGCTTTTGGATCCTTCGCGTTCTCCAAGACGTCCGCCCACGAGTCCCGGCTGATTGTGCCGGAGATCGTTGTGGGGGTCCGTGACGGCCAGGCGTGGCTCACCCATCTAAGGTTCGACGACGGCGACCTCACCCCGGAGCGCGCCCTCGCCACGCTGGAGCGCTGGCTGAGCGGTGGTGCTGGTTCCGGCTCCGGACCCGACTCCGGCAGCCCGGCGTCGTACATTTCCTCCGAGATTCCCACGCTGGAAACCGGCTCGCTCAGCGAAGAGGACTGGATGGCCGCCGTGTCCGCGGGCGTGGCGGAGATCCGCACCGGCGCGCTGGAGAAACTGGTACTGGCCCGGGACGTTGTGGCCACGGTTCCGGCCGGGGTGAACGCCGCTGACGTACTGCGCGAACTTGCCCTCCGGTACCGCGAAACGTGGACGTACGGCGTGGATGGCCTGGTGGGCGCTACCCCTGAAATGCTGATCCAGGTGGCCGGCCGCACGGCGCAGGCCCGCGTGCTCGCGGGAACGCTGGACCGCCGGGATGCAGTGGCCGACGGCGGCGCTCCCCTGGCGTACGCCGAACGGGTGCTCGCCGGCTCGGAAAAGCAGCGGCACGAACACCAGATCGCCATTGAATCGTTGACGTCGCAGCTGGCCCCGTTCTCGGACGCCATGAACGCGCACGACGAACCCTTCATCCTGGAACTGCCCAACGTGTGGCACCTCGCGTCAGACGTGAAAGCGGAGCTGACCGAGGTGGAGGGGCACGTTCCCACCTGCCTCGCACTGATCAACGCCCTGCACCCCACGGCGGCGGTCTGCGGCACGCCCACGGAGGTGGCCGGCGCGTTGATCCGGCGGCTGGAACACCTGGACCGCGGTCCGTATGCCGGTCCGGTGGGCTGGCTGGACGCGGCGGGTAACGGCGAGTGGGGCATCGCCTTGCGTGGTGCCGTGATCGAGGCGCCGGACCGGGTGCGGCTGTACGCCGGCTGCGGGATTGTGGAAGGTTCGGTGCCTGAGGCCGAGCTCGCGGAAACGTGGGCCAAGTTCCGGCCGATGCTCGAGTCGCTGGGCCTCCCAACCTCCTGACCTGCGCCTCCTCCCCCAACTAGGTCGCATTTAACGTCGCTAAACAGCGTTTTCACGACGTTACCTGTTAGCTAGTTGGGCCGGTTGGTTGGGCCAGACGTCCGGGATATCAGACACGCGCCCACCGGAAAGCCTTGATTTTTACCGTAGATTAGTTATCCAATAGTGAAACTAAGTTTCCTGTGATGCACATCTCTTTTCGGGCGATACACTAAAAACCGACCTCCAATCGCACACCCCCGCAACAAAAGGTAAAGAACCATGCAGCTTATGTCCCCGGCCAAGGCCAAAATCGCAGCCAAGGCAGCAGCCCTCCTGGCCGCCGGCACCCTGACCCTCACCGCTTGTGGCGGCGGCGGCAGCACTCCCGCAGCGTCCGAGGGCGGCATCCAGCTCATCAACGCAGGTAAGCTCACGGTTTGCTCGGACGTTCCCTACGAGCCCTTCGAATTCCAGAAGGACGGCAAGATCGTCGGCTTCGACATGGACATCGCCAACGAACTGGCCAAGGACTTCGACGCCGAACTCAACGTCGTGGACAGCTCCTTCGAGGCCATCGAGACCGGAACCGCCCTGACGCAGTGCGACGTTTCCATTTCCTCGATCTCCATCACGGACACCCGCAAGACGGTCATGGACTTCTCCGAGCCCTACATGGATGACGACCTCACCCTCGTGGCCAGCGACGATTCCGGTATCACGGACATCAACAGCGCCAAGGGCAAGAAGGTTGGCGTGCAGCAGGCCACCACCGGCGCCGACTACGCCACCGAGCAGGGCCTGGACGCCGTCACCTTCGAAGACACCGGGCTCCTGGTCCAGGCACTCGAAGCCGGCACCGTTGATGCGGCTCTGGGCAACCAGTCGGTCCTGGGCTACGCCATCAAGGACGCCAGTGACCTCGAGCGCGTTGAGGACTACGCCACGGGCGAGCAGCTGGGCATTTCCGTGAAGAAGGGCAACACCGAGATGCTCGACAAGGTCAACGCCACGCTGAAGCGCCTCACCGAGGACGGCAGCATGGACAAGTTCAAGAGCACCTGGTTCGGCGAAACCACTAAGTAAGCGCCCTGCCCGGTCATAGCCGGGCGGCCTCCAATCCAGCCGGCACGAGGCCCCGCACGAACTGCATCCCAGTCCGTCCGGGGCCTCCGCCACGCACAACGAAATGTGAGCAACCATGGCAATGACCGCACGTCAACGGGCCAGAGTCAGTCTGTACGTCCAGGCGGGAATTTTCATCGTGGCACTTGCCGCGATGATCCTGGCCACTGACTGGAAGACGATGGCCAACAGCGTCTTCAACTTCGGCAAAATCGGCCCGATCTTCCCGGACATTTTCCTGGTGGGCCTGAAAAACACGCTGATCTACACGTTCCTGGGCTTCATCGTCGGCCTTTCCGGTGGCCTGCTGCTGGCACTGATGAAACTCTCCAGCTTCCCGCTCTACCGCTGGATCGCCACCGGCTACATCGAGTTCTTCCGCGGCATCCCTGCCCTGCTGGTCTTCATCGCGTTCGGTTACGGCGTTCCGCTGGCGTTCGGCGTGCAGTGGAACGTGACGGTCATTGTGATGGTCTCGCTCGGCATGGTGGCGTCCGCGTACATCGCCGAAACCCTCCGCGCCGGCCTCCAGGCCGTCCCCAAGGGCCAGCTCGAGGCAGCCCGTTCGCTCGGTATGCCGCAGTGGCGTGCCATGGTGTCGATCGTGATCCCGCAGGCGTTCAAGATCGTCCTCCCGCCGCTGACCAACGAGGTCATCCTGCTCACCAAGGACTCCTCGCTGATCTATGTGCTGGGCCTCGCGGCGTCGCAGTACGAGCTCACCAAGTTCGGCCGTGACGGCATCTCCAGCCTGGGCGCGGGCCTGACCCCGCTGCTGGTGGCGGGTGCCTTCTACCTGGTCATCACCATCCCGCTGAGCCTCCTGGCCCGGAAGTTCGAAAGCCGCTCCGCGCGGACCAAGCGATAGGCAGGCAGAACATGAACGACGTCGACAACAACTCCCGCGGCGGCACCGCTACCATCCACGCGGCCGGAGTCTCCATCAAGGATCTGCGGAAGTCTTACGGCTCCAATGAAGTCCTCAAGGGCATCAGCCTGGAGGTTGCTCCGGGCGAGGTGGTCTGCCTGATTGGTCCTTCCGGCTCGGGCAAGTCCACGCTGCTGCGCTGCGTCAACCTGCTGGAGCAGCCCAACGAGGGCAGCATCCACGTGGGCGGCTTCAACGCTACCGACCCCGATGTGGACATCGACCGGATGCGCCGCAAGGTGGGCATGGTGTTCCAGCAGTTCAACCTGTTCCCGCACCTGAATGCCCTGGCCAACTGCACGATCGCGCAGACCAAGGTGCTCAAGCGGTCCCAGGAAGAGGCCAACCGTGTTGCCCAGCGCAACCTGGACCGCGTGGGCCTGGGGCACCTCGCGGACCGTTTCCCGGACCAGCTTTCGGGCGGCCAGCAGCAGCGCGTCGCGATTGCACGGGCGCTGAGCATGGACCCGGAACTGATGCTTTTCGATGAGCCAACGTCCGCGCTGGACCCGGAGACCGTGGGCGATGTCCTCTCCGTGATGCGCAACCTGGCCAAGGAAGGCATGACCATGCTGGTGGTCACGCACGAGATGGGCTTTGCCCGCGAAGTAGCGGACCGCGTGGTCTTTATGGACGGCGGCGTAGTGGTGGAGGAAGGCGTGGCGGAGAACGTCATCGGCGCTCCCCAGCAGCCGCGCACCAAGGAGTTCCTGCGCCGGGTCCTGGATCCGACGCACATCGAGATCGAAGAGTAGGGCGCGCGCTCCTGCCACTCCCGACTTTCGACGCGCATATGCCCTGTCGCCATGGATATATCCCTAGCGACGGGGCATTTGCGCGTCATGAGCCCATTCGCGCGTCACGCGGACTTTTGCGCGTCGAAGCCGGAGGAACGCGTACGACGGCGGCACACACCTCCTGCGGCCAGCATGCGTTCCAGCCGGCCGGGCTTCATCACCTCCGACCACTCCCAGCGCACCACGTTGAGTCCGAGGGCGCGGATCCTGTTCTCGCGCCTCTTCTCGTCCAACAGGGCTTGTTGCGTAGTGCGCCCGTTGAGGAACTCGGGGTTGAGGTACTTGGCCTCGCCGTCGAACTCGCCCACCACCCGGGCCTCCTTCCAGTAGAAATCCGAGTAGCCAATCAGACCGTCGGCGTCATAAAAGGCCTGTTGCAGGATGGGCGCCTCAAAGCCCGCCGCATGCATCAGCGCCCTGCTGTAAGACTCCCCCGCCGAACCGGACAATGGGTCCGCGAAGTCCAGGGCGGCAAGAATCCTTTCCTGCGCCGCCATGGAATAGCGGGAATCCAGCCCTGCGAGCAGCTCTTCCCTCTCCAGTGAGGGCAAGCGCAGGTGTTTGTCGGGTTTCAGGACATGATCCAGCGGCACCACCGCTTCTGCGAAGGGGGTGAACGCGGCAAGATCCAGAACCGTCCGGATCCGTGGGGTGACCAGCAGGCCTTCACGCCGAACAGCCTGGACCTCGGAGGGCCCCGCGTAATACCGGCGGATCCCCGACCGTGACCTCCCGCCGTCGTTCTTCAGTGCCAAAGCCTCAACCGGATGATGGTGGCCGATGATGGGTGCTACCCATACAGTGGCGGCGGAATGCCGGGCGAAGACCGTAGTACTTTGGCAGGTCTCCGCGGCCGCCTGGATACGCATCCGGTATTGCTCCCAGGGCTTCATTTCCCGCCATGTGGGGCCATCCAGGTAAACACCCTGCCGGATCCGGACCAGTGAACCGAACCGCGCCCGGCGGGCCAGGTCCTTGGCCGTCAACCCGTGCCGGATCCGGTCACGTGCCAGGAGCAGCTGTGGAAGTTCTCTCATGCGACGACGATGCCAGCTTATGTATCCCCGCAGACAGGGGCGGGCTGCGCTATGTGGACAACACTCCAGACGCGACGCGCTAATGCCCTGTCGCCATGGATATATCCCTAGCGACAGGGCAACTGCGCGTCACGAGCCCCTTGGCGCGTCACCAGGTAATTTGCGCGTCGCCAGTGTGGGACGCAGCTGGGTCAGGGGCGGGCGACCGCTGCCGCCACCGCGTGCTGGATCCGCGCGTGCAGCTGCCGCAGCGAGTGCCGGTCCGTGCGCACCTCAATAATGCTGCGGCCCTTGACCGGCTGGGCCAGCGCTTCGGCGAGTCCCGCCGTCGTGCTTACCAGGGAATGCCCGACGCCGTATGCGGAAGCGAGTGCCGCAATGTCCACACTGTGCGGGGTGCCGAAGAGGCGTTCGACGGCGTCTCCGTAGCGCCCGGCCTCTTCCACGGCGCCGTGCTCAAGGAGTCCGAAGATGGCGCCGCCGGAGTCGTTGAGGACCACGATCCGCAGGTCCGGCTGGGCCTCGCCGGAACCGAGCAGGAGGCCGCCGGCGTCGTGCAGGAAGGTGACGTCGCCGAGGAGGACGGTGGTTTGCTGCTGCCCGCCCAGTGCCAGGCCGGTGGCGGTGGAAATGGTGCCGTCGATCCCCGCCAGTCCCCTGTTGGCGTACACGGTGGCTGCTGGTTCGGTTGCCGGGAGTCCGGCCAGGTCAACGTCCCGGATCCCGTTGGAGGAGCCCAACAGCAGCTGGCCGCGGGCGTGCTTCCAAACCAGGGCACCCACGGATGGACCGGTGGCCGCGGTCTCAGCAGCCACGGAGTCGACTGCGTGTTGGGCGGCGGCACCTGCCAGCAGCCAGGAATCAAGCCACTCGGCTGAGCCGCGGCCGGCAAAAGCGGCGAGGTCCGCCAGGCTCTCCAGCGGCAGCTCAGTGCGCCGGCCCGGCTCGTACCAGGCGACCGGCACGGGCTGGTAGAGCGCCGACGGAATGTCTGCACGCGCCAGCAAAGCCGCGACGGGCCGCGAAAGCGTGGGCCTGCCAAACATCACCACGCGCTCGATCGCCTGCACGGAAGCCGGCCCGAAGTGCTCCAGCAGCAGCCGGTACGGCCCCACGGCGTTGGGCCCGAACCGGGCGTTGGACGACGGTTCGGCAAGCAGCGGCAGGCCGTGCGCCCGTGCGAAAGCTTCGGCAACAGGTCCGGCGTCGTGCCCGGCGAGCACAACGGTGCGCCGTTCCGGAAGGTCCGCGGACGCCGTCGGGAGGTCCATGGTGAGCGGCTCCGTGCCGATCCTGAAACGCTGCCGGCCGGCCGGCGCCGGGAGTTCCTCTTCCGGCGCCGGAACCAATGGGTCCCGGAAGGCAAGATTAAGCTGAACCGGGCCCGGCGGCAGCCCGTCCAGCGCACCGGTGGCCGCCGAGATCGCCGTGTCCACAGCCCGCTGCGGGCTCGTGCCGGCCGCCACGTCCGCAGCGAACCGGACGTGCTCGCCGAACAAATCGAGCTGGATGGTGGTCTGGTTGGCGCCCGTGCCTCGCAGTTCCTCGGGCCTGTCCGCGGAGACCGCCACCAGGGGGACAGCAGCATGGTTGGCTTCCATCACGGCAGGAAGGAGGTTACCGACGGCGGTCCCGGACGTCGTGAGCACGGCCGCCGGCGACCCCGTGGCCAGCGCCAGGCCCAGGGCGGTGAAGCCGGCGCTGCGTTCGTCGATCCGGACCAGGAGCTCAACCCGCCCCGCCGCCTCAGCCTCGGCGAGCGCGTACGCCATCGGGGCCGAACGGGAACCCGGCGAAACAACCACGTGCCGCACACCGCCGTCGAGCAGGGCATCCACCGCGATCCGGGCTGCCGCGAGGGCGCTGAGGGGAATCCGGGGAGAGCTGTCGACGTCGGACGTCTGGTCATGAGGGGAAGTCACCAATCCAGTCTGCCACCATCCCGGGTCTCGACAAGCTCGACCACCGGGGGCGGGGTTCCGGGTCTCGACAGGCTCGACCAGCGGGCTAGTCCACGCGCGACACCTGGATCACCGACGGGCGCGGCATCCGGAACGCGCCGGCCGGCGGGGTCTCTCCGGCACCGACGTAGTCCGGGAACAGCGACAGCGGCGCTTCGAACGTCCCTTCCTCCCCAGGGTGCTGGACTGAGACGAATACGTGGCGTTCGTCGTCGTGAATGATGGGTCCGCAGGTCTCGGCACCCCGGGGCACCGAGAGGAACTGTTCCACCTTGCCCCGTTCGGGACCGTCCAGCGTGACCTTGAACAGGCCGTCGTTGTAGCCAATGGATTTGGCTGCCCCGTCGGTGGAAACCCAAAGGTTTCCGGCGGAATCAAAGGCCAGGTTGTCCGGGCAGGAAATCGGCGAGACCTGATCCGCTGGGAATCCGGAGAAGTAGGCGGTGGGATCGTTGGCTGGATCGCCGGCAACCAGCAGCAGGTTCCAGGAGAACGTCGTGGCGGTCTGATCGCCGTTGTCCTCCGTGATTTCAACGATGTGGCCGTCGCGGTTCAGCAGGCGCGGGTTGACCTCCGTGGCACCTTCCTTCCCTGCCTTGCCGCGGTCCGTGTTGTTGGTGCAGGCAACGTAGACCTTGCCCGTGACGGGGTGCGGCTGGACGTCTTCTGGCCGGTCCATCTTGGTGGCACCTGCCTTGTCAGCGGCCAGTCGGGTGAACACCAGCACCTCGTCCAGGCTCATCCCCGGAACCGCGGACTCACCGTCAAGCACAAGCGGCAGCCAGCGGCCGGTTCCGTCGAACGAGCCATCGCTGGGAACCTGGCCGCTTCCGTCTATCTCGGCGCCGGAGTCGCCGGAGAACTCCGCCACGTACAGGTTCCCCTGATGCAGCAGCGTCATGTTGTGCGCCCTGTTGCCCTCAACGTAGACGTCGTCGGAGACGAACTTGTAGAGGTATTCGAACCGTTCGTCGTCACCCGTATATGCCACTGCTTTGCCGTTCGCGGCGATCTGGATATTCGCGCCTTCGTGCTTGAGCCGGCCCAGCGAGGTGTGCTTCTTGGGGGTGGACGTCGGATCGAACGGATCCACCTCGACGACCCAGCCGAAGCGGTTCCCCTCGTTCTCATGCCCCGGCTGGCGGGTGTCCCAGCGCGGATCGTCAAGTTCCCAGCCCTGCGCCGTTGCTTCGTCCTTGAAGCCGTAGCGTTTGTCGGCGTCGGAGGTCCCCGGAGCCCGGAAGTAGAAGTTACAGTTCTCCTCGCCGGACAGGATGGTTCCCCACGGTGTGGTTCCGCCGGAGCAGTTGTTCAGGGTGCCCAGCGGCGTGGTGCCTGCTGGGTCCGTGACCGTGCGCAGCAGCGCGAAGCCGGCGGCCGGGCCGGTGAAGGCATATGGGGTTTCCATCAGGAACCTGCGGTTGAGCGGTGCACCCTGGACGTACTGCCAGGGATCGTTTTTGTTTTTGCGTTGAAGTTCGACGACGGACAGGCCGTGTCCTGCCCGGGATACGGCACGCGCGCGGGCCGGGTCAGCCGTGAGGTCTTCAGCGGAAAACATCAGTTCAGGATTGGTGTACTCGTGGTTGGCGAACAGGACAGCCCTGCGGCCTTTACTGCCGGGAAGTTCAAGGATGTCCGAGTAGTCGTTGTTGTAGCCGAACTGTGCGGCCTGGGACTCGGGCGTCTGGTGCGCGGGGTCGAAGGCAGGGCTGTCGGCGAAGAGCGGGTCTCCCCAGCGGATGACCACGTCCCAGTCAAAACCTTCCGGTACGGATACTGCGTCCACGGTGCCGGCCACCGGTGCGATGGGCTGGAAACTGAGCTTGGAACGGCCCACCTTCGCGGCCGGGGCCAGCGCCTCCGCACGGGTGGCGCCAGGGCCGGTGAACGCGAGGGTCAAGGCGCCGGCCAGCCCCAGTCCCAGTGCCGCCCGCCGGGAAATGGCGCGTTCGGCAATATCCCTGAAGTAACTGTTGGAACTTGAGTTGCACTCCGGGCCTGCACAGGCGTTACCGCATTTGAGGGCGCAGGTGACGGGGCTGCGTTTGCCACGGACATGCTGGGCCATGGGCAGTTGAATCCGCCGATTGTCTTCGGACACTATTCCTCCTTGAATAGCCGATGGCCGCAGTCGGGCACGCAACCATGGTCGACGAATTACAACAGGCGTGACAAATCTTGTCAACGAACCGGGGTGCTCATGGGCACCGTTCGCAGGACAAAAATCGGCCCAGCGACACCCACAATGTGGGCACCACTGGGCCGATTCGGCGGGCTCGGGTCTCGGGTCTCGACAGGCTCGACCACCGGCTCGGGTCTCGACAGGCTCGACCACCGGCTCGGGTCTCGACAAGCTCGACCACCGGGGCCAGGCTCGACTACCAGAGGTTAGATGTCCGTGCGGAACACCTGGATCACTGACGGGCGGGGCGCGCGCACCTGGCCGGGTGCCGGCGTCGAACCTTCGGCAACGTAGTCCGGGAAGTAGGACAGCTGCTGGTCGAAAGTGCCATCCTCGCCCGGGTGCTGCACGGCGACGAAGACTGTGCGCTCGGCGTCGTGGATGATCGGGCCGCAGGTTTCACCGTCACGCGGGACGGCGAGGAACTGCTCCACGCGGCCGCGCTCGGCGCCGTCCAGGGTGACCTTGAAGAGGCCGTCCGCCTTGCCGATGCCGGAGGGTGCGCCGTCGGTCGAGATCCAGAGGTTGCCCACGGAGTCGAACGCGAGGTTGTCCGGGCAGGAGATGGGCGAAACCTGGTCCACGGGGAAGCCGGAGAAGTAGGTGACGTCGCCCTGGGCCGGATCGCCGCAGACCATCAGCAGGTTCCAGGCGAAGGTGGTGGAGGCCTGGCCGCCGAGTTCCGTGATTTCCACGATGTGGCCGTCGCGGTTCTGGTTGCGCGGGTTGACCTCGGTGGCGCCCTCGTTCGAACCCACGCCGCGGTTGGAGTTGTTGGTGCAGGCCACGTAAACCTTGCCCGTCAAGAGGCTGGGCTCCACGTCCTCGGCCCGGTCCATCTTGGTGGGGCCCACCTTGTCAGCGGCGAGGCGTGTGTAAACCAGCACCTCTTCCACGGTCATCCCGGGAACGGCGGAGGCACCGTCGAGTACCAGGGGCAGCCATTCGCCGGTTCCGTCGAAGGCACCATCCGAAGGCACGGCGCCCGTGCCGGTGATTTCGGCGGCCGGCGAGTTGCCGGTGAACTTGGCGACGTAGAGGCTGCCGGCGGAGAGCAGCGTCATGTTGTGGGCGCGGTCCCCTTCGCGGTACTTGTCCCGGGAGACGAACTTGTACAGGTAGTCGAAGCGCTCATCGTCACCGGAGTACGCAACAACGCGGCCGTCCTCGGCGATGATGACGTTGGCGCCTTCGTGCTTGAAGCGGCCCAGCATGGAGTGCTTCTTCGGGGTGGAGGTGGGGTCGAACGGGTCAACCTCAACGATGTAGCCGAAACGGTTGGCTTCGTTCTCGTAGCCCGGGTTGCGGGTGTCCCAGCGGGGATCGTCCAGTTCCCACTGGCGGGCGGTGGGCTTGGACGTCAGGCCATAACGCTTGTCTCCCGCGGACGTTCCGGGAGCCACGAAGTAGCCCTGGAAGTTCTCCTCACCGGAGAGGATGGTGCCCCACGGGGTGGTGCCGCCGGCGCAGTTGCCCAGCGTGCCCTTGATCAGCCGGCCGGACGGGTCCTCAACGGTCTTGACCAGGGCGGAACCTGCCACCGGACCGGTCAGTTCGTACACCGTGCTGTTCAGGAAGCGGCGGTTCAGCTCTGCACCCTTGACGTAGGTCCACGGCTGGTTCTTGTTCTTGCGTTCCAGCTCCACCACTGACAGACCGTGCGCGGCTGCCCCCACAGCGCGCATGTCTGCGGCGGACATGGTGGCCGGGAACATGATGGCGTCGTTGGTGTACTCGTGGTTGGAGAAGAGTACGGCGCGGCGGCCCTTGCTGCCGGGGATTTCCAGGATGTCCGTGTAGTCGTTGTTGTAGCCGAACTGCTGCTCCTGGGCGGCCACCGTCTGGTTGTTCAGGTCCAGGTCCGGCGCACCGTTGAACAGGGGATCTCCCCAGCGGATGACCGGCTTCCAAGTGAAGCCCTCGGGGACCGTGACGGCGTCGACGGCGGCGTCCACCGGTGCGATCGCAGTGAACTGCAGCTTGGACTTGCCGAAGCCGGCCTTGGCTGCGGGGGCCAGGCCGGGGCCTGCGGTGGCGGTTTCTGCGGTGGCCAGGTTTCCACCGAGCACGACGGCGAGCGCACCGGCGGCGCCGAAGCCCAGGGCGGCGCGGCGGGACATGGTGGCGGAGGCGATGTCGCGGAAGTAGCTGTTCTTGCTGGTGTTGCAGACGTCGCCAGAGCAGGCGTTGTCACACTTCAGGGCGCAGGTGACGGCACTGCGCTTTCCCTTGGTGTGGCCAAGCATGGGGAGGAAATTGCGGATGCGTCCGGGAGTTTCAGTCATGGGGGTGCCTTCCAGGGTTTAACACGGTCGTGCCGAGCCTCCCAGCAGCATCCGACTTCCACCCGACAACCGGGTGAACTAACAGTGAACTCCCAGCTGGTTGTAGGCGCGTTCCATCCGGTGCAGCCACCAGTCCCTGCGCTCCCCCGATGCCGCGTACCGCTCCAGCAGCCCGGCGTCGGCGGAGGCGTCGCGGAGGGTGATGGCGCCGTCGTCGGGCACTAACGGGTCTGTGGTGATGTCCGACTGCAGCAGCGAGACGGTCCCCAGCCCGCACGCGTACGGCAGGTCCGGGAGCGCAGCGGCAAGGGCCAGCCCGCCGCGGATGCCCACGGAAGTGTCCAGGGCGGAACTTACGACGGCGGGAAGTCCGGCAGCTGCCACAATCTGCAGTGCGCGCCGTACCCCGCCAAGCGGCGCCACCTTGACCACAATCAGGTCCGCGGCGCCGGCCCGGGCCACGCGCAGGGGGTCATCTTCCTTGCGCACACTCTCATCCGCGGCAATCAGGACGGGCACCCCGGCGTCACGAAGCAGGCGCCGCACCTCCGCGAGGTCCGCAACGGTGGGCACAGGCTGCTCCGCGTACTGCAGCCCGACGGCGGCAAGCCGGGTCAGTGCCTCCACCGCCTCCGGGACACTCCAGCCGGCGTTGGCGTCCACCCGGATGTCTGCCCCGGGAAGGGCCACGCGGACGGCTTCAACGCGGGCAACGTCGTCCGAAAGTCCCTGGCCCTTTTCGGCAACCTTCACCTTCACGGCGTCTACCCGGCCGAACCGGGCCAGCACCTCCGGCACCCGGTCCGCCGGCACGGCGGGAACAGTGGCGTTGACCGGGACGCTGGTCCGCAGCGGCTCCGGGAACCCGTGGAACGCGGCCTCGATTCCGGCGGCCAGCCAGCGGGAGGCTTCGGCGTCGCCATACTCCGGGAAAGCGCCGAACTCGCCCCAGCCCGCCGGGCCGCGGAACAACAGGGCTTCGCGCTCCATGATGCCGCGGAACTTCACACGCATGGGCAGGGCCACCACATGGGCGGAATCCAGGAGCTGCTCCAGCGGCGGCACGGTCAGGGCGGCGGGGTGCTCAGGCATGCGTTCACTGTACAAGCCGGTCCCGGTGGTTGAGCCTGTCGAAACCCCGGTGGATGAGCTCGTCGACACCGGCGGTGGTTGAGCCTGTCGAAACCCAGGTCTCGACAGGCTCGACCACCGGGGCAGGCTCGACTACCGATTACGTCCGGTTGATGCGGATCTTCCGGGACGTGTCCGTGGGCTGGTCAGAAACGGGAACCCGGACCTCCAGGATCCCGTCCGTGTAGGAGGCCTTGATGTCCTCTTCCCGGACCGCGCCTGGCAGCGAGATGGAGCGGTTGAACGTGCCGTAGCGGAATTCGGACCGGTAGCCGCGCTTGCTCTTGTGCTCGGTTTTCTCCTCGTGCCGCACCTCGATGCGCAGTTCGGAGCCGGCCAGGGTGATGTCCACGTCCTTCTCGGGGTCGATGCCTGGAACCTCGGCCTTGACCACCAGGGTCCCTTCCTCGTTGTACTCCTCGACGCGCAGCCAGCTTCCCAAGTCCCCTTCAAGGAACCGGCGGAAGGGTTCGGTGATGTCGGAACCGGCGCGGCGGATGATGTTGCTCATGGCGATCTCCTTCGGTCTACTGCCCGCCCAGGCTGCCGAAGCATTCGCGGCCGTTGCATCCCGGACGGGGACGGATCCAGCATTTAAACGCTACCGCCGCCCCGGGCCGATGTTAAGGCGTCCGGGTCGATAGGGTCTCGACAAGCTCGACCACCGGAGTCGACCACCGGGGAGGGTCTCGACAGGCTCGACCACCGGGACAAGCTCGACCACCGGGCAGGGTCTCGACAGGCTCGACCACCGGGACAGGCTCGACCACCCAGGCCGGATTCAGGCAGCTCCCAAGTTTCTGTGACACCCTTAACCCTGATGACTGTTTCCCGTGGAGTGCAGCCAGCCGCTCCCGTACGACTTCCCGCCGTGCAGCAGGCCGTATCCGGCCTGCTGTTCCTGACGGCGACTTTGGCGTGCGCGGCCGGGCTGTTTGCCACGTATTTCTTTTTTGTGCAGACCACCACGGGCCAATTCATTGACGAGTCCGCACTGGTTGAAGCCGTCGATTTCCATGGTCCGGCCGGCAAAGTGTCCACCCGTTTCCTGGACTGGCTGCCAACCATTTCGTTGGTGGTCGCTGCCGCCGTAGTACTTTTTGTCTCCCTGGTGAGGCGCCGGTGGAAGGCCGCGGGAATCGCCGTGGGCGCCTGCATCTGCGCGAATGTTGCCACCCAGGTGTTGAAGAACATGCTTCCGGAGCGTCCGGACAAGGGCGTGGTGACCATTGACCTGAACTCGTTGCCGTCCGGCCACACCACGCTGGCGGCTTCCGCGGCCGCCGCGGTGTTCCTGATGTCCTCGCCGCGCTGGCGTCCGCTGGCGGGCTTCCTGGGCGGAACGTTCGCGATCATTTCCGGCGCGTCCACCCTGGTGAACCAGTGGCACCGGCCCGCCGATGTGGTGGCCGCTTTCCTCCTGGTGGGTGTTTTTATGATCCCGGCCGGCTGGCTGATTGTGGGCACCGGCGGTGCCTGGAACGTGTGGGATGGCATGGGCAGGCACTGGGGTTCGGCGCGGATCTGGCTGACGCTGCCGGTAGCGCTGGGCGTGGCGTCGGCGCTGGTGGCGGTGTACTCGCTGGCCCAGATTGCCCCCGGTTCCGGGCCGGCGGCCAGCACCACCAGTTACTTCTGGGCCGGCCTGGCGCTGATCGTCATTACCGGGTACCTGGCCACGGTGGCCACAACGTCGCTGTTCTCCTACGCCGTCCGCCGCCGCTAAAGCACGCGCCAAGGACTGAATGACTTACGACGCCGGCACTATCGGAGTGCCGTTGGCACCGGATCCGGCCTTGCCCAGGCTCCAGTAGCCCCGGAATTCCGAACGTTTGGGGTCAAGGCCCACGGCCTGCACCAGATGCCGCCGGATTTCCCGCACCACGGAGGCTTCGGCAGTCACCCAGGCGTACGTTTCCGCACCCGCATGCAGGGGCAGCCCGGCGGTCAGCGCCCTAACTGCCTCGTTCAGCAGCTGGCCCAGCCCCGCACCGGATTCCTTCCTGGGCAGCCAGGTGACCCGGACCGATGAAGCGGTGGTGACCGTGCCGGCGTCGTACGTTTCCGGTACTTCGAGGAAGGCGTGGCCGTCCACGCCGGGCGGCAGGTTTTCCAGGATGGAACTGATCGCGGGCACGGCGGTTTCGTCGCCGGCCAGCAGCACATGCGCGGCGCCTTGGGGATCCCAGCGGATACCTGCCTCGCTGGACGGCGTCTCCGGGGCCAGTGCCGTGAGGTCCGGGCCGATCAGCACAACGGGCGTACCCGGCACGGCGGCCTGGGCCCATTCGGAGGCGGGGGCGTGCTGGCCGGGTTCCACTGGGTGGATCACGAAGTCCACGTCCAGAACCCGGCCCTGCGGCGTATCCCGGAGCGCCCGCACCGTGTAGCTGCGAATGAACCCCCGGCCTGGCTGGTCGCGGCGCAGCCACTCCTGGTACCAGCCCTCCTGCAGCTGCCCGCCGCTGCTGCCCAGTGGGGTCAGCGGATGACCCGGCGTGGGCAGCAGCAGTTTGATACGCAGGTCCACGGTGGGCCCCGGGACGCCGAACGTCGCCAGGGCGGGACCGGCGAACGTCAGCCGGCGGAAATGCGGAGAGAGGTCGCGGACCTCCACTACGGCAGCATCAAACGCCCGGAGCGGGTAGGTGCGGGTGGATGCTGCGGGGGCCATATGCCCACGGTATCGCCTCCCTACGGGCGCGGCTAAACCGCCTTTACACCCCGCGACGCCCGGGCCACAATGAGGGCAACCCGCCCCCGTTCCCGGGAGCCAAGAGAGAGGATTCGCCATGATCCTGAACACCCCGGACGAGCAGGACGCCACGGGCCCGGTCAAGGACATATACGACGCCGACCTCAACTCGCTGGGGTACGTCCCCTCCCACACCAAGGCCATGGCCATCAACCCGGAGGCCTACCAGGCGTTCCAGGCCCTGATCCGCGCCACCGTGGCGAACATGAACCTGCGGCGGTACGAGCTGGTGACGCTGGCCGCGGCGCAGGCGATCGGCTCCACCCACTGCAGGCTGGCGCACGGGGTGAAGTCCCTGAAAGTGTTCTCCGCGGACCAGCTGGCCGCCATTGCCCGGGACTACCATTCGGCCGGGCTGGAACCGGGGGAAGTGGCCATGATGGAGTACGCGGAAAAGCTGAGCACCGACGCCGCCGCCATGACGGATGAGGACACGCTGGCCCTCCGCAAGCATGGCTTCAGCGACCGCGAAATCATGGACATCACCCTCGCGGCCACTGCCCGCAACTTCCTCAGCCGCACCCTGCTGGCGCTGAATGTGGAACTGGACGTGCCGCCGTCGTTGGATGAAAACCTGCAGGAAGCACTGCTGGCGCCGCTGCACGAGCGCTGAACGGTCAGTAGTTCCGGCGGTGCTTCAGGCGGGGAAGGACGACGGCGAACACGGCTGCGGCGGCAAAGCCCAGGATGCCGGTGGCTGAGATCCCCGCGCTCAGGGTGGCGGCGGCGGTCACCGCGGACAGCAGGACGGGACCGCCTGTTGATCCGGCGTCGGACATAAACCGCCACATGCCCAGGAACTGCCCCCTCCCCCGGTCCGGGGAGTAGTCGGCGCCCAGGGTCATCACCAGCCCGGAGCTGATTCCGTTGCCGAAACCGATCAGGAGTGACGCCAGAAGCAGGCCGGTGAATCCGCCCGTGAGCGGGATCAGCAGCAGTGAGATTCCCATGATCAGCGTGGATGGAACGGCCACCCATTGGCGGCCCTTGCGGTCCATCAGCTTTCCTGCGGGATAAAACACCAGCATGTCCACGGCACCGGACAGCCCGTAAATCAGCGAGGCTCCTGTGGCGTCCAGGCCCAGGTGGTCTGCCCACAAAGGGATCACCACCTGCCGGGACGCCCGGAGCGCACTGAGCAGCAGGATTCCGAAGCCGGCCGTCAGGAAGACCTGGGCGTGGGAGACGGCGATGCCGCGCATGCTGGGCTCGGGCGTGGAGTCGTAGCCCCCGCTGCGTCCGGACCGCACTTCGAGGTCCCGGACCAGCCCGCCCAGCAGGGCCGCGGCCGCCATGCCGCCCACACCCACCCAGTAGGCGCTGTGCAGTCCGCCGAACTGCATCACTGCCGCGCCGACGAACGGTCCGATGAAGATGCCGATCCTGCTCACCCCGCCCAGGGTGGACAGCGCCCGGGCACGGAATTCCACCGGCACGGCCTCGGTCAGGTACTTCTGCCGGGCCAGGCTGAAAACGCTGGCGGACATCCCTACGACGACCATCGCCACGGCCAGCAGCCACAGGCCGTTGGGGACCATTCCGGAGACGGCCGCCGCCGCGAGCGCCAGGGCCGAGACCCCGGCGGCGCCCACGATCGACCAGCGCTCGCCGAACTTGAGGGTGATCAGTGAGGCGGGCAGGTTGAAGAACCACGAGCCCAGGCCGATCAGCGTAACGATCAGTGCCGCCAGGGACACCGAGGCGCCAAGGTCCCTGGCGGTCAGCGCGATAACGGGAAGGACGGCGCCTTCACCGATGCAGAAAAGCAGGGCCGGACCGAATGCGGGTACCGCGATGCTCCGGAGGCTGAAGGGCGGGCCGGCTGGGGTCATCGGAGTGGGGTTCTCAGCGGTAGCCGTCCACAATTGCCGCCGCGATTTCCTTGTAGGCCCGCCGGGTGGCGGGTTTCAGGACGTCAAGGGTGACGAGGTCGCCGTCGGCCACTCCCCTGTCGTGGGGTACCGCGATCAGTTCGCGGCAGATTCCGGCCAGGTATTCCTCGATCGCGTCCTTGTCCACCCGTGAGGAGACTTCGTCCTTGTCCGTGATGACCACAATGGCGTTCCTGGCCAGTTCCTCGTAACCGTGGCTGGCCAGCCACTGGAGGGTGCTGCGCGCCCTTTTTGCGCCGCTGACGGCATAGCCCGCGGCGATGATGAGGTTGTCCGCGGACTGCAGGATGCCGCTCATGGCGTTGTGCGTCACGCCGGTGCCGCAGTCCGTGAGCGCCACCGCGTAGTAGTTGGAGATGAGTTTGCGGATACGGAGGTATTCCGTGGCGGTGAGCGAATCGGAGACCTCCGGGTCCTGCTCGCCGGCGATGAGGTGCAGACGTCCGGCGTGGTGCATGTACCGGGACAGGGAGGTGAGGGAATCGATGGATTCGATGTTTTCCAGCAGGTCCGTGATGGTGCGCGGGGTGGCCTGCTGGTAGATGCCCTCGCCGAGGGCACGTTCCACGAGGTCGCCGGAGTCCGGGTTGGCATCGATGGCACACGGCGGATCCCCGCGGAACTCGGCAAACGTCAGCCCCACACCAACAGTGGTTGAGGTCTTCCCGATGCCGCCCTTGAGGCTCAGTACGGCCGTATTGAAGCTGCCCTGGAGTTGGCGGGATATCCGGCGGGCCAGCTCGTCTTCTTCCCGCTGCTTGGCGCCGGGGCCCATGTTGAGGGCGCCTCCGGTCAGTGAATACAGCGCACCGCGGACGCCACCCACCGGGCGGGGCTTCTGTTCACGGACAAAGAGGCCAGGCGAGCTGGTGAAGTCCGGCATCGGCTGGTTGGCGATGGTTTCAGCGGTGGTGGGACGCTGCCGCCGGAAGTTCCGGGGCGGCTGGGCGGGGGCCTCCGGGATGGGGGACCGCTCGGGGGTTACGGCTGGCATGGTTCCTGTCCGGGCATCCACGGTTCCGTCACCGGCACGCCGCAGGTCACGGCGTCGGCGCGGTTGCGGCTGTCCCTCGTCTGCATCGGGTGCAAGGGCAAGTGCGTTGCTATCCGCCGGTTCGTGCATGTCTGTCCCCCCGGACGCTCGGCAAAATAGTGTGCGGCACGTGACTGACTTTACAAGATAGTTGACCAAGCGTTACATGTCTCCTGTCAGCACGCAGGCACCGCCTGCGGTTAGACTCCGAAGATGGACCGGCCAGAGGACGTGAAAACCATCGCGGCAAGGGATGCCCTGCAATGGAGTTGATTGACCGCGATTCCCTGTTGATCCATGCCAGTCCGCTCTTCGCTCATGCACTGCGGGCGTACACACGCGAAAACCCCGGCGTCACCATCCGGGGCGCCTTTTACTCCTGGAGTGACTTCGTTCCTGCACGTGAGTCGTGTCCCCAGTGGGTGATCCTGGACGCTTACCTGGACGACTACGTTCCCCTGCTGGTCAAGGTGCGTGCACTCAGCCGGCTGGGCGCAACACCTGTGGTCCTCGGCGCCCTCCATCCACGTCAGCAAGAAGTCCTTAAGGCGGCTGGAGCCGCAGGCGTCATTTCCGAGGACCTCACCGTTCCGGAACTGGTGGCCGAGATCGGGCGTGTTGTCAGCCGTTGGACCCCAACATCAACGCCCGACGGCGGCCGGGGCGCCGGTGCCGAACACTGCCGGTTCACGGACCGCGAGCTCCAGATCGCCGAACTTTATTCACGCCGTCGGGGTCTTCATGCCTCGGTCCTGGGGCCGGCACTTGGCCTGAGCCCGGAGACCGTCCGGGCGCACCTGCGCAATGCACGGAAAAAGCTCGAAGAACTGGGACTTCCCGGCACCTCCAGGACGCAGCTGGGCCAGGCCCTTGTTGATATGGGTTACAGCCTGACGGACGAGCAATGGCGGCAGGCTGGCCGCTGGTGACTAATGGAGGCCCGCACCGGTAATGCGCCGGGCAACCGCTGTCCTGGACTCCCCCGGTTTGGCGCCCACTTTGCGGCGGACGGAAAGGAGCTGGTTGTTGAGTGTCTTGACCGAAATTCCCAGGCTGTCTGCGGCCTGGGCCCTGCTCCCCGGTTCTTCTGCGAGGAAGTAGCTCTTCGCGGCCTTTTCCTCGGCTGGCGTCAGGACGGCCCGCGGCACAGACGTGGCATGGGGTACCTGGAAAGGCGCCACAACGTCGTCGTTGAGCAAGGCGTTGATCGCCTCCACCAGTTCGGCCCGGTGGGCCAACTCCGGCAGGTAACCGTCCGCGCCGTTCCGCAGGAGTTCGATCACCCGGTTGCTGTGCAGGATGCCGCCGTACACCAGGATCTTGCCGTCCAAGGGCAGGAGTTCCTCAACCACGGGCTGAAGGTCCATCGCGGCGTCCACAATGAAGAGGTGGCGGGGCTGGGCAGGTGCCGGCGGCTTGGCCGCGTCCGGGCAATTGGTCAGGCATCGTTGCAGCACGTCCGTCCACATCCTGCGCCGGGAGACCAGCACAATGTGTGCGCCGTGGACGCGGTCTTCCACGGTGGTGAGATTCAGTCCCGGTTCAGGCTGCATGGGCAACCGTTTTTCCCGTGAGCTTCCGAACCAGCCCGCCAACCCACGTCATCAGAGCCTCCAGGGGGCCTTTGCCGAGAAACCGCGCCCAGAGCCAGCCCGCCAGCAACAGGCCCACAACGAAGACCACGAAGGTCAGCGCCCTGATGGTTGGCGGCTGCGCCACCATGGCGTAACTGATGGGGAGCAGCACCAGGACGTGGGCCGCGTAGAGGGACAGAGCCAACTTTCCGGGCCCCGCCAGAATTTTGATGGGCAACCGGGCAAGACCGTGGACCTGCTTCCGGCCGGCTCCTGCCGCCACGCAAGCAACGCCGGTCACCAGCGCCACCAGCCCAAGGTCCCGGACCAGGTCCAGGTAACCGCCGGAGGTCACCAGGAACCCGGCACCGGACGATCGGGCGAACGAGGCCGCCGGATACCAGGCGAGCGTGAGCGCGAAGCCGCACCACAGCAGCACCCTCGATTGCCTGGGCTGATAAAGGGCCCTGGTGGAATAGAGGAATGCTCCCAGGAGGAAGAACGGCAGCAGGCTGGTCAGCCGGTACTGGCGGCCGGTGACAAGCCACTGGAGGAGCTGCGGTCCGCTTTCCGGCTGGGTGACCCACGTAGCCGGGACCAGCAGCCCGGTGATCATCACGATGACGGGTCCGGCGAGGAAGGCCAGACCAGCGGCCCAGCCCAGCCAGCGAACGGGGATGAGCAGCAGAGGAGCGCCCAAGATCAGCACCAAACCCAGCTGAGGCAGCACCACGCCAACCCAGGTGTGCAGGGACATCAGCAACAACCCCGCCACGATCAGCAGGAGCCCCTGGACGGCTTTGACGGACACAAAGGACACTGCTGTGTCCCCGCGCTTGAGGACTATCAGCCCTGCCATTCCCATCACCAAGGCGAACAGCGGGGAGGCCACGTCGTTCAACGCATCGAACGCCGCACCAGGAACGGACGGGAGTTTGCCAAGCAGGGGCGCTCCGTGGGCCACCAGCATCGCAGCGATAGCAAAGCCCCGCAGTCCGTCCACCAAAGTGTCGCGGCCGGTGTCACGCACAGCGCCGGTCCTGGAAATCTCAGCTGCTCCCACCAAATGCATGCTCCAAAAACTACAGCAGTCGCCATGACTGGTCATTTACAAGGAAAGCAAAAAGGCAGGACTGGAGAAATTCCAGCCCTGCCTCTTGCTTATTTGCGAATTAGGCCGGAGAGAAGGTTCCAGTGAAGTTCAGCGTTCCAGCACCGAAGGCGACAACACCGGTAGCCGTCGACGTTATGTTCCAGCAGAGGGTCACCGGGCACTGGATTTCGATGAGGCTGGGAAGGCCAACAAGGATCATGTTGAAGTTGACGCAGAGGCGGGTGGGACGCACCGGGTAACCGCTGATCACAGAACCGCCGTTCGGGAAGTTGATTCCGCTGAATACGGCATTCATGTTGAACGCGCTGATGGACCCGAAGGAGCCAACACCGGTCCCGAGTCCCAGGGAGGAGTTGTACGTAGACCCGTTGGACATCGTCAAGGTGGCCCCGGTCATCACCGCCGTGTAGGCCGGTTGGAACAGGCTGACATCACACCCGGACGAGTTCACGTTGACGGTTGAGACAATGGCCAGGGTTCCGGTGTTGCCGGCAACGACGACCTGCGAGGTGAACGGCAGCGGAATCGCGCCCGGCGCAAAACAGTCCGGGCATGTGGGCGGAATGACTGATGCGGTAGCCGACGGTGCCGCGATGGCGGCGGCGATAACAGGCAGCGACCATGCTGCACCCTGCGTGACGCGACGGCGGGAAATCATGTTCTTGTCTTGAGCTTCGGTCATCTCGAAGGCCCCTTTCCGAGAGATAACTATTGCTAATAGGAAATGAAGCGAGACCACTAACCACAACATTTCGCGTTACCACTGGACTATAAATCAGCGAAAAATTATCGATGTGTAAACTACCCCAAGGGTCCTACACGGACGCCTCGCCGGGCATCACACCACAGGCCATGACTTGCACAAGACCCTCCTCCACCTATTCTTGGAATTGTGGATTCCCTCTCATTTTTTTCGGCCATTTCCGGCAGCCTGGCAGTGCTGGTCGCCGTGACCTTCCTTTACGCCGCCTGGGGCAAACTGAGGTCGCCAGGTTCTGTTGAGGCAGGAATGGAGTCTCTGGGCGTCTCCACTTTCCTGCGCCACCGCCTCTTTTCCGGAGGCCTGCCCTGGTTGGAAATCGTTATTGCCTTGGGGCTGCTGCTCGCGCCGGCGCCTTGGTTTGCAGTATGCGCTGCGGGCGCGCTGATCCTGTCCACAGCCTTCCTCGTGACGGTCTGGTTAGCGGCTGCAAAGGATGAACCGGCAAGCTGCAACTGCTTCGGAACGAAAAAGACCCCAGTCAGTTGGTGGACCGTGGTCCGGAACGGGGTGCTCACCGTCGTGAGCGGCCTGGCATTCGCCGCAGCCATGGGCAGCCCTGGTGTGTTGTGGAGGGAAGACCTGGTGCCCGCAATCATCGGGTTCCTGGGGCTTGCCCTGGCCGCGCTGGGCGGTGTTGCAGTGGCACCGGAACTCATGGGCGGCGAGCAGCGTCCGGAAGCGGTCAAGAGATCATCCGAGCTTGGCCTGAGGAACTCCCAGCTGCAGGTGGTCAATCTTCCTTCGATCGCACGCGAGACACCGATCGTGCTGGTCTTCACCAAAAGCGGCTGCCCGGCATGCGATTTGGCAGCGGACGCCGTCCGGGAATGGTCCCGCAGGACCGCGGGCCTGGCTACGGCGCGGCTTGTGCTAAACGAAAGCCCCGAAAACGCGCAGGAGTCATATCCCGATCTGGCGGATCAGGTTCTTTTGGACTCCGGGAAAATGGCGGCGCGGTTGATGAGCGTCACCCGCTTCCCCACGGCGTTCCTCATTGGCCGGGACGGATCGATCGCCACAGGAGCCATCGAAGGCTCCCCGGAAATTTCGGACTTCCTGGATGTGCTGGGCGACAGCCTCTTCGACGCTTCTGCCGCCGCCCAATAGCAACAGGACTTACCAGGTTTCCTTCAGCCGCTTGATGAACCAGCGGGACTGCTCCGGGCCGTAGGGCAGGATCGGGATGGCTTTGGTGGCGTCCGCGGGAGTGTCACGCAGCGATTGCTGGGCCTGCCGGGCAGCGGTGGTCATGGTATTCGCCATGGTCTTCACGAACTGGTCATCGCACGGCTGGCCGTGCCCGGGAATCAGGAATTCGTAGCGGTGGCGCAGGGCGGAGATGTGCCGGAGGACGTCAGCCCACTCGAGCGGGTAAGAATCCTCGAAGGACGGGTAGGCGCCGTGTTCCACCAGGTCTCCGACGAACAAGGTGGTGCTGGTGCCCACCAGCAGATCGCCGTCGGTATGTCCGCGGCCCAGGTAGAAAAGCGTCACGCTGAGGCCGCCCAGGTCCACCAGCACCGGCTGGTCCTTGACCAGGGCATTCGGAACCACAAGCTCGACGGCGTCTCCAACCCCTGCGGCCATCTCTGGTTCTGTAGCACTCACCTGGAAGCGCTGCGCGTCCCCGTTTTCCTCGATAGCGGCAGCACAGTTGGCGTGCGCCCAAAACTCCGTGACGCCGTCGTCAGCAAAAACGGCGTTGCCGAAGAAGTGGTCATAGTGCGCGTGGGTGTTGACCACGACGAGCGGCAGGTCAGTGATCTCCCGGACAGCAGCAAGGATTTCCTTGGCCTGGCGCGGCCCGCAGCCGGTGTCGATCACCATGGCACGCTCCTGCCCCACCACGAGTCCGCTATTCAGAGCCTCCCCGTCAGTGACCAGCACGTAGTTGTTGGGGCCTGCTTCCGTCCAGCGCGACATTCGGTTCTCCATACGTTGGTGGGGTCGATTGCTTGCCGCCGATTCTACCTGTGGCGCCTTGGTGTTTCCGGACACCCGGCTAAGCGGAATGCCAAAGACTGCCCGCTAGAATGACCGCAGAGTAACTGCAAATGGGGGGGAAATACATGGGGGCAACAAGGTTCAACGGGGTGGTGGGCAGCCAGCCTGCACGGCAGAGCGGAAGCACTGATCTCCGGCCGCCGCAGGCGTTCTCCATGTTTCCCGGCGAGGGCTACCATCTGCGGGTGGCGGGCGTCGATTTTGGCACCACCAGCGTCATGAGCGTCTCCGTGGAGCACGGATTCCTTCCCGGACGTCCCCTCCAACAGCACCGCAGCGGTCTGGTGTGCACCTTCATGCTGGAAGGTGAAGTGATTTTCGACGACGGCGCGAACAACCCTGTGACAGTGACTCCCGGTTCCTGCTGGACGTACGGTGGTTCCTCCGACGTGAAGGTGACCTGGGGGTCCAGCGGGCGCGCGGTGGTTGCTGTGGTTCCGCACCAGGTGGTGCGCGATTTTGGCTTGGTTCCGCCTGGCGGTTTTACGCTGTTTCCTGCCGGCAGTACACTCCTGGAACCGACCCGTAACTTCATCAGCGCCGTCGCGGCCAGTACCGAGAAGATCTCCTCCGTGGCGGCGTACTTTATGGAGAAGCTGGTCCACGAGATGATCGGTGGGCTCTTCCTCGAGGACAGTACAGTGGTGGCCGGCGGCTCGAACCGTCCCACGCTGTACCACCAGGCCATGGCACTCATTACGGCTTCGGCGGGAGACCGGGCCCTGACGCCGGAGTCCCTGGCACGGGACCTGAACGTGTCCCTGAGGCACCTGCAGCGCGATTTCCAGAAGCGGAACGACTCCGTGGCTGAACGAATCCGGCAGACCCGGGTGGACCTGGCTGTACGGCTTTTGACGGATCCGGCCATGGCCGTCCTGACCTTGGACCAGATTGCGGATCACTCAGGTTTTGCGTCCCTGGGCCACCTCCGGCGGACCCTGCACAGCCTCGGAGCGGGCACTCCCCGGGACATCCGGGCTTTCGGTTTACAACAGCCTGCGGAGCCTGTCGCAGAACAGCCCGGGCGGCAATAATCGCCATCCCGCGACCCAAAGTTCACGAATCGCGACATGTTCATTCATCCTGCGCGACAGACTGAATCGAATCACCACGAAACGCCGTTCTCGTCGTCTTTGATTGAGCTTGAGCGCGCCAATTCTTTGGCCGCCACAATCACTTCACCGATGAGCCATGGGGGCTATACATGTCTGAAAACGAACTCCAGAATTCCGGCGCGCGCTTCAACCGCCGCTCCGTTGTAAAGGGAGCCGCCTGGTCGGTTCCCGTAATTGCTGCAGCAATCGCAGCCCCGGCAGCCAGCGCCTCCGTCCTCGACGCGGGTGCATTCTCGATCGATGGCAACTGTGGCGTGCTGAGCTTGGGCCTCCTCGCCACCGGTCTTGAACTGACCGCGTCGCCAACCGCACCCATTCCGGCAGGAACGATCATTACGATCACCGGCACGGGCGTCGCCAATATTGGAGTCTTCAGCGTCACTGGAGGCACCGCTTCCGTTAGCGTTCTGAGCCCGACCAGCCGTCAGATCACATTGACGTCAGACCTCCCCGCCGGCTCAACGCTGTCAATGAGCACCCTCCTCGATGTCAGCGTCGGCTGGACATTGACCGGCACCGTGACCTTGCCGGCCGGATACATCGGTACGGGATCCAAGTCCACTGGATCTGTCAGTGGATCATTGCTTTTCTGCAACGAAAGCTAAGACGTACAACAGCTCTGCCCCGGACGGCATTCGTCCGGGGCAGAGCTGTTTCTGCGTCGTTTCAGGTCTGCGAAGGCTGCCGCTTACAGCTCCGCCAGAACAGAACCCGGGTTTTCCATGGCGTCGGCAATAAACCGCAGGAAGCCGCCGGCCGTGGCACCGTCGCACACGCGGTGGTCAAAGGCGAGCGTCAGCTCCGTGACCTTGCGGACTGCAAGCTGGCCGTCAACCACCCAAGGGCGGTCGATGATCCTGCCGAGGCCCAGGATGGCCACTTCCGGATGGTTGATGATCGCCGCCGAACCATCCACACCAAACACGCCGTAGTTGTTCAGCGTAAAGGTGCCGCTGCCCAGTTCCGTGGGGGTAGCCTTGCCATCGCGTACAACGGCGGTGAGGCGGCGGATTTCCGCGTCCAGTTCCCGTGCACTCATCTTCTCTGCGGACCGGATCGAGGGCACCATCAGGCCGCGGTCGGTCTGGGCAGCGAAGCCGAGGTTGACGCCATCGAACGCAACAATTTCCTGCGCGCCTTCCGCGGTGGTTTCCACGCGGGTGTTCAGCTCCGGGTACTTTTTCAGGCCCGCTGTGACGAAGCGGGCAATGAAAGCGAGCAGGCCAGGGGCCTCTCCCGTGGACTTTTTCAGGGAATGCCGCAGGTCCAGCAGTGCCGTGGCGTCAACGTCCACCCACACGGTGGCTTCCGGGATCTCTGTCCGGCTCCGGGACATGTTGGCCGCAACGGCTTTCCGGACGCCGCTGAACGGTGTTCTGGCGGCGATGCCCAGGCCGGTCCGGGCATCCGTGGAGCCAGAACCTGCTGATGATTGGGGGCGCTCGGATGCTGCCGGTGGAGCAGGCGCTGCCACACGGGCAGCGGATCCGCCGATAACCGCTTCAACGTCACGGCGCATGATCAACCCGCTCTCCCCTGAACCCTGGAGATCGCTGAGGTCCACACCGTTTTCCCGCGCCATCCGGCGGACCAGCGGGGAAATCACGGCGCCCAGTTTGCCCGGGATGCGGGTGCGAAGGAGGGCGAGGTCGTCTTCAGTTGGCGCCTGCGGCGATGCAGTTTTACGGGCCCGGGTGCGCCGCCCGGCGGCAGCTTCGCCGGACGTTCCGTAGCCGATCAGGACATTGCCGGAGCCGGCCTTTTCCTCTTCACGATAGGTTTCACCGGCATCGGTTTCGGCGGGCTTGGTCTCGACAGGCTCGACCACCGGGGACTCGACAGGCTCGGTCTCGACGAGCTCGACCACCGGGGACTCGGCAGACTCGGACTCGACAGGCTCGACCACCGAACGGACGGTGATCAGGGGTTTGCCGACGTCGAGCATCTCCCCTGGTTCCCCGTGCAGTATGGCAACCGTTCCGGCGTAAGGCGAGGGAACTTCGACCATGGACTTAGCTGTCTCCACCTCGGCGATGGGCTGGTCCACCCTAATTTCGTCACCGACTGCCACCAGCCAGTTGACCAGTTCAGCCTCGGTGAGCCCCTCCCCCAGGTCAGGAAGGAGGAAGGTATTGGTGTTTTCGGTACCCGTTTCGGTGCTCATGCTCAGTCTTCCCACTGGAGGTCGTCAACGGCGTCGAGAATGCGGTCCACGCCGGGCAGGTAATAATGCTCGAGTTTGGGTGCCGGATAGGGCACGTCGAAGCCCGTCACCCGCCGGATGGGTGCCGCCAGATAGTGGAAGCAGCGCTCCTGCAGCCGGGCCACGATTTCGGAGGACACAGACACGAAGCCCTGCGCTTCAGCGATGACCACCGCCCGGCCGGTCTTGCGGACGGAAGCGGCCACCGTTTCGTCGTCGAAAGGCACAATGCTGCGGACGTCCACCACCTCAAGGGACCGGCCTTCAGCCGCCGCGGCGGCTGCAGCCGCGAGTGCGGTGGGAACTGACGGGCCGTAGGCAATCAGGGTGGCGTCCGTGCCTGCCCTGGCAACCACGGCCTTGCCTTCGCTGGAACGGCCTGCGGTTTTCTCGGATTCGTAGTGCCTGCGCAGGGCGTCCAGGTCCACCGGTTCTTTGGACCAGTAGAGCTTCTTGGGTTCCATGAACACCACGGGATCCGGGGAATCGATGGCTTCACGGAGCATCCGGTAGGCGTCAGCAACGGTGGCGGGCGTGAACACTTTCAGGCCGGCGGTGTGGGCGTAGTACGCCTCCGACGAATCGCAGTGGTGCTCTACGCCGCCGATGCCGCCGCCGTACGGAACCCTGATGACCATGGGCAGCTTGACGGCGCCGCGGGTGCGGTTGTGCATCTTGGCCACGTGGCTGAAGATCTGCTCGAAGGCGGGGTAGGCGAACGCATCGAACTGCATCTCGATGACGGGTCGCATGCCATTCATGGCCATGCCCACCGCCATGCCCACAATGCCGGACTCGGCCAGCGGCGTGTCAAAGCAGCGCTGCTCCCCATAGGCGGCGTTCAGGCCGTCGGTAATACGGAAGACGCCGCCCAGCTTGCCAACGTCCTCACCAAACACCAGGACGGTCTTTTCCGCCGCCATGGCATCCAGGAGCGCAGTGTTCAGTGCCTTAGCCATGGTGGTCTGCGGCGTCTTGTCCGCGGTGGTGGCAGCTGCCTGAGCGGCAGCCTGGGCCGTTGCGGCGCTGACGTTGCCGTTGGCCTGGGACGAGGTGGTGATGGTGGCGCTCATTGTGCGGCCTCCTTGGCTGCGGCGTCCCGCTCGAGTTCATCGGCCAGCAGCGCTGACTGTTCCCTGAGCTGTGTTGTGGGTGATTCGTAGACGTACTTGAACAGATCCTGGGGATCGACGGCGGCTTCCGCGTTCAGTCCGTCCCTGAGTTGGCGGGCCACGTCCTCAGCCTTGGCCGCAATCGAAGCTTCGGCCTCCTGGTCCAACAGTCCGCGCTCCGTGAGGTAGTTCTTCATCCGCACCACGGGATCCTTGGCCAGCCACTGCGCAACCTCGCTGTCCTGCCGGTAGCGGGTGGCGTCGTCGGCATTCGTGTGTGCCTGCATCCGGTAGGTGTGGGCTTCCACCAGCAGCGGCCCGGATCCGTCCCGGGCAAGCCGGACTGCGCGGTCCAGGACTGCAAGCAGGGCCACCAGGTCATTGCCATCCACCCGCTCGCCCGCCATGCCGTACCCAACGGCTTTATGGGCCAACGACGGCGCTACGGACTGATGCGCAAGGGGCACCGAGATGGCGTACTGATTGTTCTGGACAAAGAACACCACGGGCAGGTGGAAAACGGCGGCAAAGTTCAGTGCCTCGTGGAAGTCACCCTCGCTGGTGGCGCCATCCCCACACATGGCAAGCACCACTGAATCCTCGCCCTTGAGTTTTGCCGCGTGGGCAACCCCGACGGCGTGGAGCAGTTGGGTGGTCAGGGGCGTGCACTGTGGGGCGACCTTGTATTTCGTGGGGTCGTAGCCGCCGTGCCAGTCGCCCCGGAAAATCGTCATGACCTGGACCGGGTCCACGCCTTTGGTCATCACTGCCACGGAGTCCCGGTATGTAGGAAACATCCAGTCCTGCTGGTCCAGACAAAGGGCAGCAGCTACCTGGCAGGCCTCCTGCCCGTGGCTGGAGGGGTATACGGCCATTCGGCCCTGGCGGACCAGGGAAGAGTTCTGGTCGTTGACCCGGCGGCCGATCACCAGCCGCTCGTAGGCCGCCATCAACTCGGCGTCATCAGGGAGCGCGTATTCGTGGCCGGGCTCCGTGCCCTGCCGTTCCTTCGGATTGAGCCGGCCGTCCGGATCCACCATCTGGATGGGATGGCGCGCCGGGAGCATATAGTCCTCGACTGAGATCCCGAACTTCCGGACCACCTCATCTGCGGAGACCGTCATTGGTCCACCTTCCTAAGCCACTAGTTGCCTTCAGTATGCGCTTTTGGGCATTTTCGTATCCAGCTTTTGGCACAATCATGGAAAGGCTGCTGCGTTACGCCTATTCTTGAAGACGGATTGCAAAAGTGATGCGGATTACAGGCAGGAGTTGTGGACGAATGAACGACAGCGTGGCGGGAGTCCCCACAGTGCCCCCTGATGCAGTGGACCGGGCCATCATTGCCGAGCTCATGAAAGACGGCAGGATGTCCGTCACGCAGCTTGCGGAGAACGTCCACATCTCCCGGGCCCACGCCTACTCCCGGATTGCACGGCTGACTGGTGAAGGCGTCATAACGCGCTTCACTGCTGTGGTGGATCCCATCAAAGCCGGACTGCGCTCATCCGCCTACGTGACTCTGAAGGTCCAGCAGCATTCGTGGCGCGAGCTCCGGGAACAGCTCAAACAGGTCCCGGAGGTCCACCACATTGCCCTGGTGGGCGGGGACTTCGACGTCATCCTGCTGGTGCGGGCCATCGACAACATCGATCTGCGGCGCGTGATCTTCAATCAGCTTCAGTCCATGCCAGGGGTGGTGGACACGCAGACGTTCCTGGTATTCGAGGATGTTGAGGTGCGGTAGGAGTTAGAGCTGTCAAGGGCGTCAACCTCATCATCATCTCTGAGCTCACATTGAATGAAGCTACTCGCCCAAAGCTTCCAACGAATTACAGCTGTCAATGAAGACATCTCCGGTGACACGCGCCTGTCGCATTAGGGTTAGCCGCAGTCCTCGCCGACGACGCGTGAATCCATGAAATATCCGATGACACGAATCGAAACCGGAAGGTTCGATAACCTACAGGAATCAGGGTTCTTTCCAGTCCGAACGATGCAGCATCACAAACTGATGAATACCGACGTTTGCAAAAGTACAGCAGGCCCGGCTGCCTCCAAAATTCGCACGTGGGCATTAGCAGTAACGCGTAAATGCTCATAAGCTGTAGGACATGAAGGTATTGGTTACCGGCGGCGCCGGCTACATCGGATCACACACCACCCTTCGTCTCCTGCAAGCAGGATATGACGTCGTCGTACTAGACAATCTGGTGAACTCCAGTCGCGAATCCGTTCTGAGAGTGGAGCACCTCACCGGACGGCCGGTTGATTTCAGAAAGTTGGACCTGCTCGATGCACGGGGCGTCGACCAACTTCTCGCTGAGGGTGGCTTCGAAGCCGTTATCCACTTTGCAGGCTTGAAGGCCGTTGCCGAGTCGGTTGAAAAGCCTCTCCGATATTACGAGAACAACATTGTGGGCACGCTCAATCTTCTTAACGCCATGGAGGCGCATGCCGTGCGTCAACTCGTATTTAGCTCTTCGGCCACCGTATATGGAGCTTCCGGAGAAATGCCCCTAATCGAAAAAGCACCTTTGGACGCTACGAACCCGTATGGCCGCACCAAGGAACAGATCGAGGACATACTCTCAGACCTGTGTGCCGCGGACCATCGGTGGAGCATAGCGTTGCTGCGTTACTTCAACCCGGTGGGCGCACATGAATCTGGAATAATTGGTGAGGATCCCTCAGGTACCCCAAACAACCTCTTACCGTTTATCGCACAAGTGGCAGTCGGCGGGACTGCTGAAGGTTTGATTGACACTTTGCCTGTGAGGATTTGATCCTTGCGGGTGGAAGGATGTTCATCATGCCCAAAGCCTTTCCCGAAGAATTCCGCCGCGATGTCGTCGCGGTTGCCCGCAAGGGCGAAGCGCCCATCATCCAGATCGCCAAGGACTTCGGTGTCTCGCCCGCTGCCCTGCACCGCTGGATGAAGATCGCCGACAGAGAAGACGGCGTGAAGTCCGGGGCGGTGTCCGATGACGCCGCGAAGTTGCGGGAGGCCAACAAACGCATCCGGCTCCTGGAACAGGAAGCCGAAGTCATGCGCCGTGCCGTGGCCTACTTGTCCCGGGACATCAACCCAAAAAAATGATGTACCCGCTGGTCCGCGAGCTGGCTGCCAGGGACGCCCCGATCCGGGTTCCCGTGGCAGTGTCCTGCCGGGTACTGAATTTCTCCAGACAGGCCTACTACCAGTGGGCCGCCAATCCCGTCCCGGCCCGGGACTGGGAAGAAGCGCATCTGATCAACGCCGCCATCGATCACCACCGGGACGATCCTGCCTTCGGATACCGGTTCATCGCCGATGAGATCAACGCCGGTCCCGGCCCTGGGGCCAGTGTGAACGCCGGATCTGGCGGCTGTGCTCGGAGAACGGCATCCTCTCGGTGATCCACCGCCGGCGCCGGTCAGGGCTCAAGGCCGGCCCGCCGGTCCACGATGACCTCGTCGAACGGGACTTCAGCGCCACGGCACCGAACCGGAAATGGCTCACGGACATCACCGAGCACCACACCGGGGAGGGCAAGCTGTACCTGTGCGCGATCAAGGACCTTCACTCAAACCGGATCGTCGGGTACTCGATGGACGGGCGGATGAAAGCGTCCCTGGCCGTCGCCGCCCTGGACCACGCCGTGGCCCTCAGGAAACCGGCGGGCACGGTGGTCCACTCGGACAGAGGGTCCCAGTTCAGATCCAGAAAGTTCGTCCTGGCCCTGAACACCTACGGCCTGAACGGATCGATGGGCCGGGTAGGGGCATGCGGTGACAATGCAGCGATGGAATCGTTCTTCTCCCTGCTGCAAAAGAACGTCCTGAACCGGAAACGATGGGAGACCCGGGCCGAGCTCCGGCTGGCCATCACGACCTGGATCGAGCGCAGCTACCACCGCAAACGCCGTCAACGTGCCCTCGGACGGCTGACACCAATCGAGTTTGAGACAATAAAAAACGCGGCCTCAGCCGCGTAAGAAATTATCAACCCCAGCTGTCAACTAAACCTTCAGCAGTCCCCTTTGATCAGGAATGCGGTAACAACTGTAATGAGTGGAGCTGCTACCAAAACTACACTCGTCGGCTGCGACCAAAGGATGAAGCTGGACAAGAGGACGCCGACTCCAACCACATTAGTCAGGATTCCTCTGACCGGGCGAGAACTAGTGGAGGCAATTTCACTAACGCTTGTCGAAAGTCGAGGAGAGTTCATAGAACCCTTCCTAACAAGCCTTCAATCCTACCAATCAATATGTTCCAATTGTCTGAAATGGCTTGGGGGCCACGTGGTGCTTGTGCAACAACTTTGATGAGTGACCGACAAATGAGGAACATGGACGGCAGGACAGCGTAGTTCCGAGCGAAGACGCGGCCGGTACCTCGCGCGTAGTTTCGCAAGCGAGCGCTGTTTTCTGCCGCACTCAAAGTTGGGCGCGTTGTTTCAATCAGTTCATATCCTGGGACATAGGCGACTTTTTGAGCACGAGAAATCCCTCGTAGGAGTAGATCCGTGCCTTCACCGGACAGCCAAGGAGTAGCAGAACCGAGGCCAAGTGTCTCGTCGTAGTATCCAGTAGCAGTAAAGAAATCGGGCGTAAAGAAGTAACAAGCCTCGATGGAGTTGCGCCAAATAGTCCGTTGGGTAATTTCCCTCCCAGTATCCGGAAAACCGATTCTTGAACTCGAGCCAACCTGTTCAGGACGCAATCGTCCGCTCCCTGCAACCACACCGTCCTTTACTGCAGTTGTTAGAAAGGTGCTGGCATCACCGGCCAGCCAAACATCGTCATCCGGAACCAGAACCAGCTCCCAACCGTCGCGAAGTGAGCGTAGGCCGCGGTTCCGCGCCCTGGACAGACCAGGCATTGACATAACGACTTCGATAAAACCAACGAGGTGCCCCTGATAGCGCCGAAGAACATCCTGTGCGAGTTGCTCGTTACTTTGGTCGACTATCACGATTTGTTGATACCGAAAGGATTGGGACTCAAGGGAGCGGAGCAAGCGCAGGAGGCTCGCGCCTGGCTTGAGGCTTGGAATGACGACCGAGACTCGAAGGGCCTCGCTCAACGGCACGCCTCGACTGAATTCACGTTCCGCCTCCATCTATTCGAACGCTTCAGACGAAAGAGAAGCAAGCACTCGGGCGCGACCGTGCTGGAGTTGTAGCTGCGCCTGTTCGACGCGCAGGACATAGTCACGCCGTGTCTCTGGACTGGCAAGAAGCATCCGGACTTTCTGTTCCACATCATCCACAGAGAAATCATGCACATTGACAACATAATCTTCGAGCCCGAGATCCTGAAAAGCACCGAAGCCCTTGCGCTCATACGCCAGATGGATGACATAGTGTCCCGCATTAATCGCCATCAGTGCAGCATGCAAGCGGACGGCCACCACTACGCGAGCAGACCGAGGGCGCTCCATGAGTTCTTCGAACGAGAGGATATTGGTCGGATTCAGCGACCGTACGGCTTCGGAGTCATCGTTGCCGGCCACAACGCTCTGTACATAGCCGTCAAATACTCCGAACCTTTTGGCGAGCAAGGTCACGGCGGGCGGGACGCCACCTCTGTGTTCCCGAACGCTGATGACCGGTAGTGCCGATTTGTCAAAGTCTACTGTGCTTCGCTTCAGTGCCAGCAACGCCAGATCCGGGGCTCGCTGGACGTGCTTGCCTGAAAACTGGTCCAGACTACGATCGTCCCTGACCCAGACCTGATCCATTCGTTCAAGTAAAGCCTTGAGCATTCCCCGCACACCATATCTGGCCGGACCAATGCTCTGAGGCAGATATACAGTTCTGGCCCCGCTGAATGCTGCACCGAGGAGCTGCGGACCCATCACAAGAATGGTCTTCAAAGTTTCCCCCAAAGTACCGAACCGCAGATATCCGCCACCGACGCCTACTACCAAATCATATTCCCGAAAGCGAGTGGCCAATAAGCGCAAATAGCTCCGAGAGTATCCAGTTACAGCCGGCTTGGATCTAAACGTCCGAAGACCGGTATATCTAAATGACTCCGGATACGACGTAACAAGTTCGATTTCAACGTTATCACCGCAGGCTTGGCGAATAAACCTGAGTGATTCATCAACGAGAAGACCATCTCCTCGATTCGCCGAACTATACCCGTGAAGAACGAGAACCCGCTTAGTCTTCATGCGACAAGACCCCTGTATATGCTGAGGTGTTTGGCGACACTTTGGTCCCATGAAAATCGTCGAACCCAGTCCTGACCGTCGCGAAGAACTCGCTGTTGCCATGATGTGTCCGCGAGAGCTGCTTCAATTCCCAAGCTAAGGGCTACACGGTCAGTGTCTTCGAGGATCCAAGACGGACCTGCGATCTCTTGCAGCGAGCCTCGATTTGTTGTTATGACCGGAGCGCCGGCTGCCATAGCCTCTAGCACAGGAAATCCAAACCCTTCATACAGGCTCGGGAAAACGAATGCGATGCATCGTTTCATAAGGGCAGTTCTGTCTTCGTCAGAAACGAATCCCAGATAAATAACACGTGAAGCGTTTGCCATGATGTTCATCGTTTGACCATAATTCCATGCCGGCTTACCGGCGATCACCAGTTGAGGTAGCGACGTATTAGCCTCAACTGCATGTATCAGTTCAATCAGGTTCTTCCGCGGCTCGATATTTCCAACATAGAGAAGAAATTCATCCGGCAGTTGGGCCTTTACATCCAGTGAAACATCGTCGCCACCTTCGAATCTACTATGAGTTATCCCATGGGGTATGACTGAAATCTGTTTTCGTTCAACGCCAAATACGTTACAGATATCGTCCGCGCTAGATTCGGAAACTGTAATCACTTGATCACATGCCCGAATTGCGGCCTCAACCCTTGTTCTCCAGACGTACTCCTGAACCCGGTTCCTAGCCGTGGAGATCCACCGACTTGCAACGCCGTGAACCGTCACCACGGCTGGCATGCGTGGAGACACGAACGGGCCTGTGTCGGCAACGAAGTGCACCACCGAGTTCTCAGCCGTTCGCCGAGAGTCCCAGGTTTCAGCAATCATCGTAGAGATCGGATTTTTGCCAGATCCCAAACGGTCAACAACATGGCCGGAAGCAACCAACCGACTTGCTATTTCCCGTGCATACGTTGTATTTCCTCCAACATTTTTATCCAAAATTCGACTTGGCATGACAATTCTCATGCCACTGATCCTGGAGAGGAAGAATACACAGAGTTCCACGCTTTCTTTTGATTTACTTCATTCATCAATTCGAGTAACTGCCTAGATCGAGAAAGTAGCTTCGTGTAAAACTCAAAATTAGAGGCGGATTGCTCAAGGGCATTTACTACATCTAGTGGAGTGCGAACTTGATAGGCCGCGCTTCCCTCTAAGGCGCTAATTTCGCGAGCAATAATGGGCAAGCCCCGGGCCGCCGCATCGAGGATGCTAATTGGAAATCCTTCATACGTAGCAGAATGCACGTAGTAATCTGCACGATCTAACTCGCCTACCAGCTCTTTCTCGTCTTTCCATCCGGAAATTTGTATCCCTGCGCTCTCAAGTGACGCACGGTGTTCGAGTTCACCATCTCCGATCCAGCGAAAGGTCCAATCGGAAAGCAACGGTCTTGTGACTGCCAGAGTAGCGACTTGACGGAAGAAGTCAGGATCTTTTTGCTTGCAAATTCGTCCGACCATTATCACCGTGCGGGGGCGTCGCTCGCCATCGGACTTGCCTACGGCAAATGAACGAACCTCGCAGCTTGGCGCGTTCGGCACGTAGTAGCAATCCAATTGGGCTCGAAGTGCCCGGCTTAGACGCTCCTCATGGGGAGAGAGAACGACAGTCGCGTCTGACCGGATCGTTAGTAACTTCTCCGCTAACCTAAACGCCCATTTTTTAGAAAGTCCCAGAGTCGGGTCGTCGAACTTGTAGCAATGTGGCTGATAGATCACGTTGGCATTCAAAGGAGTCAGCCGCCCATAGACGCCAGCCCAGCTCGAGTGTAGATGCAAGTAGTCAGGTTGAACACTCTCAACTGCTTTTCTAACTTCGCGCGCCCTACCAAGCATGCCGTGGGAGTGAAACTCCACCGCCTTCACCATGGCGGAGGAATATCCTTGGTCCTCGCCGCTGTACAACAGATAATGATCGTGATTCGGCACAAGCTCTAGAAGCTTTCGAATTGCTTTGCTTACGCCACCGTAGTGGCATTCAGTGATGTGCAGTACTTTGGCCATGCCCCCACAAGAGCCGAGGCTCTCATTCCTTTTCGTAGTGAAATATCAGTGGCGCTACCGGGCGATCTAAGTGAAAATCCACGTCACGATCGGCAACGCAAGTCCGCGAGCCCGAACGGACGCTCGGACGCTAGGCCCAAGACTCGTAAGGTTCCCGGCCTCGTGACATTCTATGCTGTCAAATTGTGTTGGTATGTCGTTAGCATCCGCATCCCGAGTATGCGCCTGGAGGATTGCAGTAGATGAACCCGGAAGTCTCTCGCTGCACGCGGCCGAATAGCTGCAGGAACTTGCTGAGTCGTGGTCTGAGCGACTCAGGCTTATGCTGAACTGCCGTTTGGCTGAGGCAATGAAGATCGCCAATTGTCTATAGATTTACCAGACGTTGCTGGGACGGCACAGTGCGTCCGGTACCTGGTCGTGAAAAGTTGAGATGAAGGAGCAGTGGATATGGCTCGAGCGTGGCTTCCCGCGGTGTTGCTTCTCCTGGCGATCGTGGCACTCTCGCCGGAGCCGGTCGACCGGCCGGTTCAGGGCGGGCTGGCGGCTGTAATCGCACAGTTGCAGTCGATGGGACTACCCACATGGGTTGATTACTGGTTCGTCGAGGCAGCAGCCAACATCTTGCTGTTCGTTCCAGTGGGAGCGGCGGCGTCGGTGTACTTTACGGGCCTCAGGTGGTGGCAGGTAGGTGCCTTTGGCCTCTTTATCTCAGGTTGCATCGAACTAGCTCAATTTCTATTTCTGCAAAACCGATTCGCCACACCACTTGACCTAGTAACCAACACTGGCGGAGCTTTTCTAGGGACCTTGGCCGTGTCAAAGTGCCGACGAATGATCGCGAGATTGAGGCGCCGCCGCCCAAGTTTTCTGGCTTTCTTGCAAGAACCAGATCATTAGCAACCAGGCACGGTCCTACCCCTTGAACTGCGGAGCCCGCTTCTCCTGGAACGCCTTGAAACCCTCTGCGTAGTCTTCCGTCTTGCAGAGCCGCGCCTGCTCGGCGTTTTCCTCTTCCATGGCTTCCCAAAGCCCCAGCCGCTGGTCCCGGATGCGGGCAACCAAATCCTTACTGGCCTTGAACGCTCCGGTGGCGCCAACAGCAACACTGGCCACGATGCCGCGCGTCGTTTCCAACAGCTCCTCCGCCGGCAATGCCCGGCTGAACATCCCCCGGGCCACAGCTTCCGCGCCGCTCATCAGTTCGGCGGTATAGATCAGGTCCAGCGTCCGGTGCATGCCTAGCCGCTCCGTGAAATACCAGTGCCCGCCGGAATCGAGCGTCGCGCCAAGCTTGGCGAACGGCGAGCCGAACTTCGCGTTCTCCGCGACGTACACAACGTCGGTGGCCAGCAGCAGTCCCAGACCTACGCCCAGGCAGGCACCTTGCGCGGCCGCGAAGGTCGGAGCGGGGAACGAGCTCATCTTCTTCAACAAGGGTTGGACCAGGACGCCCAGATAGGCCGCGGCGTCGTCACTTTCCGGGGATACGTTCGAGATGTCGCGGCCCGCGCAGAAAGCACGGCCCTCTCCCCTTAGCAACAGCGCCCGCACCTCTCCACGCGAGGCGGCGACAGCAGCGTCGTCGTACGCCTGTGCTAAATCAGCCAGCGCCTGCTCATCCAGCGAATTCAGCTTGTCCGGCGCGTCCAGGACCACTTCAGCGACGTTGTTGCTGATGGAGAGGGAAATCATTCTGGCTCCTTTTTGTATGGGTCTCTGGGTCTCGACAAGCTCGACCACCGGGGACGGTCTCGACCACCGATCGGCTAGACGTCGAAGTCGACGGTGACTTCCCCGCTGGTGGGGTGCGACTGGCAGGTCAGCACGTACCCCTTGTCCAGTTCATCCTGCTCCAGCGCGTAGTTTTCGTCCATGGTCACCGTGCCCGTCACCACCTTGGCGCGGCAGGTGCCGCACACTCCCCCGGCACAGGCGAAGGGCACGTCCGGGCGGACCCGCAGTGCCGCGTTCAGGATGGATTCCCGGGCGTGGGTGGGGCTGGCTACCTCCCCCTGGAGCCCGTCCAGCTTGAACGTGATCTTGTAGGTTTCCTCGGACTCGTCCACCAGGACCGGCCGGCCGGCGTTGCCTTCAGGGCGGTCAGGCTTGCCGGAAGTGAACAGCTCGAAGCGGATGTGTTCCGGCTTCACACCCCGCTCGGCCAACGTATCCCGGCACAGCTGGACCAGCTCGAACGGCCCGCACAGGAACCACTCATCCACGTCCTCTGCGTGGAGCGCGGTGCCCAGGAGCTGCTGGAGCTTTTCGTGATCCAACCTGCCGCTGAGAAGGGGCGCAATGCGCTGCTCCCGCGACAGCACGTGGTGGATGGCCAGCCGCTGCGGATACTTGTCCTTCAGGTCCGCGAGTTCCTCCAGGAACATCACGTCCATGGCCGCCTTGTTCGCGTAAATCAGGTCAAAGCGCGTTTCCGGGTTGGCGGCCAGAAGGGTCCTGGCGATCGCAATCACCGGCGTGATGCCTGATCCTGCCGCGATCGCCACAAAGTTCCCCGGCTCCCCCGCCAGTTCCTCGGGATGGTTCATCGAGTTCATGACGTTCTGGTCAACCGGCCGGCCGTCCCTGCCGTGCTTGGACACGAACGCGCCCATCGGGCTCATCACATCCAGGGTGTCCCCGGCCTTCAGCTCCGAGTTTGCCCACGTGGAGAAGAGCCCGCCCAGGTCCTTCTTGACGGCAACCCGGATCTCGCTGCTGCCGTCCGCAAAGCTCCTCGGTTCCGCACAGATGGAATAACTGCGGCGGACCTCGTGCAGCTCCCCCTCAGCGTCAGGCAACTTGGTGCGCAGGGCAACGTACTGGCCCGGCAGGTAGTCGAACTGCCCGGCAAGCTCCGGGGGCACCGCGAAAGTCACCTCAATGGCATCGTCCGTCAGCCTCCGCACCTCACGCACGGTCAGGCTGTGGAAAGTTGGACGACGGCGGCCGCTGGCTTTCGCCGGTTCCGCGGCAGTCTGGGGGGCGCTGGTCATGGCGGTTCCTTACAGGACTTTGAAGTAGTCGAACGGTTCCTTGCAGTCCTGGCAGACGTAGAGCGCCTTGCAGGAAGTGGAACCGAAGCGGGTGAGTTCCCTGGTGTTCAGCGACGAACACTGCGGGCATTTCACGGCCAGGCTGAGGCGCACCGGGCCGGAATGGCCGCCGGCAGTTGACCTGCCGGACGGCGGCGCAATGCCGTATTCCTGCAGTTTCGCCTTGCCTTCATCGCTCATCCAGTCAGTAGTCCAGGCGGGGGCAAGCACCAGGTCAACGACGACGCTGCCGTAGCCCTCGCCTGCAAAGGCCGCCTTGAGGTCGTCCCGGATCGCGTCCATGGCAGGGCAGCCCGAGTAGGTCGGCGTAATGGTGACCTTGACCGCCGGAGCCGAAGTGCCGCCGTCGTACACTTCCATGACCTGGACGTCACGGAGGATGCCCAGATCCGCAATGGTGAGCACTGGAATTTCGGGATCGCACACAGTCGAAGCGATATCCCATGCCTGACGCCGCATGGCAACCTGGTCCACAGCCATGACGGTCACCAGCTTGCCCCGGGGAACTGCCGGGCCAGCACCTGCATTTCCGCAAGGATGTAGCCCAGGTACTCCGAATGCATGCCGCGGCGGCCCCCACCGGGGGCGGCCGGAACGTCAGGGACGTCCAGTTCGGCTTCCGCAAGGACTGCTCCAACGAGTCTGTCAAAGTCCGGGCGAAGGCTGGAAGGCTCGACGGCGGCACCTGACTCAGCGAGGCGGGTGGTCAATGCGTCATCCTGGAACAGTTCACCGACGTAGGGCCACATGACCTTCAGTCCGTGGATCATGCGGCGCCGGGATTCTTCCGTGCCGCCGGCCAGCCTGAGGACCCACTGCGTGCTGTGGTCCCGGTGGTAGTCCACTTCTTTCACGGCCTTGGCTGCGATGGCCGCTAGGGTGGCATCAGTGGACTGGGCCAGTTTCAGGTAAAGCTCAAACTGGTAGTGGCTGACAATGAACTGCCTGGCAATGGTGGCGGCAAAATCGCCGTTGGGCTGCTCAAAGAGGTAAGCCGAGCGGAACTCGTCTTCGCCACGGAAGTAGGCAAGGTCATCTTCGCTTTTGCCCCATGCACCGCCGGCGTACGTCAGGAAAGACCTGGCGTGGCCCAACTGGTCCAGCGCAATGTTGCCCAGGGCCACGTCCTCTTCCAGTTCCGGTCCACGGGAGATCCAGTGGCCCAGGCGCTGCGCGAGGATCAGGGCGTCATCGCCCAGACGCAGCGCGTACTCGGCCACATCCTCACTGGGCCTGGCAACCCCGGTCTGGACTTCCAGCGCAATGTCCTCGGGGCGCAAGGCATTGCCGGGCGTGATGCGGGTGGCGCTTGCGCTGGCTTCGCTCACAGGTGCTTCACCCCTTCGCTCTTGGTGTAGTACGTTGCGTGCCGGTAGTCCTTGCCCTGCGGGGACTCGAAGAACGAGCCCTTGGCATCCGGATCGCTGGAAGCAATCGCCTCAGCTGGGACCACCCAGATGGAAACGCCTTCGTTCCTGCGGGTGTAGAGGTCCCGCGCATTACGCAGCGCCATTGCCGCGTCCGGAGCATGCAGGGAACCGGCATGGACATGGCTCAGGCCGCGGCTGGACCGGACAAAAACTTCCCAAAGGCCCCACGGGGTCTCGGCAGGCTCGGTGGTTGAGCTGGTCGAAACCTTGGTGCTGTCGGTGGTTGAGCTTGTCGAAACCCTCATGCTGCGTATTCCTTCGTCTTCGATGACTGTTTTGCTGCATACGCCGCGGCTGCTTCACGGACCCAGGCGCCGTCGTCGTGCGCTGCCCTCCGCCGCTCCAGGCGCTGGGCGTTGCACGGACCCCGGCCGGCCAGGACCTCGTGGAATTCGTCCCAGTCCAGGGGGCCGTGTTCCCACTTTTTGGTGTCCTCGTTGAAGCGGATCTGGTCATCCGGGAGCGTCAGGCCAAGGACCCTGACCTGCTCAACCATCATTCCCACAAAGCGGCTGCGGAGTTCATCGTTGCTGAAGCGCTTGATGTTCCATGCCATGGACTGCTGGGAGTTGGGTGAATCGTCATCCGGCGGGCCGAACATCATCAGGGCAGGCGCGTACCAACGGTTGACGGCGTCCTGGGCCATCTCCTTCTGCTCCGGGGTGCCGTTGGCAAGCTCCAGCAGGATCTCGAAGCCCTGGCGCTGGTGGAAGCTTTCTTCCTTGCAGATGCGCACCATGGCACGCCCGTACGGCCCATACGATGCGCGGCAAAGAGGCACCTGGTTGCAAATGGCGGCGCCGTCAACCAGCCAGCCGATGGCACCCATATCCGCCCACGTGCGGGCCGGGTAGTTGAAGATGGAAGAGTAACGGGCCTTGCCGGCAATCAGGTCAGCCATCATCTTGTCCCTGGTCTGGCCGAGGGTCTCCGCCGCGGAGTAGAGGTACAGCCCGTGGCCTGCCTCGTCCTGAACCTTGGCCATCAGGATGGCCTTGCGCTTCAGGCTCGGTGCGCGGGAAATCCAGTTGGCTTCCGGCTGCATACCAACAATCTCCGAGTGGGCGTGCTGGGAGATCTGGCGCAGGAGCGTCTTGCGATAGGCCGCAGGCATCCAGTCCCGGGGCTCAATGCGGGAGTCCTCGGCGATTACGCGGTCAAAATTGGCCTTGCCCTGCGCTTCCGCCTCGATTTCATCTGGCGATAGCTCAGCTGGTGCTGACTGCAGATTCTGCGCTGCCATGGTTGCTCCTATGCAAAGACTGACGGGGACTTATTTACCGACCGTTCGTTCAGGATATGCGGACCTGTCGGTGGCAGTCAAGCCAATTACCCGGTGATAGCTTGGAGCCGTGAGCCGAAAACCAACCAAGCCCCGCCCCCTCTGGTTGAGCCTATTGGTGAACATGCTGACAGCCCTGATTGTGGTGGCGCTGGTGCAGGCTTTCCTGGTCAAGGCCTACCGGGTTCCGTCAGCTTCCATGGAGCAGACCCTTCAATCGGTGGACGGAGGCGGGGACCGCATGCTGGTCAACCGGACCGCGTACCCGGGCGGAGGTCCCTCGCGGGGAGACGTGGTGGTGTTTACAAGGCCGGACTCCTGGGCCACCGAAACACCCACCGGGACATCCGGAGGTTTGGGTGCCCTGGTTCGCACGTTTGGCGACCTGACCGGCATAGGACCTTCCAACGAGCAGTACCTGGTGAAGCGGATTGTTGCGGTGGGAGGAGACAGCGTTTCCTGCTGCGACTCACAGGGCCGACTGGTTATCAACGGTGAGCCGGTGGACGAGCCCTACATTTTCGAGGATTTCCCCTACGTTCCCGGGCAGCTGGACTGCTCCTCCGAGGTACGGTCCGCTCGATGCTTCCCTGACTTCACGGTGCCGGAAGGCCAGCTTCTTGCACTCGGAGACCATCGCTCGCAGTCATCGGATTCGGTGTTTTTGTGCCGAAGCTCTGGCGCGCCAATGCCGGCAGAGGAATGCGTCCGGACGGTCCCTGTTTCGAGTGTGGTGGGCAGGGTTTTCATCAAGGTATGGCCGCTGAACCGCCTCGGAACGGTCAGCTAAAATTGAAGGTCATATGCAAAATTCAGACACCTTCCGGATCCTGACCGTCTGCACGGCAAATATTTGCCGCTCGCCCGTTGCGGAACGGCTGCTGCAAAAAGGGCTGAACGATCTCCATCCCGGCAAATTTATTATCAGCAGCGCCGGAACGTCCGCGTTGGTAGGACAGCCGATGCAGCCACTCGCAGAGGAGATAGTAAATGCCTATGGAGGGGATCCCTCGGCTTTTGCGGCGCGCCAGATTACCCAGTCCATCGTCCGCGACGCCGATCTCGTCCTGGTGCTGACGATGCAGCACCGCGCCGCTGTACTGAAGCTAGCGCCGTCAATGCTCAAGAAAACCTTCTCGGTTCGCGAGTTCAGCCGGATGCTCGATCACCTGATTTCCTATGAACAACATGAACAGGCGTCAGACGTGGTCGATCTCTGGCGGAGGCTCCCCGCCCAGGCAGCAGCCGTCCGCCAGGAGACACTTGCGGAAACAGACGCAGACAATGACGTGATAGACCCATTCCGGCGAAGTCCAGCAATCTACCGACAAATGGAGGACGAGCTGATTCCGGCTCTCAACTCCATTGTGGCTTACGCTCGGCTTTGATCCATTTCGTCGCCAACTTTGTTGGGGCCGCTGTGATGGCGGATTGCCCCGTCATAGAAATCGAGCACTCGCGCCTGGTTCGAGTGGATGGAATAGTGCTCCGGAAGCCGAACTACCGTAGGCGGCCGGCCCACCGAACCAAGGATGGCAGCCGCCACTTCCTCATCGGAACCATGCTCAAAGAGGGTCATAACGCCCACTTCGCTTTGCAAGTTTGCGATAGACGGGATGTTTCCGGCCACAACCGTCACCCCACAAGCCAACGCCTCTAGGATGCTGTTCGGAGTGCCGTCTGTAAACGTCGGGGAAACCACTACATCCGCAGTGGCAAGCACCTCGGCAAAAGCCTCACGCGACAGACGCGGCGTCAGCACTAGCCGGTTCGTCAACATGGGGTCAGACGCAGCCTTCTCCGCATAGGAAATTCCCTTTAGGCCGATGGCTGTGAAGCGGAGCTGAGAGTGATGTTTGAGAAGTTCAACAGCCCTCACGAAACCCGCCCCATTGGCAGACTCGGCTCTACCTCGAGGAAAGACGATATGACCCGGAATTCTCTCGGCAGACGGCGGAAACAAATCAGTGTCGATGCCAAAGTTTCCAGCCGCGTACAGCTCCGGGACGCCATCGGGCAACCCATACTTTAGCGCTCGACGGTAGTCAATCGGTGCATCGTATTGGATTCCGTTTGCTCTTTGGAGCGATCTTGTGAGCCAGTATTTCAGCAATCGACTGTTCTCCGCTTGCGGCACGAAGTCCTGCCCCCACTGTTAGCGGCCATGAAAAACTGCCCATAGGCGGCCACGAAAGTGCCCGCTGGCGGCCAGCAGAACTGCCCGCCGGTGGCCATGAGATCTGCCCACTTCCTTACTTGTTCCTGCCGCGTCTTTAAGCGGTGGGGGCCTCTCCCTGCGGTTTGATGACGGTGTCTAAGCGCACCAAAAGCGAACCAGGAAGAGGCCCTGTATGAAGTCTGACGGAGAAATCATGGAAATTCTTGCTGCCTACGATCTGACCGGATCGTTGCGCGCCACCGCGGAGCTCACGGGCTGCTCGCACCACACCGTTGCTAAACACGTCACCGCCCGTGACGCGGGCCGGCCGATCGGGGAACCCGCGGCCCGCGGCCGGGTCACCGACGCGTTCCTGCCCAAGATCGAGGAATGGATCGAAGCCTCCAAGGGCCGGATCCGGGCCGACAAGGCCCACGAAAAGCTCCTCGCTCTGGGCTACACCGGTTCGGAACGGTCTACCCGCCGGGCGATCGCGCAGGTCAAAGCCGCGTGGCGGCTGGGCCACACCCGCGTCCACCGGCCGTGGATCACAGAACCGGGGATGTGGTTGCAGTACGACTTCGGCGACGGGCCCCGGATCGGCGGGGTGAAGACCATCCTTTTCGTGGCCTGGCTGGCGTTCTCACGCTTCCGCATCGTGATCCCGCTCAGGGACAGGACCGCGCCGAGCGTGTTCGCGGCCCTGGACCGGTGCTTCCGGATCCTCGGAGGGGCGCCGACCTATGTCCTCACGGACAACGAGAAGACCGTCACCACCGCCCACGTCGCCGGGGTCCCGGTGCGCAACCAGCAGACCCTGGACTTCGCCCGGCACTACGGGGTGACCGTGCTGACCTGCCAACCGGCGGACCCGGCCACCAAAGGCGGAGTCGAAGCGTCCGTGAAACTCGCCAAGGCCGACCTCGTGCCCAAAGACACCAACCTCCGCGATGACTACCGCACCTTCGCCGAGCTCGAGGCCGCCTGCACGGCGTTCATGGACGAGGTCAATCACCGTGAGCACCGGACGACGCGGCGGAAACCCGCGGCCATGCTCGCCGAGGAAGCCCCGCGGCTGCACCGGATCCCGGACACCGCCCACACGGTCGCGTTCGGCCTGGCCCGCGGCGTTCCGGAGAACACCCCAATGGTCACCTTCGAAAACGCCCAGTACTCCGTCCCGGCCCACCTGCTCGGAGCCCGGGTGTTCGTCCGCACCCACGGCACCGGGCCCGGCGAGCAGGTCATCATCGTCCACCACGGCACGACCGGGCCCGTCGAAGTCGCCCGCCACGAACGGGCACGGCCCGGCAGCCCCGCCATCAACGACGAACACTTCCCCGGAACCCGGGCGAAGCTCCCCGGCGACTACGAGGTGAGGGCCCGCAGCGCGGACGAGGCCGCGTTCCTGGCCATCGGCGAAGGCGCCAGAACCTGGCTCGTCGAGGCCGCCGCGGCCGGGACCGCAAGGATGAACGTGAAAATGGCCGAAGCCGTTACGCTGGCCAAAATCGCCGGCACTGATCAGGTCGACCGGGCCCTGGGCGACGCCGCCCTGCACGGCCGGTTCGCGCACCCGGACCTCGCCTCGATCTTGAACGCCAACATCCGCCGCACTACCACCCACGCCGCCAACGAAGCCACCTCCCTCACCCAAGGAACAGGGGCGTGGGCCGCGATCGGCAAACCCGCAACCATCACCACGCCGGAGGAGGCCCGATGAGCCCCGTCACCACGACCAATACCGTGGCTCCGCCGCTACCGGCGGACCTGGAGGCCCTGATGCGGTCCCTGAAAATGCCCCACGCCCGGGCGCTGGCCCCGGACCTGATCGCGACCGCCCGCGCCCAGCGGTGGGAACCGGCCGAGGTCATCAAGGCCCTCTTCACGGAGGAAGCCGCCGGCCGGGCCCGGTCCATGCTCGCTTCCCGCCGCAAAGCAGCCGGGTTCCCGACCGGGAAGACCTTCGAGGCGTGGGACCCTGCAGCGTCCTCCATCCCGGGCCCGACCCAGCAGGCACTGCGGACCCTGGAATGGATCACCCGCAGGGAAAACTTGGTCGTCTGCGGGCCCTCGGGGACGGGGAAGACGTTCTTCCTCGAAGCCCTCGGCCAGCAGGCCGTCGAAGCCGGAATGCGGGTCGCTTGGTTCAGGCTCGAGGACCTCGGCGTCCTCATCCGCGCCCACCGAACCGATGACAGCGTCACCCGGGCCGTTGCCCGGATCCTGCGCGCCGAGCTCGTGGTCATCGATGATATTGGTCTGTTGCCCGTGGCCACGGACGCCGCCGAAGGCCTCTACCGGGTCGTGGACGCAGCCTACGAAAAACGCTCCGTCGCGATCAGCTCCAACCTCCACCCCGCCGGGTTCGATGAGCTCATGCCCAAAACCCTCGCCACCGCCACCGTTGACCGACTGCTGCACCACGCCCACGTCTGCCAGACCAGCGGCGATTCCGTCCGTCTTACCCAGGCCCTCGCCGGAAAAGGAGTGACCCGCTTGAACTGACCAACCCAACGATGGCCGACCCCGCCGAAACGAATCAGTGGGCAGATCTGTTGGCCATAACCGGGCAGTTTTACTGGCCACCAGCGGGCACATCAACTGGCCGCCCATGGGCAGAACGTAATGGCCATTGACACCCCACGTTGACACCACCAACGGGAGTCCTAGGTTCGCATTCAACAGGGCCAGACCCTCATATGGCAGCCGTAGTGCGTGTACGAGGTCCGGAGAGCTGATCTGGGCTTGTTTCCGTAATTCCGCTCTCCGCCCCCGGTTTCGCACAAGTGCCAGCGCGGTTTGAAGACCCTCGGTGGGCCTTATCTCTTTACCAGTGAGGGTGCGGGGTGGAGTTACTGCTTCGTCCCGAGCCCTTACTGCTACCTGTCTGAGCCGGGACACTGCACCGGACGGTTGAACCACTGGGAAATCATCGTCCACGAACTCGCTGTGTAAGCGGCAACTTTAAACTGACCGGGTACGGAAAATCTGATTGACCGTTCGCGGCAGTGGTTTTGACCGGCGGCGGCAAGGATTTTTGGACAGCAGCAGGCCACGGTGTGTGGCTTGGCGTGCTGGGATTCCCTTGTCCATCCCTCGTGTCGTTGCGGGGAGAGCCCCTTCCTTCCGCGGTGAAATGGCGATGCCAATCGTCTGTATTTCACCCGTTGTGGGAAGAAAGGGGCTCGTTGTGAAGTCTCCAGGAGAGTTCATGGAAATTTTAGCTGCTTACGATTTGACCCGGTCGTACCGGGATGCCGCGAAGATCTGCGGCGTTTCGCACAACACGGTCCGCTCGTATGTGAAGGCCCGCCAGGAAGGCGCGCAGGCGCCGGTGGCCCGGCAACGCGGCCGGATGACCGACCCGTTCCTGCCGCAGATGGCCTCCTGGGTCGAGCAGTCCCGCGGGAAGATCCGCGGCGACGTGGTGCATGAGAAGCTCCGGGCTTTGGGGTTCACCGGGTGCGAGCGGACGACCAGGACCACGCTTGCTGAGTTGAAGGCGAAATACCGGGCCCGGAACGTGCGCGTGCACCGGCCCTGGACTCCTGAGCCGGGTCTGTGGCTTCAGTATGACTACGGCGACGGGCCCGTCGTTGACGGGGTGAAGACGGTGCTGTTCGTGGCCTGGCTGGCGTTCTCCCGGTTCCGGATCGTGATCGCTTTGCGGGATAAGACCATGCCGAGCGTGTTCGCCGCCCTCGACCGGACGTTCCGCCTGATCGGCGGGGTCCCGACCTACGTATTGACCGATAACGAGAAGACCGTCACGGTTGAGCACGTCGCCGGGATCCCGGTCCGGAACCACCAGATCGTGGCCTTTACCAAGCACTACTCAACCTCGCTGCAGACCTGCCTGCCGGCCGACCCGGCCTCGAAGGGCGGAGTGGAGAACGCGGTCAAGATCGCCAAAGCCGACCTCGTCCCGAAGGAGACCAATCTGCTGCCCGAGTACCGGTCCTTCGCCGAGCTGGAGGCTGCGTGTGAGGCGTTCATGGAAGAGGTAAATTCGAGGGTGCACCGGGCCACGCTGGAGATCCCCAAGGACATGCTCCGGGTTCTCGAAGGACCAAGGTTGCACCCGGTCCCGGCGACACCGGTGACGGCGAGTTTCGGCCACACCCGCCAGGTCCCGCCGAACACGCCCATGATCACCTTTCAGCAGTCCCGCTACTCCGTCCCGCACACCCTGATGGGTCAGATGGTATGGGTGCGCGGGACCGAAACCGAGGTCGTCATCGTCCACGTCGGGAACGCCGGCCCCGTCGAGGTCGCCCGGCACAAACTCACCCGCCCCGGCACCCCCGCGATCATCGACGCCCACTTCCCGCCGGCCCCTTCCGGGGCCCCTGGAACGGGTGATCCGCCCGACCAACAAGGCCGAGGAAGAGTTCCTCGCTCTCGGCGCCGGCGCAGCGCTCTGGCTCAAGGAAGCAGCCGCCGCCGGCACCGGAAAGATCCGGCACAAAATGGAACGCGCCGTCACCCTGGCCAAGGTCCTCGGCGCCGACGAGGTCGACAAGGGCCTGGGAGCGGCAGCGGTGCATCAGCGCTTCACCCACGAGGACCTGCTCTCCATCGTCAACACCGGCAACGCCACAAGCCACACAACCAGCATCATCCACACCGTCACCGACCAAGGCCAATGGCTGAGCCAGGGCACCGGCTCCTGGGCCAACTTCGGCACGACACCCACCACCGCGCCGACCACCGGCCCCGCCGTTGACGGCGATCTTGAAGGAGCCATCGATGAGCGCTAAAACCATGACCCGGCCCCTGGCCGATACGGCGGTAGAGAACGTGATCGCGCTGATGCGCACGACCCGGATGCCGCACGCCCGCGCGGTGGTCGCCGACGTCCTGGCCACCGCGAAAGCCCAACGCTGGGACCCCACCGAAGTCGTCCGCGTCCTGCTCGAAGCCGAAGCCACCGGCCGGAACCGGTCGATGCTGGCCACCCGGCGCAAACGCGCAGGATTCCCCACCGGGAAGACCTTCGATGTCTGGGACGAGGCCCTCTCCACCCTCCCGGCCGCGACAACGTCGTTTCTGCGGACCCTGGAATGGGTGCGGCGCCGGGAGAACCTGATTGCCTGCGGGCCCTCCGGCACAGGTAAGACCCTGCTCCTGGAAGCCCTCGGCCAGCAGGCCATCGATCAGGGCATGTCCGTGTCCTGGCTCAGCATGGAAGACCTCGGCGCGCTCGTGCGACGGCACCGGATTGATGACAGCGTCAACAAAGCCATCACCCGCGCCACCAACGTGGATTTGATTTGTATCGACGATATAGGCCTGTTGCCGGTCTCCGCCGACGCGGCCGAGGGCTTCTACCGGGTCGTGGAAGCCTCCTACGAGAAACGGTCCCTGGCGATCAGCTCGAACATCCACCCCTCCGGGTTCGATGAGCTCATGCCCAAAACCATTGCCACCGCGACCGTGGACCGGCTTCTCCATCACGCCCACCTCTGCCAAACCAGCGGCGAGTCCGTCCGGCTTATGCAAGCCCAAAACGGGAAAGGAACCCGACCCATGAGCTAACCCAAACCCCCGGTCAGGCGCCCCGAAACCCGGCACGCCCGGGGCACCTGACCCTGTCCAAAAATACTTGCCGCGACCGGTCACTCACCTGCCACCAGCGGGCAAACCAACCTGCCGCCACCGGTCATTTCTAAGTTGCCGTTGACACTCGCTGCTCACGCAATGAACTTCGACACCTGCACGGATAAGACCTGCAGCCCATGCCCGCGCTGTAGGACTGCGAAAGTCCGCATAAAGAAGTACCTTCATTCCGTCACTTTCGGCGTTGGCCTAGATTCCATCAACTGGATTCCCGTTACTCGGATTGACAGAGGGTCGGCTAGGGCCGCTTGCCTTTGTGCCAAATTGAGCCAATGTTCTGAACCAGAAAGGGAATCCGGTTGAAGAACACTCGCCATCGGCCGACCCTGGCTATGAATCGCCCTTTGAGACTCACATCGGCGTATAGGTCAGCACCCAGAAGCGCCCGTTTTGAAGGAATTAATGCTGAATAGAGAATTCCAGGCCATTTCTGCCAAGGAGCCGCCGACAGAGCAACCACCCAGGCGGCGCCGGGTTCACGAACGCTGGTCAGGTTCCTCCAGTCCGGGCTGGGATCGGGCCAGGACGAAACGACAGCCGGACCAAAGGCGTCCACTAGGAACGGTCGCAGGGCAGCGAGAGAGTTCGAAGATTGCGCGATTCGAAGTATCGAGGACCGATGCCTGTCCAGTGGCAGTTGGCGAAGAAATCGCAGCGCCTCCTGCTCCGCTAGTCCGTGCGGTGTACGCAGTGCGTGGAGCGCCGTGATGACCACCCCAAGTTCGAACGTCGGAACTCGGATGAGCTGGCCGGCCATGGGAAATTCTTGGGTTTCGGCCCACAACAAGTCAAAGCATAGAGCGGCCGGCATATCCATTCCAGGAAAACGGAAATGGACATCTATGTTGTTCGGCCAAGAGTCGTGGTAGAGGGTCTCAGAGTGCCTCGGAAAGCCAACCAGTTCTCCTGCGCTGGGCCTGGTACGCCAGCCGAGCGAAGACAGTTCGCTGAGTAAAGCTGGCATGTCATTGGGCGAAACAAAGGCATCCACATCTATGGACACTTTCGGTCGGCGCAGGCCCATTTCTCCGCTGGCGGGGCCTTTGATGAAGAATACCCGGACGCCAACTTTCTGGGCTGCGTGGCCGATCATTGCGTGACATAGGAGGACCGCTTCGCCAAGCTCCAGAAGGCGTGATGGGGACGTAGAACCCCGGGTACTTGCTGAAGTCACCTAGTTGAGCGCCGGCTGCGCGTCGGAGCAAAGGTGCTGGGCTGCGGAGGCAGTGTGTCCGAAAGGAGCCGGTCGAACTCGCTATCTGCGTGCAACTGGACGGGCTCCTCAACCTCGGCGAGCGACCCGTACGATCCGTAGTAGCTATACGAATCAGCCCCGGAAGTCGGCACGCGATTCAAGATCGTCCCGAGGATATGGCCCTTGGCCTTACGCATGTTATCAAGCGCCTTGCCCAGCTCATCTTGGGTGGTTTTGCCCGCATTGACTACGACGATGGCACCGTCTGCGGCCCGTGACAGAACGGCTGCATCGGTGACAGGGAGCAACGGCGGGGCATCAATCAAAACTGTCGCGTCTCGGGCGAGAGTGCGGAGCATGGTCTGCATGGCGTGAGAGCCTAGGAGTTCGCTGGGGTTCGGCGGGATTCGTCCAGAGCCAAGAACTTGAAGGTTAGGCACGTTGCCCCACTGCTGCAGGACATCTTCCACCTCCGCTTGACCACTGAGAACGTCCGTAACGCCAACGCCAGGAACCAAGTTGAAAACGTTCACCACCGTGGGACGGCGCAAGTCGCCGTCGATTACAACGACTTTTTCGCCAGCTGCGGCCATGGTGGCGGCAAGGTTGGCTGTAACGGTGGACTTTCCTTCTGCGCTGACGGAGCTTGTCACGACGATGATGCGAGGGGGATTATCAACGTCAATGAACTGAAGGTTGGTCCGCAGTTCTCGTAACGCTTCGGTGATTGCGTGGCTGCCAGATTCCGCAGCGATGGAGCCCGCCGCACTGCCGTCCAGAACTTTGCTCTTCCCGTCCAGGCGGTGATCGACGGGAAGGGTTCCAATGACGGGGACGCCGAATAGTCGTTCAATTTCCGCCGCACTGCGAAGGCGCCGGTCAAGGTGGTTCCGCAGGAGTGCGTAAGCCATACCCATGAGTAGGCCAAGCGCAGCTCCGAAGAGAAGTACCGTCTTAACGTTCGGTGAAACTGGGCTCGTGGGAAGGACCGCAGTTCCCAGTGGCACAACGCTGACGGAAGGCGCGGCGGCCGGCTGAGATTCGGAGGCTACGGTTCCCTCAAGCTCATTGACCTGCGCGGCGAGCGCCCGCACCCATCCGTCCGCAATCCTTCGAGCGTTTTCCGGATCCGTCGAGGTGGCCGTGACCTTCAGCTCTGCCGTGTCCAAGGGAACGGAAATTGTGACGGCATTCAAGATCTGGTCCGCCGTAGTGTCCAATCCGAGATCGGCAATGACGCGATCAGCAACCAGCCGGGACGATGCTACGGACTTATAATTCTTAGCCTTTGACTTAGCCAGGCTGTCGCCAGCAAGAGACAGGCTGAGGTTTTCGGATCCACCAGCGACCACAATGCCGCTAGACTCTGATGCGTAAATTCTCGGCTGGAGGAAGGTCCAACCGAATGCCAGCAGCGTTGCTGACAGGGTGGTGGCCACTATGGCCTTCCAATGCACCCGGACAACGCGAAGGTAGTCAGTTAAAGCCATTCCCGTAGGTCCTTCAGCGTTCGGCGTTGCTTCAAGGCCACTCACGCGATACTTCCTTCCCCTGCGAAACCACAGCGGCTCGCACAATTTTTTATTTTACGCCACAGAAAATCCTTATGCTGATGCAAGAGGTCGTTCAGCTTCTTTCGAGTCGAATTAGTCGCTTGGCCGTCATTTCGCTGATTGCTGCGTCGACCAGCAGTTGATAGTTCTCCGGCAGCCCGTGGCGTGTTTCGAGGCCGCGCACAATTCCATCCATAGTGACCGGAGCACCTGCGAGTTCCCAAATGGTGGGAGCGATGCCGCTTAGCCGAACGACTTCGGCACCTGTGAGCAGGATGAGCTCGCCATCGATCTCCACCACATCTTGCGGATTTAGTCGGACGTAGTAACCCGGCGGTACCTCGCCGAACGCAGCTGCAGGGGGCGGAGCAGACCATCCCGCATCGTCTGGTTCCCTCGGTTCGAAGAGATGGGCAAGGGCTCCCGTCAAATCCTCGGCTTCCGAATACTCCACGCGCCAGACACCGCCTACCCTATCGATCAGCCGGCAGAGCGACTGGAGCGGCCGTTCAATTCGCCCTTGGGATGAGGTGTCCGGAATCAGTGCCAAGACCGCGTCGACTAAAGGAACTTTCTCGACCAGCGGTTCACCCTTCCAGTCGTGTCGGCGGTTTAGCAAAGCAATGCCGTGTATGTGCACCGCATCTGGAGCCTCCAGCAGTCCAAGCCCGTCAGGGCTTACCTGCTCCTTAAACAGGCCACCGTTCTTGATTGACAAGGGTTTGGGATACGCCCGCACCACGCCATCAGGCTGGATGGCAATCGTCTCATCAGTGACGTAGCCAAAGCTTTGGCCCAGGATCCGCGACGCAGTCGTCTTTCCCGTCCCGGACTTTGCCACCAATGCCAGGACCCTGCCCGACTCAGGGTCCGCGATCCCGCAAGCGTGGAGCATGGTGAGCTTCCCCGCCTGGGCATCAATGGCCCGAAGCGTGAGGTAGGACGAAATGAGCTCGGCGAGTTCCTCGAATGAACCGGCGGCCACTTGAAGGTGCGATCCAACAGATTCCCCATCAACCCGGGTCAAGCAGGCGGTAAACGGCTTGGCATCGGTGCCTTCCTCGGCCCGGATTCCGTTGAGCAGCGGGGCAGGATTAACACAGCGGCTCCAGGCGCTCCCCAGGTCCGCCGCTTGGGCGGACGTGACTCCGGATCCCCAAGCCACAACGAACTGAGTGCCAAAGACATCTAAGATCAAATCACGTTGCTCAACGGGAGAATTCACAGGTGGGACCACTTCAGCTAGTAACGGGCACGGATTCGATGAGTTGCTGTTCTGCCAATGAATTCAGAAAATCAGCGGTTTGAGCAGCGATAGTGGATATCGGTTCACCGTAATATTCGGCTAACTCCTCAAGAATTTTTCCCTCACTTGACACGCCGTCAATAAGGCCCCAGATCCGGGCGGCCGGTCCCTCGAGGACCACTGGCTGGTCCGCGTCCAGATGAAGGAGCGCCACGCGGTCAACACCATCGTGGGTAACTTCGGCAACCAGCGACGCTTTGCGCCACACAGTGAAGCTCATGACTCCCCCTCTGCTTGATGAGCCGTTCGGCCACTCCCAGGCGGCGACAGGCAAGCCACTTGATACTATCCAAAAACCTGCCTTCGACGTTCAAGGATCACATGTCACTGCCTCCCATCCTGGAAAATTCCTTCGATGAGCCATCTGTACCTGAGCCACCGCGGAAACGGAGGAAAGGACGCACAGCCCTCATCGTCATAGGCTGCCTCGTTCTTGTAGCGGCATTGGTGGCAGGCGGCTACGTCTTTAACCTGGCCAACACCTTTGATTCAAATACAGACAAGATCGAGCAAGCATTTCCGGAAGAATCCAACCGCCCCAAACCCGCCGAGCCTGTGAACGGCACCTCAGCCAAAAACATCCTGCTCATGGGCAGCGACAGCCGGGGCGCAACGGAAGTGGATGCGGCTAACGGTGCAGCGACGGACCAGCGGGCAGACACGCTCATGCTGCTTCACATCCCTGCAGACCGGAAAAACGTCTACACCGTTTCGCTCATGCGGGACCTATGGGTGGACATCCCCGGCCACGGCCAGTCGAAAATCAACTCCGCCCTGGCCTACGGTGGTGTCCCCCTGATGGTGCAAACAGTGGAGTCGCTTTTCAACCAGCGAATCGACCACGTGGCAATGGTGGATTTCGAGGGTTTCAAGGGCTTGACGGATGCACTGGGAGGAGTAGAAGTTACCAGCAGTATCGGGTTTACCTCCGGTCATGCTGAGGGCTATCAGTTCAAGGCAGGACCAAACTTGCTCAACGGCGAACAGGCACTCGCGTTCGTTCGCGAGCGCTATGCCTTTGCCGACGGCGACTACCAGCGCGTTCGGAACCAGCAGGCCTTTCTGAAAGCGATTATCGGCAAAACCATCAGCGCCGAAACCCTGACCAACCCGGTGACCATCAACAACATGGTTCAATCCATGGCCCCCTTCGTCAGCGTTGATAGGACCCTGAATTCCGGAGCCTTGGCGAGCCTTGGCCTCGAGCTCAAGGACATCCGCCAGCAGGACATCGCCATGTTCACACTGCCCACGAACGGAATCGGCACCTCGTCCGACGGCCAGTCAATCGTGCTGCCGAATCCGGAGGCGATTGCCAATATTTCCAATGCCATGGCCAGTGACACCCTGGGCGACTACATCACGTCCAACAACTTCCAGAACGGCAATTGACCTGCCGGCAGGCTGGTCATGATGTACGTCGACGGTGACCGCTCGGAATTTTGTGGGCTGGATGGAACGCCACCAGATCGGCCTGTACCTCGCGGCAATAGCCGTTGGCGGCGCGGCTGGTTTCCTGGCGCCCGGCTCCGCCGGGGTGCTGGAACGTTCAATCAACCCGGTGCTCGGTTTACTGTTGTACGCGACCTTCCTGGGCATTCCTTTTGCGTCCATTGGCAAAGCAGCAAGGGACGTACGGTTTCTGGCAACGGTGATGGTTCTGAACTTCATCGTCGTTCCCTTGGTGGTGTTCGGGCTAACCCGCTTTATCGCTGGTGAACAAGCCCTGCTGATTGGCGTCCTGCTGGTGCTGCTGACACCCTGCATTGATTACGTCATCGTCTTCAGCGGGTTGGCTGGCGGTTCCAGTGAGCGTCTCCTGGCTGCAGCTCCAGTGCTAATGCTGGCGCAGATGTTTCTACTGCCGGTTTATCTCCTGGTCTTTGTAGGGTCCGATCTTGTTGCAGCCATTGATCCGGCGCCCTTCGTTGACGCCCTCATCATGCTGATCATCATCCCGCTTGCAGCCGCCGCGCTGACTCAGGGGTTGGCCCGCCGGGCGCTACCTGGCCGATTGGTCAAGGACGTGATGCAGGCCTTGATGGTTCCGCTGATGATGGCCACCCTGGCTGTGGTCGTCGGCTCTCAGATCGTGGGCGTCGGCCAGGAAATAAGGTCGCTGCTGGCCGTGGTCCCGCTATACGCGGTCTTCCTGCTGGTGATGGTTCCGTTGGGGATGATAGCGGCCAGAACGTCAGGCCTCACGCCGGCGGCAACTCGCGCAGTAGTGTTCAGCGGTGCCACTCGTAATTCGCTGGTGGTGCTGCCGCTGGCATTGGCGCTTCCCGGGCCATTGGCCCTGGCGTCCCTGGTGGTCGTCACGCAGACCCTGGTCGAGCTGATCGGGATGATCCTCTATGTCCGTTTCCTGCCTTTGATCATTCCGGCTGCTCCGCGGCGGCGGCCAGCCTAATTCGAACTTGACTTGCCAAGTAGGCTGATCATTGTGTATAGCGGGGTTGCCCTAGGATTGTTTTATGGGGAACAGCTATGAGACCGACAACCGCAAGCAAAAGCGCCTTCAGCTGCTTGGAAACATTGCGCTAGGAGTGCTGGCAGCCGTCACGCTGGCCGTCATCGTCTGGGTCTTCGTTCTGCAATAAGATCCGCGCCCCCACCAGCCTCTTCACCACCAGTAGTACAGTAGGCAAATACTAAGCACACTGTCGAAATTGGGGTGATCGAGTTTGGCCACCGATGAATCCATACCCGCGGGCCGGATGTCAGGGGCCGTGGAACTTGTCCTGGTCCGGCACGGGGAGAGCGAAGGGAACGTCGCAGCAACCGCCGCCCAACTCGGCGGCATCGAGCTGATTGACGTCCCCGCCCGCGACGCCGACGTACTCCTCTCCCCCACAGGCCGGGAACAGGCCGCAGCCCTGGGCCGCAGAATGGCGGCCGTGGCACCGGACCGGAGGGCCGACGTCGTACTCTGCTCCCCCTATGCGCGCGCCCGCGAGACTGCGGAGATCGCGGTACGGGAAGCCGACTGGGACGTTCCGGTGCGCTCCGACGAACGCCTTCGGGACAGGGAACTGGGCATCCTTGACATGCTGACGCAGCTTGGCGTGGAGCGGCGCTTCCCGGACGAGGCTGAACGGCGCCGGTGGCTGGGCAAGTTCTACTACCGCCCGCCGGGCGGCGAATCATGGGCGGACGTGGCGTTGCGGCTCCGCTCGATCGTGGCCGAACTCAACGCACTGGGCAGCGGCCACCGGATCATGCTGGTGTGCCATGACGCCGTGGTGCTGCTGTTCCGCTACATCCTGGAAGGACTGTCCGAACGCGACATCCTGGATTTGGCGGCCACCACCACCGTGGCCAACGCCTCCACCACAACCTTTGTCCGCCCCTCCGGCGAGGGTGCCTGGACGCTGCAGGACTTCAACCAGACCAGCCACCTCAGCAGCCTTGGCGTCACGGTCACGGAACACGGAGGGGATGCCAGTGTCCAGCCGCGATGAGGTTTCCGCGCCCGAGTCAGCGCGCACGATTACTCCCCTGCTGCTGCGTGACTGGCCGCTCCCCGAGGCCGGAGAGGACAAATACTCACGCGGCTCCGTAGTGGTGATTGGCGGCGCCCGCTCCACGCCCGGCGCCGTCCTCCTGGGCGGGACTGCCGCCCTGCGTGCCGGAGCAGGGCACCTCACCCTTGCCGTGGCGCAGTCCGTGGCACCCCACGTGGCGGTGGCACTTCCGGAGTGCGGCGTCGTCGGGCTTCCGGAGTCCCCATCCGGCTCCGTGTCCTTTTCCTGGCCGGACGCCGTTGCCGAGGTGCTGGGGGATTCCCTGAAGCACGCCGACGCCGTCCTGGTGGGCCCCGGGCTGGACGACATCGACGAAGCCGAAACGCTCCTTCGCGGGCTGCTGGCCTGGTCCGCTTCCCGGCCTGCGGATTCCGGGCCCACCTGGGTGGTGGACGCCTACGCCCTGGGCTGCCTCCCCCGTCTGGGCACCCTGCTGGAACCATGGGCCGGCCGGCTCATCCTCACCCCCAATCCCAAGGAAGCCGGCGTCCTGCTGGGGGAAGAACCGGAAGAGCTCGACGGCGGCATCGCGGCTATTGCGCAGCGCTACGGGGCCGTTGTGACATGCCAGGGAGTCATCGCCTCGGGCTCCACTGCTTCCGGTTCCGGCTCTGGCCCCGATTCCCGGTCCGTCCAGCTGTGGCGCCTGGGTACGGGCCGGGGCGGATTGGGTACCTCCGGAAGCGGGGACGTCCTTGCCGGGGCAACCGCCGGCCTGCGCGCCCGTGGCGCCTCCAGCGAGCAGGCAACATGCTGGGCAAGCCACCTCCATGCGGCCGCGGCGGACAGGCTCGCCAGCCGCATGGGTCCGCTGGGATTCCTGGCCCGCGAACTGGCGGACGAGCTCCCCGGACTGCTGCTGGAGATGGGTCCCTAGGACTTCCCGCCAAGGGATTTACAAAGCATGCTTACTTTTATGAGTAAGCATGCTTACTATTATCCCGAAGGAACCATCACAGCAGCAGGAGGACACATGCTCAAGGTATGGCTCGCAATGCTCGCGGCCCTCACAGTGGCATTGACCCTGGCGATCGGCACCCCGGGCACCACCGCGAGCGCAGCAGACACAACCACAGCGGCGCGGGACGCCCCGGCGGTAGTGGCGTTGACGGCGTCGACCCCTGCTCCCACCCCCACCGCCACCAGCGTGGCGCCAACAGCGGACCCCACCAGCGCCAACCCGGTCAACCCCGGCACCGGTGAAACCGCGGAACAGGAATCGAACCGGCTGGGCTGGGCGCCGCTGGTCATCACGGCCATCCTGCTCCTGGTACTGGTCTCCGCAGGCATTCTCTGGTGGCGCCGCCGCAACACCGAGCGCCTCTGACCCACCACTGACAACCCGCCCACAACAAGAAGGAGCACTCCATGGCAACCACAGCCCGCACGTCAGGCAGCACCCGCCTCCAGACCGCCGCGAGGGTGGTGGGCGCGGTGTTCCTCCTGGTCGGCATCCTCGGCTTCATCCCGGGAATCACCAGCAACTACCCCGCCCTGGGCATGGCCGGGCACGAATCCGAGGCGCTGCTGCTGGGCGTCTTCCAGGTCTCGGTGCTGCACAACATCGTCCACCTGCTGTTCGGCGTGGCGGGTATGCTCATGGCCCGCACCCCCGGACAGGCCCGCAACTACCTTCTCTACGGCGGACTGATCTACCTGGTGCTGTGGCTGTACGGGCTGATCGTGGGCCACGACTCGCCAGCCAACTTTGTTCCCGTCAACGACGCCGACAACTGGCTGCACCTGGTCCTGGGCATCGGCATGATCGCCCTGGGCGTGGTGCTCTCCGGCAAGCGCGACGTTGCACCGGGGAGGGCTGCGCCGCGGCGCTAGGTCTTCCGCCACGCTCCCCCAACTGACTGGCAGCAGACGTCGTCACTTCGTGTTTTGACGACGTCTGCTGCCAGTCAGTTTTCGCGTGTTGGGTTACTCCCCCGGACGCAGCGGCGTGGGCCCCGGATCCGGGACTGGCAGCGGACCGGGATTGGGGAACGGACCCGGCGGCGGATTGGGTGCGGGCCCGGGCACCGGGAACGGATCCGGGCTGGGATAAGGATTCGGCGGCGTAGTGGGATCCGGCGGGCCAGGCTCTGGCCCCGGCTCCGGCATCGGCTCGGGCTCGTGCACTGGAGGGATAGTCATACTCAGTCCTTTCCGAACTCATCGGGTTTCTGGACGCATTCCCACGATACGCCGGACCGCCGGAAGGCAACAGGGCTACCCCGGTAGCGAACGGGCCATCGGATTGTCCGGAGCCCGCCATATATTGGGAAGCATGACCCAGACTCCGCTGCAGCCGTCCCCGGAAACCACGCCCAGCTCCGCCCAGGGGGCGCCAGCCGCAGATAAGGCTCCCCGCCCTCCCGTGGCACGCAAGGTTCCGAAGGAACGCACGCACCACGGAGATACTTTCGTGGATCCGTACGAATGGTTGCGCGATAAGGAATCTGCCGACGTCGTGCATCTCCTGACATCCGAGAACGCCTATCAGGAAGCCGTCACGGCGCACCAGGCACCGCTGCGCGAGGCCATCTTCCAGGAGATCAAGGGCCGCACCCAGGAAACAGACCTCTCCGTGCCGCACCGCAAGGACGACTGGTGGTACTTCGGCCGCTCAGTGGAGGGCAAGGAGTACGGGATCCAGTCCCGCGTCCGTGCGCAGGACACCGGCAACCCCGTGGCCGACTGGACCCCGCCGTCCGTTGAACCGGGTGTGGAGATTCCCGGCGAAGAGGTGCTGCTGGACGGCAACATTGAAGCCGAGGGCAAGCCGTTCTTCTCCATAGGCGGCACCGCCGTGACCAAGGACGGCAACCTCTACGCGTACGCCGTGGACAACGCCGGCGACGAACGTTTTACGCTGCGCATCAAGGACCTCCGCACCGGCGAACTGCTGCCGGACGTGATCGAGAACGTCTTCTACGGCGTCTCCTTCGACCCGGATGGCAGCCGCATTTTCTACACGGTGGTGGATGACTCCTGGCGCCCGTACCAGGTGAAGGCGCACGTCCTGGGCACACCGGTCAGCGAGGACCAGGTGATCTACCAGGAGGACGACGCCGCCATGTGGCTGGGCTTCGAACTCTCCTCGGACCGCCGCTACCTGGTGCTCAGCATCGGCTGCTCCGAGTACAGTGAAACCCGCCTCCTGCGCTTCGATGACCCCTCCGCGGAGCTGACCACCGTGGTGTCCCGCAACGAGCGCGTGCTCTACGAGGCGGAGCCCTTCCTGCTTCCCACGCCCGACGGCGGCACCTCCGAACGCATCCTGCTCACCCACAACCGCGGTGCCGTGAACTCCATGGTGTCAATCGTGGATCCCTTGGAACTGGCGAAGCCGCTGTCAGAGCAGAACTGGAGCACCGTCGTCGAGCATTCCGACGATGTCCGCGTCAACGGAGCCGGCGTTACGGCCACACACCTGATCGTTTCCATCCGGAAAGACACCATTGAGCGCGTCCAGGTGATCGGGCTGCCCGGGCTGGGGACGCCCGCGCAGCAGCCTCCGGTGGAGCCCGCGTTTGACGAGGAGCTGTACACGGCCAGCGTGGCGGGATCGGACTACCACGCGCCCGTGATCCGGATGGGCTACACCTCCTACTTCACGCCGTCCCGCGTGTACGACTTTGTGCTGCCCACCGCGTCCCTTCCGTCCGGCGAGCTGCTGCTGCGCAAGGAAAGCCCCGTCCTGGGCGGCTATTCCGCCTCCGATTACGTGGCCACCCGGGAATGGGCGACGGCGGCGGACGGCACCCGCATTCCGCTGTCCGTCCTGCGCCACGCATCAGTGCAGCGCGATTCGTCCGCCGCCGGGCTGGTGTACGGCTACGGCTCCTACGAGATGAGCATGGACCCCGGCTTCGGCATCGCACGGCTGTCCCTGCTGGACCGCGGGATCGTGTTTGTGATCGCCCACGTCCGCGGTGGTGGCGAACTGGGCCGCCACTGGTACGAGGACGGCAAGAAACTGGCGAAGAAAAATACCTTCACCGACTTCGTGGACGCCACAGACTGGCTGGCCTCCTCCGGGTGGGTTTCGCCGTCCCGGATTGCGGCCATGGGCGGGTCCGCCGGCGGGCTCCTGATGGGCGCCGTGGCCAACCTGGCTCCCGAAAAGTACGCCGCCATCCTGGCCCAGGTGCCGTTCGTGGACGCGCTCACCACCATCCTGGACCCGGAACTGCCGCTCTCTGCCCTGGAGTGGGAGGAATGGGGCAACCCCATCACGGACCCCGAGGTCTACGCGTACATGAAGTCCTACACGCCGTATGAGAACGTCCGTTCCGTGGCGTACCCGAAGATCGCCGCGGTGACTTCCTTCAACGACACCCGCGTGCTGTATGTTGAGCCCGCCAAGTGGGTGCAGGCCCTTCGGTCCGCGACTACCGGATCCGAGCCCGTGGTGATGAAGATCGAGATGGACGGCGGGCACGGCGGCGCGTCCGGCCGGTACGTGCAGTGGCGCGAACGGGCCTGGGACTACGCGTTTATTGCCGACTCCCTCGGCGCTGTTGACCTGCTGCCAGGTGCCGGGCTGCGTCAGTAGGGCCGCTCACTTTGTACCGGTCCCCTCCCAACTAGGTCGCAGTTAATGTCGTCAAAACGCGAAATGACGACGTTAACTGCTACCTAGTTGGGGGCGGGGCGGGTTACTGGGAGCTCACGACGGCGGCAGTCGCCTCCGCGATCGCCCGCTCCTCATCAGTGGGAACCACCAGGACAGGGATGGCCGACTGCGGGGTGGAAACCACCCGCGGTTCCTTGGACCGCTCAAGGTTCAGGCCGGCGTCGAGCTCTATGCCCAGCGCACCCAGCTTGTCTGCCACAAGCGCGCGGAACTGATGCGAGTTCTCCCCGATTCCGGCAGTGAACACCAGCGCCTTCGCCCCGCCAACGGCCACATGGTAGCCGCCGATGTACTTGGCCAGCCGGTAGGAAGCCACGGCGAGCGCCATGGCAGCCTTCGGGTCACCGGCCTCGGACGCCTCAACCACTGAGCGCATGTCGTTATTGCTGGCCAGGCCCTTGAGCCCGGACTCACGGTTGAGCATGGAGTCGAGGTCCTCCGGGTTCCAGCCGGCACGGGCCAGGAACACCAGGATGGACGGATCCAGGTCGCCGGACCGTGTGCCCATCACCAGGCCCTCCAGCGGAGTGAAACCCATGGAGGTGTCCACCGACCGGCCGCCCTGGACAGCCGTGACAGAGGCGCCGTTCCCCAGGTGGGCAATGACGCCGTCGAACTCTTCCACCGGAAGATCCAGTAGCCCGGCAGCTCGGTGCATGACGTATTCGTGCGAGGTGCCATGGAAGCCGTAGCGGCGGATCCCGTGGTTCGTGTACAGCTCATCCGGCACGGCATAACGCCACGCGTGCTCCGGCAACGTGCGGTGGAAAGCGGTATCAAACACGGCAACCTGCGGCATGTCCGGCCACTTCCTGCTGATGGCCCGGATGCCCAGCACATTGGCCGGATTATGCAGCGGCGCCAGCGGGTTGAGGCGCTCGATGGCCCGGGTAATCTCGTTATCAATCAGCACCGGCTCCGCAAACCGCTCTCCGCCATGGACAACCCGGTGCCCCACGGCACCAAGCTCCTGGTCGCCCAGCTCCTCATGGATGGCCGCGTCCACCAGTTCCAGTGCCTCGGCGTGGTCGCGCGGGCCCTCGATCTCGCCGTCACCCTCCCCGCCGTTGCCCATGCCGATCTTCTCGATCAGCCCCTCAGTCAACACGCTCCCGGCGGCGACATCGCGCACCTGGTACTTGAGCGACGACGAGCCGGAATTGATGACGAGCACGAGCATGGGGCCTCCTCAGCCTGGCAACCGCTGTTTGGTCCCACTATATGTGCGCCGACATGGCAGTTCGCGGCAGTCCCTGCCGGCGCGACTGCCGCTAAGTGCCACCTCGCGGGTGCTTGCGGGGCGGGGCGCGGTGTGCCTACAGTCGGCAGACCAGCCGGACCACGCCGAGAGGACCTTCGAAATGACGAACGAACCCACGCAGGCCGACGACAACGACCCCACCAACACCGGATCCAGCAGCACCGCCCCACTGGACAAGAAGCCGGAGCGGGACGACGGAACCAAGGACCCGAAGAAGATGGACCTCACGCCGCAGGGCCTCTCCGACGAACCCGCCAAGCAGGAAGACCCTGACAGCCTGGCGAAACCGGACAACAGCTAGGTCCGGGGCGGGGTTTCGACAAGCTCAACCACCGGGGATCGATCGGTGATCGAGCCTGTCGAGATCAGGTTTCGACGTTTCGACGGTTTCGACAGGCTCAACCACCGGCCTGCGCTTGGATTGCCGTGATGGCTACCGTGTTCACGATGTCCTCCACCGTGCAGCCGCGGGAGAGGTCGTTGACGGGCTTCCGGAGCCCCTGCAGCACGGGCCCCACAGCCACTGCGCCCGAGCTCTGCTGCACCGCCTTGTACGTGTTGTTGCCCGTGTTGAGGTCCGGGAAGATGAACACGGTGGCCTGCCCTGCGACGGTGGACCCGGGCATCTTGGACTCGGCGATGGAGGCGTCCACGGCGGCGTCGTACTGGATGGGACCTTCTACGGCGAGGTCCGGGCGGCGTGAACGCACCAGTTCGGTAGCCTGCCGTACCTCCTTCACGGCTTCCCCTGTTCCGGAGCCGCCGGTGGAGTAGGACAGCATGGCTACGCGGGGTTCCACGCCAAACTGGGCGGCGGTCTCCGCCGAGGCCAGCGCAATGTCCGCCAGCTGCTCCACGTTCGGGTCCGGATTCACGGCACAGTCGCCGTAGACCAGCACCCGGTCCGCCATCAGCATCAGGAAGACGGAGGAGACGATCTTCACGCCCTCGCGGGTCTTCACGAATTCCAGCGCAGGGCGGATGGTGTGGGCGGTGGTGTGCGCGGCGCCGGAGACCATCCCGTCAACGACTCCCAGCTGGACCATCATGGTGCCGAAGTAGCTGACGTCCTGCATGATCTCCAGGGCCTTGGCCAGGTCCACGCCCTTGTGTGCCCGCAGCTCGGCGTACTTCTCCGCGAACTTCTGCCTGAGCTCTGACGTGGCGGGGTCCACGATGGTGATCCCGGAGAGGTCGATGCCGTTCGCCGCCGCCAGCTCACGCACTGTGCTTTCGGGCCCCAGGACGGTCAGGTCGCACACGTCCCGGCGGTGCAGGATCTCGGCTGCCCGCAGGATCCGGACGTCCGTGCCCTCCGGCAGCACCACGTGCTTCCGCTCGGCGCGGGCCCGTTCAATGAGGTCGTGCAGGAAGCGCAGCGGCGTCATCCGCTCGGCGCGGGGCAGGTGCAGGCGCTCCACCAGCTCCGCCTCGTCCACGCGGCGGGACCACAGGCCCAGCGCGGACGCCACCTTGCGCCGGTGCCCGGACCAGATCTCGCTGCGGACTTCAGACACGCGGCGCGCCGTGGTGTACGTGTCTTCCTCGGACGCAAAGACCGGGAACGGCGCCTGGGCCAGCAGCGGGTAAATGTTGGCATCCGGGGCCAGGCCACCGGTGAGGACCAGCGCCGACGCCACAGGAAACTCCGGCGAGAAACTCGAGGCGAGGCATGCCACCATCACGTCGGCACGGTCCCCCGGCACAATCACCAGCGCGCCCTCATCCAGCACGTTCAGGAAGTTGCCCACGTTCATGGCCGCGACCTTGATGTCCCGGACATCGCGCTCCATATCCGGCCGGCCCGCGATCTGCCGGACGCCCAGTGCCGCCGCAACCTCCCCGGTGGTGGGGCGCGCGATCTCCTCCAACTCGGGCAGGACATACACGGGACGTCCGGAAGCTCCGGGCTTCACCTCGGCGGCGATAGCATCGACGTCGTCCGCGTCCGCACGGTTCACCATGATGGCCAGGAGGGCACACTTTTCCGCCGCAAGTTCCTTCCGGGCAACCTCGACGGCGGCACTTGCCTCCGCCACGGTTCGCCCCTTCGCGCCCACCACGGCAACCACCGGAGCGGCCAGGTTGTTGGCCAGCCGGGCGTTGAGATCGAACTCGACGGCGGCGTCCTGGCCGGTGAGGTCAGTCCCCTCCACGATCACAACGTCACAGTGCCGGGCGATGTCCGCGAAGATCTCCACGCAGCGGGCATCGATCTCCGCGCGCTTCCCCTCGGCCAGCAGCGAGCGCACTTCCTCCTGGGTTAGCCCGCCGCGGCAGCGCTCGTCATCCAGTTCGAAGCGGGACTTCATGAGGGCAACCATCGGGTCCTGATTGACGTCCGGCCCATGGACTACGGGTTTGAAGAACCCGATCCGGTCCGCGTGCCGGTGCAGGGTATCCGCCAGGCCCAAGGCCACAAGGGATTTGCCCGAGCCGGGAGTGGTTGCGCTGACGTAAATGCCTTTGGCCATGGGTCCGCCCTTTGCCGAGGAGATGCCGGTCCTCCCATCATTCCATCCCGGCAGCGCGGCTCCCCGGGCTTCGGCGGCTTGGGGTGTGTGAACTGCGTCCTAGGAGCAGAGGAACAGCGTGCAGCTGAAGGAGTCTGAATTGGCTCCGGTGCCACCCGGGGGCTCCTCGGAAACGAGCGAAAGGCTGAAGCTGGAGAGTACGTTCACGCTCACCAGGCCGAAGTCGAGGCGGGCGGTGTCGCCGGGAGCAACAGGGCTGCTCAGCTGGATGACAGCGTTGTTGCCATCGCCGATCGAGACGAGGCTGAAGACGGTACCGTCCAGGATGCCTGCCAGACCGTCTCCGCCGAGGGCCTGCAGAGAGATACCGGTGGTGGTCAGCTGGAACTGCGTGCCCGCGGGGATCGCCGCGGTGCCGACGTTGTTGATGTCGAAGCCCTGCGCCACGACGTTCAGGGTTCCGGGGTCCGCCACGATCTGGGCGTCCCACGCGTTCACGGTCAAGGTGACCTGGGTGGCGGCAGTGTCATTCGAGGTCACGGAGCCGCCCGGGGAAACAGTGGCCACAATTCCGTAGGTGCCGCTCACGGGCTGGACGTCGAAGCCGGACGCGGGCAGATCCCCATAGGTAGAGATGTTGACGGTCAGCGTTTGGCCCGGCTGCAGGACCGGCAAGGTCAATGTGGACTGGGTCAGCGTGTTGACGGCCCCCAGGGAGCTCGGAATCAGGCGCATCGGGTAGTCCGCGGGCCAGGTGACCGTGAGGGTCTCGCTGCCCGTGGTTGCGGTGGGGCCGAAGTTGGTCACGATCATGCTGCGCTGGACGAACGCGGCGGTGACCGTTCCGCCGTCGAAGCTGCTGACTGCAGAGCTCGCAGCGCCGGTAAAAGTCACCCCAAGGTCCGGAACCACGACGGACGCGGAGGCCGCCGGGGCAGCAATTGCTGCAGCGATGACGGGGAGCGACCACGCCGCACCCTTGGTGACGGTTCGGCGGCTCACGCCGGAGCTGTTCAACTGCTGGTCCTGCGTCATACTTGTGGCCCTTCTCCGGAAGTCAGATACTCGGGAAAACTGCTGGGCAACGCGCCCCCAAGCTCCTACGTTAGGGCAGACGCCCAGTTCAGATCGTTGCCTGCCGGGATCTGTCGCCGGTTGCACGGTACCTGTCGCAAATTGCGCTTTGCGGGCGCCTCGATTCCCAGCCAACCCTTGACAGCCTACCCCTCCATGGGATTACCTAATGAACATTCGGTAACTAAAGCTGGAGGCAATGAGGCATGGTCGAGACAACGCTGTCCGGGGTGGCCCATCCCATTCTGGAGAAGGACCACGCCTCGGCCTGGCTCGGAATCCAGGTACTGCACCTGCGCCCCGGCCACGCCACCATCCGGATGACCCTCCGGCAGGAAATGCTCAACGGCTTCGGCATTGCCCACGGCGGAATGATCTTCGCCGTGGCGGACACCGCCTTCGCCCTCGCCTGTAACCCCGTGGACAGCGTTGACCCCCAGAACGGGGAGCCGGCGAGCATCACCGTTGCAGCCGGCGTCGACATCAATTTCCTCAAACCCGCCCGCGAAGGCCAGATCATCACCGCAGTTGCAGGCCTCCGCTCGCAGTCAGGCCGCAGCGGCATCTATGACATCCAGGTTTTCGCTTCCGACGCCGATCCCTCCTCCGCTGCGGACGCAGACTCCCCCAACCTCCCGCCAGCGCCCGGCGAGCTCCCCGGCGAACTCATTGCCGAGTTCCGTGGCCGCAGCCGCACTATCCCGAAGAAGTAGACAATGACAAACACCGCCCATGAAACAGCCACCGTGACCGAAACCGGCCCAACACTGGACCCCGAGGAGACCATGTCCCGGGACCAGCTGGAATCGCTGCAGCTGGAACGCCTCCAGCACACCGTCGCCTACGCCTACGACCGCGTCCCGCTGTACAAGCGCAAGTTCGACGACGCCGGAATCCACCCCAGCGACCTGCGCGAACTCAGCGACCTGGGCAACTTCCCCTTCACCACCAAGGAGGACCTGCGCGCCGAGTACCCGTTCGGCATGTTCGCGGTTCCGCAGAGCGAAGTAGCCCGGGTGCACGCGAGCTCGGGCACCACAGGCCGGCCCACCGTCGTCGGCTATACCAAAAAGGACCTTGCCGACTGGGCCAAGCTCGTGGCTCGCTGCTTCCGCGCCTCCGGGATCCGGCCGGGCATGAAGGTGCACAACGCCTACGGTTACGGCCTGTTCACCGGCGGCCTGGGCGCGCATGCCGGTGCGGAGGCACTGGGTTGCACCGTGATCCCGATGTCCGGCGGGCAGACCGAACGCCAGATCCAGCTCATCCAGGACTTCAAGCCGGACGCCATCCTGGCCACGCCCACCTACCTGCTCACCATCGCCGACGCCATGGAGCACATGGGAATCGATCCGGCGTCTACCTCGCTCAAGTACGCCGTGCTGGGCGCCGAACCATGGACCCAGGAAATGCGGCACGAGCTTGAGGTGACCATGAACATCAAGGCGTGCGACATCTACGGCCTCTCCGAGGTGATGGGCCCCGGCGTCGCGGGTGAATCGGTGGAAACGCAGGACGGCAGCCACATCTGGGAGGACCACTTCCGCCCCGAAATCATCGACGCCTTCAACCCCGTGGCCGGCAAGGACAACGTGCTGGGCGACGGCGAACACGGCGAGCTGGTGTTCACCTCACTCACCAAGGAAGCCCTGCCGATCATCCGCTACCGCACCAAGGACCTCACGCGCCTGCTCCCCGGCACCGCCCGCCCCGCACACCGCCGGATGGGCCGCATCACCGGGCGCAGCGACGACATGATCATCCTGCGCGGAGTCAACCTCTTCCCGTCCCAGATCGAGGAAATCGCGCTGCGGATCCCGGAGCTCAGCCCGCACTTCCAGCTGGAAATCACCCGCCCCGAAGGCCAGCGCATGGACCAGCTGACCGTCCGCGTCGAGCGCCGGGAATCCGTATCCAAAGAGCAAAGCGCGACGGCGGGACTCACCCTGCGCGAACAGATCAAGATCCACGTGGGTTCTTCGTGCACCGTGGACGTGGTGGAGCCCGGATCGCTGGAGCGGTCCGACGGAAAGCTGAAGCGGATCTACGACCTTCGACCCAAGGCGTAGCGCCTGCGGGCCTGACCGACCGTTCATGAGAAACTAGGCAGCATGTCCACTTCTGAAGCGACCAAACGCGGCCGGCCCGGGTACGACCAGCAGTCGGTGCTGCGCATCGCCGTCGACGTCTTCAACAAGCACGGCTACGACGCCACGTCCATGGGGATCCTGGCCGAGAACATGGGCATCTCCAAGTCCGCGATCTACCACCACGTGCCATCCAAGGGCGACCTTCTCAAGCTCGCCCTTGACCACGCCCTGGGCGGCCTCGAAGCGATCCTGGAACAACCTCAAGCCCAAAGCGGAGCCGCGGACGCCCGCCTGGAATTCGTGCTCCGCGAAACCGTGGCCGTACTGGTGGACCGGCTGCCGTTCGTCACCCTCCTGCTCCGACTGCGGGGAAACACCGAGATCGAACGCTCAGCCCTGGAACGCCGCCGGTCCTTCGACCACAAGGTCTCCGCGCTCATCTCCGCCGCCAGCAAGGACGGCACACTCCGCCAGGACATCCACCCCGGCACCGTCACCCGGCTCCTGTTCGGCATGATCAACTCGATCGTCGAATGGTACAAACCCGGCGGTCCGCTCACCCCGGCCAAACTGGCAGACGACGTCATCACCGTAGCCTTCGACGGCCTCCACGCCCCGCGCTGATCGACAGGCTCAACCACCGGGTAGGGGTTTCGACAAGCTCAACCACCGCGCTACCGTGGAAGCACAGCCATCGTCAGCAGGGGGTTGTCGTGGAACCGTCAGCAAGGACCTTCACCCGGCCGGGCCGCCGTCGTAAATATGCGCTCCCGGCCACGTTCTTCGCCGCAGTTTTGGCACTTGCTGGCTGCACGGGCGAGGACCCGCCGTCCCCCACCGGCCCGCCCACCGCGGCCGCTCCCGCAACCACCCAGGGAAATGAAGCGAACGACGCCGGTACCTCCGCCCGCGGCATCCCTCAACTCGTGGAGGACCTGGCGCCGTCCATGGTCACCATTTTTACCGAAGGCGGACTGGGCAGCGGGGTGGTCTATTCGGCCGAGGGCCTGATCCTGACGAACGAGCATGTGATCCGGGGATCGTCGCAGGTGGAGGTGGGTTTCGCGGACGGGCAGCGGGTTCCGGGCGAGGTCCGGGCGGCGGACGAAGTGACGGACCTGGCGCTGATCCAGGTGGACCGGACCAACCTGCCGGCGCCGACGTTCCAGACCACGCTGCCGCGCGTCGGTGAGGACGTGATTGTGATGGGGTCGCCGCTGGGATTCGAGAACACCGTCACGGCCGGGATCATCTCCGGCCTGCACCGCGCCATCCCCGATTCAGCCCAGCAGAGCCTGTCCCTGGTGGACCTGATCCAGACGGACGCGCCGATCAGCCCCGGAAACTCGGGTGGCGCCGTCGTTAATATGCGCGGCGAAGTGGTGGGCATCAGCGAGGCGTACATCCCGCCGCAGGCCGGCGCCGTGGCGCTGGGATTCGCGATCCCGGCCGCCACCGCCGTGGAGGTTGCCGAGGAACTGCTGGCTGACGGCACCGCTGAACACGCCTACCTTGGCCTGACCCCCGGCGCCCTCACAGCGCAGATCGCGGACCAGCTGGGCATCGACGCCGACTCCGGGATTGTGGTCCTGGCCGTGGATGACGGCGGGCCTGCCGGTGAGGCGGGACTTCAACCGGGGGACGTCCTGGAATCGATCGACGGCGTGGAACTCCGCACCCCCGAACAGCTCCTGGGCGAACTCCGGAAGCATAACCCGGGCGACACCGTGCAGCTCCGGGTCCTGCGCGACGGCGACGGCCAGGACATCAAAGCCGAACTGATCGAACGGCCTGTTGGCAACAGGTAAACACGTCAACGTCACCAGAAAGGAAGGTTCGCCATGGGTAACGAGAAGGAAGAGCCGGACCAGGGGTACATCGTTCCGGACCCGTCCACTGTCAGGGAGGACGTACCTGGTGACGCGGGCGATGAAGGGAACGAGATCCGCTTCAGCGAGGAACAGGCCCTGATCGAGGAGCAGGCGAAAGGCATCCGGCCGGACACGTACGACGTCCCCCGCGGCGGCCCAACCATGGACGAGGCCCGTGGCAACATGGACCTGTCCGATCAGACCGGAACCGCGCCGTCAGACGACAGCAGTGACGATGGCCTGCACGGGGGCGCGGAAACGTAAGGCCCCGGCGATCGAGCCGCCCCCGGTGATCGAGCCCGTCGAGATCCAAGGGTTTCGACAAGCTCAACCACCGGATCTGGCTCAACCCCCGAGCGCGGACCGTCCGTGGGACAGCCCCGTCGGGAAGCCGATCAGGACGGGTTCCGCGGCGGGTTCGTCGCAGCAGCCGCCGCCGTCGGACGAGCAAACGCCCGTTTCCGGCAGCTCCAGCCGCACAGTATCCGCTGCTTCCCTGTCCCCCGCGAGCGCGGCCGCGATGGACCGGACCTGCTCATAACCGGTGGCCAGCAGGAAGGTGGGCGCACGGCCGTAAGACTTCATGCCGGCAATGTAGAAGTCCTTCTCCGGATGGGCCAGGACCGACGCGCCGTGCGGGGCCACGGTGCCGCAGGAATGGAATTCGGGGTCGATCAGCGGACCCAGCTGCCGCGGAGCCTCCACTGCCGGGTCCAGTTCCAGCCGGAGCTCGCGCAGGATGGACAGGTCCGGGCGGAAGCCGGTGCAGGGAACCACGACGTCGGCACCCAGGGTGCGGCCGTCCGTCGCCTTGAGCGTCACCTGGGAATCGAGCGTGTTGATGGAGGCGATGCCGAAGCGGGTGTGGAGCTGGATGGTCCCGGCTTCAACGAGCCGGCGGAGGCGGGAGCCCAGCTGCCCGCGTGACGGGAGTCCGTCCAGGTCTCCGCCGCCATAGACCTTCGCGGCTGAGGCGCCACGCATGGCCCACATGATTTTGGTGTCCGGTTCGGCTTTGGCAAGGTCTGCCAGGTTGATCAGCACATTGGCTGCCGAGTGCCCGGCGCCCACCACCAGCACCCGGCGTCCCACGAAGGCAGAGCGGTCCCGGCCCAGGACATCCGGCAGCGGCGAAGAGATACGGCCGGCGGCATTCGCTTCCCCGGCAGCCGGAAGCCCAGCGCTGCCCAGCGGATTGCGGGTGGACCAGGTTCCCGACGCGTCAATCACGGCCGCCGCTGCCACGTCCCGGGTACTGCCGTCCCGGTGCCGGACCCGGACGGTGAACGGCGTGGTGTCCCGGTTGCGCTGGTGGGTCTTATCCATTCCCTGGCGGGTGACGGCGATGACCTCGCTGTTGATGTGCAAACGGCTGCTGATGGCCGGAAGAGCAGCCAGCGGCGTGAGGTACTGGTCGATCAGTTCCGCGCCATATGGCAGCGCGGTTGGCCGAGGTGCCTCCCAGGCCCCGGTGGTCGAGCCTGGGGCCACGGCCCCCTCAAGAAGTCGCACCGCCGCGGCGTCGAGGTTGAACCGCCACGGCGAGAATAACCGGATGTGCCGCCACTGTTCAATGGCAGCACCGGCTGCGGGACCGGCCTCCAGGATGAGCGGCTCAAGGCCGTGCTCCAGCAAATGGGCCGCGGCGGCGAGGCCGACCGGCCCGGCCCCGATCACAACAACAGGGAGGGTGGTTCCGGCGTCCATGGCGTTCCTCAGGTTCAGTGGATGTGCCCCAACTGACTGGCAGATAACGCGCTTAAAAGCGGGTTTTGGGAGCGTTAAGTGCCAGTTAGTTGGGGGGGTGGGTCAGCTGTGGGAGGGTTCCTCGACCAGTGCGGTGGCGATGCTGTCGGCGTCCTCGAGGGCCGCGAGGTAGCGTTCGGCGTCGAGGGCTGCGGCACAGCCCGAGCCGGCCGCGGTGATGGCCTGGCGGTACCGGTGGTCCACGGCGTCGCCGCACGCGAACACGCCGGTCAGGTTGGTCACGGTGGTGGGTGAATCGACTTTGATGTAGCCCTCGGCGTCCAGGTCCACCTGGCCCACCAGCAGCTCGGTCCGGGGAACGTGCCCGATGGCCACGAAAATGCCGGTGGCCGCCTGCTCGCGGGTTTCGCCGGTGCGGGTGTCCGTCAGGGTGACGCCGGTGACCTTGCCGTTGCCGTGGATCTTGCTCACGGCCGAATGCCAGGCGAACTTGATCTTGGGGTTGTCCTTGGCGCGCTGCGCCATGATCCGGGAAGCCCGCAGCTCGCCCTTGCGGACCACAACGGTCACGGTCTTGCCGAAGCGGGTCAGGAACGTGGCCTCTTCCATGGCGGAATCGCCGCCGCCGACCACAATTATGTCCTGCTCGCGGAAGAAGAAACCATCGCACGTTGCGCACCAGGACACGCCGTGGCCGCTGAACTGCTTCTCCTCCGGCAGGCCCAGTTCCTTGTACGCGGAGCCCGTGGCCAGGATGACGGCGGGCGCGCGGTGGGTGGTTCCGGCGCCGGTGACCACGGTCTTGAGGTGACCCTTGAGATCAACGGACGTGACGTCGTCGAACACTACCTTGGCGCCAAAACGCTCCGCCTGGTTTTGAAGGTTATCCATCAGTTCCGGGCCCTGGATCCCCTCCGGGAAACCGGGGAAGTTCTCCACCTCGGTGGTGTTCATCAGGGCGCCGCCGGCCGTGACGGCACCCGCCAGGACCAGGGGCGCCAGGCCTGCGCGGGCGGCGTAAATGGCGGCCGTGTAGCCTGCGGGGCCGGAACCGATGATGATCAGCTGTTCGGTGGTGGCGTTGTTCGTGGTCATGGCGGGGCTCCTTAAGAACGGGGATTACTGGGCGTCGCGGTGCGCGGCGGGCACGAGGTCCGCGATCAGGGCTTCGATGCGGCCCTTGATCTCGTCCCGGATGGGCCGGACGGCGTCGACGCCCTGGCCTGCGGGGTCCTCCAGCACCCAGTCCTCGTACCGCTTTCCGGGGAAGTACGGGCATTCGTCGCCACAGCCCATGGTAATCACCACGTCGGAGTCCTTGACGGCCTCGGTGGTGAGGACCTTGGGGACCTCCGCGGACATGTCAATACCCAGCTCGGACATGGCCTCGACGGCCGCCGGGTTCACCTTGTCTGCAGGCTGCGAACCGGCGGAGCGGACCTCGATGGCGTCGCCGGCCAGCGTGGTGAGGAAGGCCGCGGCCATCTGCGAGCGCCCGGCATTGTGGACGCACACGAACAGGACGGATGGCTTCTTGGCGGTTTCGGTGCTCATCGGGTTGCTCCTTGCAGGATTTCGGCGGGGTTTTCAGTAGGGCTTTCTGCGGCGAAGTACCGGTTCCGCGCCCACAGCGCCGCGTACACCAGTGCAACAAGTGCGGGGACTTCAATCAAGGGACCAACGACGCCGGCAAGCGCCTGCCCGGATGTCACACCGAACGTGCCAATCGCCACGGCAATGGCCAGTTCGAAGTTGTTCCCGGCGGCCGTGAACGCCAGTGTAGTCGTCTTCGCGTAGCCCAGGTCCAGCCATTTGCCGATCACCATGCCGGCGCCGAACACCACTACGAAGTAGACCAGCAGCGGCAGTGCAATGCGGGCAACGTCCAAGGGGCGGGACGTGATGGTGCCGCCCTGCAGGGCAAACAGCACCACGATGGTGAACAGCAGTCCGTACAGCGCCCACGGGCCAAGCCTGGGCAGGAACCGGCCCTCATACCAGTCACGGCCCTTCGCTTTTTCGCCCAGCGTGCGGGTGAGGAAGCCGGCGGCCAGTGGGATGCCCAGGAACACCAGGACGGAGAGTGTGATGGCCCAGAAGGAGAAATCGGCACTGGTGGTGGGCAGGCCAAGCCAGGACGGCAGCAGCTGAAGGTAGAACCAGCCCAGCGCGCCGAACGCCATCACCTGGAAGACCGAGTTGATGAACACCAGCACGGCCGCAGCTTCACGGTCCCCGCAGGCCAGGTCATTCCAGATCATCACCATGGCGATGCAGCGGGCCAGGCCCACAATGATCAGGCCGGTGCGGTACTCGGGCAGGTCCGGCAGGAAGATCCAGGCCAGCGCAAACATCAGGGCCGGCGCGGCCAGCCAGTTGATCACCAGCGACGTCACCAGGAGCTTGCGGTCCGCCACCACGCGGTGCGCCTGGTCATAACGGACCTTCGCCAGCACCGGGTACATCATCACCAGCAGGCCCACGGCGATGGGCAGGGAAACTTCGCCCACCTTGACGGCGTTGAGAGCGGTGTCCAGGCCCGGGATGAAGCGGCCCAGCAGGATGCCGGCCGCCATGGCCGCGATGATCCAGACCGGCAGGAAGCGGTCCAGGGTGGAGAGCTTCCCGACGACGGCGGCCTCGCCTGGGGGTGCGGGCGGTTGGACGGTCTGGGTACTCACAGGACTCCTGGACAGGAAAGATTGATGTTGGTCGATGCAAGTATCCTCAAGGACATTGATGGATGTCAATATAGATGCATAATGGACTACATGAATTCCCTTCACATTCTTGAGCCGGCAACGGATGAGGCGTGCTGCGTGCCGGCGTCGCCCCCGGCCCTGGACGCGGAGGATGCCAGGCAGCGCGCGCTGGTTTTCAAGGCATTGGCCGATCCCAACCGGCTCCGACTGCTCTCCATGGTCAAAGCCGGCGAGTCGGGGGAATCCTGCGTCTGCGACCTCACCGAACCCCTGGACCTGGGCCAGCCCACAGTGTCCCACCACCTCAAGATCCTGGTGGACGCAGGCCTGCTGCACCGGGAGAAGCGCGGCACCTGGGCCTATTACTCGCTGGTGCCTGGGGCCTTGGAACGCACGGCGGGACTGCTGACCGGCCTTTAACCCAAGCAGGGAGCGTTCCACGTATCTTGGGATCTCTCTCTTGGTTCGACTTTCTCCTTCCGCTCGGGAGGCTGTCCGGGCCGAAGAACGTATCTGCATGGCATGATCATCTGCATGACTCTGCGTCCTCTTGTCAGAAGGCTCCTCTCGATTCTCCTGCTCCTGTCGATGGCGCCCGAGAACGGAAAGCAAGACCTGAGCATAAGCAACACCTGGCTCCTTCTGATCTACCGGCTGCCCAGCGAGCCATCCCGTTTACGTGCAACGGTGTGGCGGCGGCTCAAATCCGCAGGCGCGATCTACTTGGCGAACTCTGTCGCGGCGCTGCCGGAGTCCCCTTGGGCGGAACGGACGATGCGCAAACTGCGTGCCGAAGTCGAGGGGCTTGGCGGCTCCGGTCAGCTTCTGCGGGCCGAGACGCTCGTAGGTGCCGAACAGATCGTTGAAGCATTCAACACCTCCCGGGACGCAGAGTATGCCGAGCTGCTCGGGCAATGCGCGGACTTCCATGCCGAGCTGGAAAAGGAAGTCAAAGCGAAGAAGTTCACGTACGCCGAACTCGAGGAGAACGAGGAGGATCTGGCCAAGCTGCGCGCCTGGCTGGACAAGATCAGCGCGCGTGACACGCTCGGGGCCCCGACTGGGGACAAGGCGCGGGAAGCCGTTGAGGCGTGCGCAGAAGCCTTGGATGAGTTCGCTGAGTACGTCTACGCAGCCGAGTTGGACACCGACACACCATAGTCCCGGTCGCGTTATGCCTATATAAAGCGCCAGGTAAACCCCTTGAATGACTTTTGTGAAGGATTGTTACGTTCACCATTCCAGGCATCACAGAGGAACTCGTCCAATCGAGATGAGTTGACCGAAGCCCTCTAGCAGTCCGGCGTCTGTGCGATAGCTAATCAGCTTCCTGCGTCCAATGGACACCCAGCGACGTTTTGGCAATATGCCATCCAACTCCCCTGGCCCGCCAGACCTCGGCGATGACCTGCAGCAATGACCTGCCCGGCTGCGCCTTGCCTGGGGAACGAATCTTCTGCGCACCCTACCTCGGGCACAAGGCACACAGACGCCGGTCTTTTTGCCGGCGCGTCACCCGATAAATTCCATATGTAACGGCCGTTATTCCGGCCTAATAACCCAGGTCACGACTTTATTGTCATGCCGGTCTAAAAGAATATTTAAGCGAAAAAAACCCTTCTCACCCTGCTGTGACCTGGACTACAGTCAGAGCGACTAATCGGTACTCCCGCATCTTCAAAAACCCAGATAGAGGCATTATGTTATCCATGATTACGTTTGCTCTTGGAGCAGCGATATTAATTTACGCCGCCGATAAACTCGTCAGTTATTTGGTCGGCGCAGCGCGAGGTTTGACGGTCTCGGTCTTTTTGCTTGCCATAATTTTTACCGGGATTGAGTTCGATGATGTGGCTCTCGGAGTAGTCCTCAACATGGAGGACATGGATGGGGTTGCCGTCGGCCTGGTGTTCGGAACCACGCTGTCCTACAGCGGTATCGTCCTCGCTATTGCGGCGATCCTGGCTCCCACAAGGATTAACATCCCGCGGGATTACCTGGGCATCTTTGCCCTCTCACCTCTCATTCTCGTTCCATTCCTCCTGACCGGGCCAATGACTATGGTCCATGGAATTGCCCTGGTGGCCCTCTTCCTGGCGTTCCTCACCTACGTAGTCATTCGGGAATCCAGGGCTGACCGGCCGGTTTTCCGTGATGCTGAAATGTTCGCGGCCTATGAGATGGCTCGCGCGCCCGGCAACGTAGCCCACTCCAGCGGGAACACGCTGACCTTGACCCGCGAGGGACCTGGGGAGCCAACCGGCCCATCAAGCAAGTTCTTCACCAAGAAAATGCCGTTCCCGGAGGCAAACCGCCGGGCCGGCTGGCCAGCACTGGCGCTTGCCGCCCTGGCGCTTGTCGGGCTAATCCTCGGTGCCTACCTCGTTGCAGAAGGAACCGAAGGCATCCTGGAAGACTTTGGCATGGAGGCCACCGTCTTCGGCGCGACTATCGCCACCCTCGTCCTGACTCTCGAAGACCTCTACTTAACGGTGAGGCCCGCAATGAAAGGCGCGCCAGAGATTGGCGTAGCCAACGTGATCGGCAGCGCCGTTTTCTCCGTGACAGCAAAACTCGGCGTGCTTCTGCTGTTCGGCAGCGTGATCGTTGACCCCACGGTGTTCACGTGGCATCTGCCGGCCCTGACGCTGATGACCTGGGTCGCGGCATACTTCCTCTGGACAGGACATCTGCGCAGATGGCACGGCTTTGTCCTCCTAGGGCTCTACGCCATCTATTGGATGGTCACCTTCTTCGGATTTGGGATGGTACCGGTAGAGATGGACTGACTCGCAGTAGATGCTCCCAAAGCGCGATTTGGGAGCATCTAATGCCAGTCAGTTGGGAGAGGGAGCGGAAGGTTACTTGGCCACCAGGGTGAGGACGTCGTAGGTTGCCACGATCTCGTCGTCCTGGTTGGTGAGCACCGCGTCCCAGGCCACCTCGCCGTATTCGTCAGTTTGGCGCGGCGTGATCTTCTTGGCCGTCAGCGTGACCCGGATGGAGTCCCCTGCTGCCACCGGCGTGATGAAGCGCAGGTTTTCCAGCCCGTAGTTGGCCAGGACGGGGCCCGGGGCGGGATCCACGAACAGCCCGGCAGCCCAGCTGAGCAGCAGGTATCCGTGGGCCACAATGCCGGGGAAAAACGGATTCGCCTCCGCCGCCGCGTTGTCCGTGTGGGCATAGAAGGTGTCCCCCGTAGACGAAGCGAACGCCGAAATGTCCTCCAGCTCCACCCGGCGCAGATCGGACCGCACCGCATCGCCAATGTGCAAATCCCCCAGCGACTTCCGGAACGGGTGCACACCCTCAGTCTCCACTGTGAAGTTCCGGTCTGCGCCGGTGTGCCACACACCGGTGACGGCGGTCAGCATGTTGGGCGAGCCCTGGATGGCCGTGCGCTGCATGTGGTGCAGGACCGAGCGGATGCCGCCCAGTTCCTCGCCACCACCGGCGCGGCCCGGCCCGCCGTGGACCAGGTGCGGCACCGGCGAGCCGTGGCCCGTAGAGGTGCGCGCGTCCTCGCGGTTGAGCATCAGCACCCGGCCATGGTGCGCGGCAATTCCGGTGACCAGCTCACGGGCAACCGAGGGATCGTTGGTGCAGACCGTGGCCACCAGCGAGCCGCCTCCCCGGGCGGCGAGCCGGACGGCGTCGTGCAGGTCCGCATAGCCAACCACCGAAGAAACCGGGCCGAACGCCTCCAGCGAGTGTGCGATTTCCGTGTCCGGGTCAGCCCAGCTCAGCAGGACCGGAGCCATAAAGGCGCCATCTTCCACCACGGCCCGCGTTCCGTCCGCGGAGGTAACCGACGGCGAATCCAGCGTTCCGTACGCAAGCTCACCTCCGGCGTCGAGCATGGCCTGGACCGCTGCGCGGACATCGGCGAGCTGTTCGAGCGAGGCGAGCGCGCCCATGGTCACGCCCTCGGCCCGGGGATCGCCCACCACAACGCGCTCCTCGATGCGCTGGCCCACGGCGGCTGCTACGTCCTTCACCATCTCCTGCGGCACAATGGCGCGCCGGATGGAGGTGCACTTCTGGCCCGCCTTGACTGTCATTTCCGTGACCAGGGACTTGATGAAGGCGTCGAATTCGGGCGTGCCCGGGACGGCGTCCGGCCCCAGGATGGCCGCGTTGAGGGAGTCCGTCTCCGAGGTAAAGCGGACGCCGCCTTCCACCACGTTCGGGTGCGATTTCAGCGACTGCGCGGTGGACGCGGAACCGGTGAACGCAACAAGGTCCCGGTAGTCCAGCACGTCCAGCAGGCCGCGGACGGATCCGGAAACGAGCTGCAGGGAACCCTCCGGAAGGATCCGCGATTCGATGATTGCCTTCACCACGGCGGCAGCAACATAGCCTGTGGGAGTCGCGGGCTTCACGATGGTGGGAACGCCAGCCAGGAAGGCCGGCGCCAGCTTTTCCAGCATGCCCCAGACCGGAAAATTGAAGGCGTTGATCTGCACGGCGACGCCGGGAATCCGGGTGTAAATGTGCTCACCGGCGAACGAACCGTCCTTGGACAGCACCTCCATGGGCCCGTCCACCACCACCTGCGCGTTGGGCAGCTCGCGCCGGCCCTTGGAGCCGAACGTGAACAGCACGCCAATGCCGCCGTCGATATCGATCATCGAATCAACCTTGGTGGCGCCGGTCTGCGCGGACAGCACGTAAAACTGCTCCTTGCGGGCGTTGAGGTACTGCGCCAGCTCCTTCAGCATGAGCGCGCGCTGGTGGAAGGTGTAGCCACCCAGCCCCGCCTGCCCCACTGTGCGGCCGTAATTGACGACGGCGGAGAGGTCCAGCCCGTCGGTGCTCACCTTCGCAAGAAGGCGGCCAGTGCTGGCGTCCCGCACAGGGGTCCCCTCCGCCGCACCGGGGGCGGGGGTCCACCAGGCGTCCTGGACGTAGCTGGGAACGGTCTCGATAGTGCTGTCCGTGGTTTCCGGCATGGTGGCAGTGGTGGTCATCGTTGACAGGTCCTTCCAGGCGGTCAAACGGGCCAGCTGCGATCCCTCCGCATTACTGACCGTCCGTTCGGTAATATATTCCAACAGTACAGGGAAGGTTCCCTCGAGCCAAGGCCCCCGCCTGGACCTATCGCGCGAATCCCCCACCACCCCTTGACTCATATACCCCCCGGGGGTATTGTTCCAAGTGTTGTCAGTGAACTGGTATGTCCCGGCCGCGCCAAGCGCCGCCATCACAGCCGTTCAACCCCAGCGCCCATAGCTTCACAGCCAAGAAATGGAAACTGACATGAGTGGAATGCATAACCACACGAACCATCACGCGGGGCACAACACCAACGTTACTGAGCCGGATCACCAGCAGCACCAACACCAGCCCCACGAACACCAGCAGGCTCCAACGGATCATGCAATCCCGGCAGCCCATGCACAGCACCAAATCCACGACGACGACCACACCGTCCATACCCACGGCCAGCACGCCGGGCACAGCACGGCGATGTTCAAGAACCGCTTCTGGCTGACCCTGGCCCTATCCATCCCCGTGGTCTATTTCAGCCCCATGGTGGGCCACATCCTGGGCTACATGGCGCCCATGTTTCCGGGTTCAACGTGGATCCCGCCCGTCCTGGGCACGGTGATCTTCTTCTACGGCGGCCAGCCGTTCCTGAAGGGCGGCTGGCAGGAACTTAAGACCCGCCGGCCCGGCATGATGCTGCTGATCGCCATGGCCATCACCGTTGCCTTCGCGGCCTCGTGGATCACCAGCCTGGGCATTGGCGGATTTGACCTGGACTTCTGGTGGGAACTGGCACTCCTGGTGGCCATCATGCTGCTGGGCCACTGGATTGAAATGCGCGCACTGGGTTCCGCGCAGGGCGCGCTGGATGCCCTGGCAGCCCTGCTTCCTGACGAGGCCGAGCGCGTCACGGACGGCGGCACCGAAACCGTGCCCGTCTCCGAGTTGCGCGAAGGCGACACCGTGCTGGTGCGCTCCGGGGCCAGGATGCCTGCCGATGGGGAAATCGTCGACGGCGCAGCGGAGTTTGACGAGTCCATGATCACCGGGGAGTCCAAGACCGTGTCCCGCTCACCTGGAGACACAGTGGTTGCCGGCACCGTGGCCACGGACAACAGCCTCAGGGTCCGGATCACCGCCGTCGGAAATGACACGGCACTGGCCGGGATCCAGCGGCTGGTGGCAGAAGCGCAGGCGTCGTCCTCCAAGGCACAGGCCCTGGCGGACCGGGCAGCGGCGTTCCTCTTCTACTTCGCCGCCGGGGCGGGCGTTATCACCTTCATTGCCTGGACGCTGATGGGCAGCGTGCCTGAGGCCGTCACCCGTACAGTGACGGTGCTGGTGATCGCCTGCCCGCACGCCCTGGGCCTGGCCATCCCGCTGGTGATCGCCATTTCCACGGAACAGGCCGCCCGCGCCGGCGTGCTCATCAAGAACCGGATGGCCCTGGAACGCATGCGCACCATCGACGTCGTCCTGTTCGACAAGACCGGCACACTCACCGTGGGTGAACCCGAGCTCAAGGACGTGGCGACTGTACCCGGTGTGGAGGAGGACCAGCTGCTGGCCCTGGCTGCCGCCGTCGAATCCGACAGCGAACACCCGGTGGCACGGGCCATTGTCCGCGCCGCCCGGGACCGCGGCCTGAATATTCCGCAGGCCGGCGGCTTCACGTCCCTGACCGGACGGGGTGTCCGCGCCACCGTTGACGGCCGCACGCTGCAGGTGGGCGGCCCGGCACTGCTGCGCGAACTCGGCATCAACGAGCCTGCCCAGCTCGCTGAGCCTGTCCGGCAGTGGATGGACCGGGGCGCCGCCGTGCTTCACGTGCTGGACGGCAACCAGGTGGTTGGCGCCGTCAGCCTCGAGGACAGCATCCGGCCGGAGTCGCGCCAGGCCGTGGCCGCGTTGCAGAACCGGGGCGTGAAGGTGGCCATGGTCACCGGCGACGCCCGCCAGGTGGCAGAGGCCGTGGCCGAGGACCTGAAAATCGACGAGGTCTTTGCCGAGGTGCTGCCGGCAGACAAGGACAAAAAGGTGGCCGAACTCCAGGCCAGGGGCATGAAGGTGGCCATGGTGGGCGACGGCGTCAACGACTCCCCTGCACTGGCCCGGGCGGAGGTGGGCATCGCCATTGGCGCGGGAACCGACGTGGCCATGGAATCCGCAGGTGTGGTCCTGGCCGGAAACGACCCCCGCGCAGTCCTGTCCATGGTGGACCTTTCCCGGGCCAGCTACGCCAAGATGTGGCAGAACCTGGTGTGGGCCACCGGCTACAACGTCCTGGCCGTGCCGCTGGCCGCCGGCGTCCTGGCCTTCGCCGGTGTGGTCCTGTCCCCCGCGGCCGGCGCCGTCCTGATGTCCGTTTCCACGATTGTGGTGGCCCTGAACGCCCAACTGCTGCGGAGGGTGAAACTCAACCCTTCCGAGGTACGTTGAGCAACAGAACCCCAAACCCGCTCCCCCGGCCACCCATGCCGGCACGACTTAAAGGACCTGAACTGATGAAGAACAAACTGCTCAAACTTTCGACGGCGGCCGTTGCCGTTTCCTTCGCCCTGGCCGGATGCGCGGGAACGTCCGGCACTCCGGCCCCTGGCGGTATGGAGCACGGTTCGCACTCCGCGAAGCCCACCACCGGCACCGGGACGGGTGCCGCCGTCGAGCATAACGACGCGGACGTGATGTTCGCCCAGATGATGATTCCGCACCATGCCCAGGCTGTGGAAATGTCCGGCATGGTGCTGGCCAAGCAGGATATCCCGGCTCCCGTCACGGCCCTGGCCACCAGGATCAAGGCGGCCCAGGATCCGGAAATCCAGACCATGACCGGCTGGCTCAAGGAGTGGAACGAGCCCGTGGAGTCAGGGCATGCCGGCCACTCCATGGAGGGCATGATGGACCAGGCCGCCATGGCCGAACTGGAAAATGCCCAGGGCACGGAAGCGGCACGGCTCTTCCTGGAACAGATGATCGTCCACCATGAAGGCGCCCTGACCATGGCCGAGGCCGAGACGGCGGACGGCAAGGATCCGCGGGCCATCGAGCTCAGCAAGGAAATCGTGGCCGCGCAGGAAGCCGAGATCAAGGAGATGCGGGACCTGCTGGGTACCCTCTGAGACGCCCGGGGTGAATCACCCGCTTGTGGAGAAATCCCCGCCGTACGCGGCGGGGATTTCTCCATGAGTGGGTGGTTTCCCGGCGGGTCCTACTCGTGGACGGGTTCGCCGGTGACCTGGTGGTCGGCGTGGTTCAGAGTCTCGCGGATCAGCCGGACCAGGTGCCCGTCGTGCAGCGAGTACACAACGTGCCGGCCGTCCTTGCGGGTGTCCACCAGGCCGCTGAGCCGGAGCTTGGCCAGGTGCTGGCTGGCCACGGTGCGGGGAACCCCGGCGGCGGCGGTGAGCTCGGTGACGGTTTTGGGTCCTTCGGCGAGCTGCCAGAGCAGGTGCAGGCGCGTTGGCTCGGCCAGCATGCGCAACGTCCCGGTAGCGGCCTCCAGCAGTTCCGGCCCGGGCGTGACCCGGTGGACCAGGGACGGCTGGTCAGTTCCTGGCACGCTGGCCGGGAGGCTGTTCGGTTGGCTGCTCATCAGGTTCCAACTCACTAACGGGGTCCGCCTGGGCCGGGGCGGCATGCCGGGGCCAGGACAGGAATGCACCTGCGCTGCCTATTATCGCAAGAAGTGTCAGAGCTGCCGCCGCCCAGCCCAACCCGGCCGCCGCGCCCAGCCATCCTGCCAACGGGTAGCTGATGATGTAGCAGGCGTGCGAGAGCGAAAACTGGGCAGTGAAAACGTAGGGCCGGGTCTCCTCGGTGGAGGCGGCCCGCAGCAATCTCGACGACGGCGTCAGGATCGTTGCGTTGCCCGCGCCCAGCAGGAACCACAGCCCCAGCAGCCACCACCACGCGGCCGCACCGGCAGCCATACCCGGCCCGCCGCCGTCGGGCATCACCCCGGCCCAGAGGGTGACAGCCGTGACCGCGGCCAGCACCAAGGGGATCAGCGCGGCACCGCTGAGCATCACGGCCCGGTCCCCGAACCGGTCCAGCAGCCGGGGAGCGCCCAGCGCCACGGCCATCGATCCGACGCCGAAGCACGCAAGCGCCAAGGCCAGGTCCGCTTCCGGCCGACCCAGCGCATCGCGGACGTAGACCACCGCGTTAACCAGCACCAGGGCCGTTGGCGCGGCCACCACCAGATTCAGTGCCAGCAGCGAACGAAGCTGACGGTTGCGCCAAAAAATCCTGGCGCCCAGCGTGGTCCGGTGCCATAGCGGGTCCTGCTGCGGGGCGGGCGGGGTTGCCGGGGTTGAGGGTCCGGATGCGGGAAGAGGGGTGGCAGCGACCAGCAGCGCGGACACCACGAACCCGGCGACTGTTCCCAGGAAAAGATTGTTATACGTGAGGACGCTGAGCAACAGGGCGGCGGCAACCGGGCTGATGACCGCCTCCAGGTCATAGGCCAGCCGGGAGAGCGACAACGCCCGCGTGTAGTCCTTCTCATCTTTCAGGACCGCCGGAATCAGCGACTGGAAGGCCGGCGTAAACGTGGCGGAGGCGGACTGCAGCAGAAAAACCACCAGGTAGATCTGCCACGTCTCGGTCATGAACGGCAGGAACAGTGCCATGGCCGCCCTGACCAGGTCCGCGCCGATCAGCACGGGTTTCTTCGGCAGCCGGGCCACCAGCGCGTTGATGACCGGCGCGAAAAACACGTAGGCCAGCATTTTGATGGTCAGCGCGGTCCCCATCACGGCCCCGGCGTTGGCACCGGCGAGGTCGAACGCCAGCAGCCCCAGCGCTACGGTCAACAGGCCCGTGCCCAGCAATGCGACCACCTGCGCCGAGAACAGGCGCCGGTAGATCACGTTCCGCAGAACTGACAGCATCTACTCCACTCCATCCAGTGCATATGTGCATGAGTATGCACTTAAAGATACATCAGTGCGGAGTGGCGGAGGCAAGTAGTACCCCGCAAAAAACAGGTACCCGCCCCCGGCGCCCGCGGACCGCCGTCGTCCTACTCTGGAAATGGTCTCTTCACTCATGGGGGTAAGTACTTAGGGGCAAAAGATGCACAATCAGGACGCACGACGGCGGAACCCTGTCCGGGCGGTCGCAGCAGCTCTTGGAGCACTCATGTTCGGGATGGCGCTGGCCGCTGTTCCGGCGCAGGCCGCGCCTCCGGGCGCCGCACAGTACGTGGCCCTGGGCGATTCCTACGCCTCCGGCCAGGGGGCGGCACCGTACACGGACCCGGCCTGCTTCGTCAGCAAGAAGGGTTACCCGGTTATCTCGGACAAGTTGCGGGACGTTGAGCTGACCGCCAATGCCGCGTGCTCCGGGAATTCCACTGGCCAGGTTATTGCTTCGCTGCCGTTTGCGGTTGGTCCGGCTACTGACGTGGTCACCGTGACGGCCGGGGGAATCGATCTTGGCACCAACACGGTACTGGCAACCTGCGCGCCCGCGCCGCAATCCTTCGAGTGCGCCAGTGCGATCAACGCCGCGTACACCAGGCTCGGCGACGGTACCGTCTTCACAGCTGTCGCCACCATGGTTGGCACCATCCGGGCCCATGCACCCACAGCCAGGCTGGTGGTGACCGGCTACCCGCTGCTGTTCGAACCGGCCCACCCGTTTGCACCGGTCGCCAACCCCGCCGTGCAGGGACTGAACCTTGTCATCGCGTCGGCGGCAACCAGCCAGGGGGCCCACTACGTTGACGTGGCTGGCGCCTTTGCCGGGCACGGGATCGGTTCGGCAGATCCCTGGATCAACTTCAACCCTGCCAACCTGGCCGACCCAGCTAACTTCCACCCCAACGGCGACGGCTATCGGCACGGCTACTACGGATCGCTGGTGAATCAGGGGGCTTTCACGGGACTGAACTGACGCAGATTTCCGCTTCCTCAACACCATGGTCCGTCTGGCTGATTTTGAAGGATGACGTGTCCCCGGCGGGCCATTGCGTGAAGTTCTGCGCGAAATCATCCACAGCGATGATCAGTCCACCACCTGGCTGAAGGCTGTTCGACGCCCACACGCCGAATTCCTCGCCAACGCCCGGGACGGAGAACCTCATGGCAATCATGTACAGCTCGGGGTAGTCCGCGGACCTTACGGCTGCGCCGGTGATGGGTGTGATCCGAAGCCTGTCCGGCGCGCCCCCGGCAATGGTCCGCAGCATTTCGGGAGAAACGTACTCGCAGCCGCCCGGAAGCACCGGGGCAGGGGCCGTTCCAGCACGAACTGAAGCGGCCGCCGTCGTGGATGGGACGGCGGTGACCGGCCGGGTCTGGGTGGGACGCGGCGGATCCGGGGGTGGCACCGGTCCCGTGCAGGCACCAAGCACGAGCACTGCCACGGCGGCCACCACGGCGCGCTGTAGCTTCATCTAGTAATAATCACCGGCTTGTGGACAAATCACCATCGTCCGCGGCGGGGATTTCTCCACGAGCGGGGGGTAACGGACCCAAGCCTGACGGACCCAAGGGCCAGAAACCCGCAGCCCTACCGCTTGCTGAGCCGGTGCTCCAGGCCGTTCCGGACCGCCGGCCACTCATGCTGGAGGATGGAGAACACCACCGTGTCCCGCAGTTCACCGTTCCGGCTCCGCTGGTGGCTGCGCAGCACACCATCCTGCTTCGCACCCAGCCGGGCGATGGCCTCCCGGGACTGGTGGTTGAGCCAGTGCGTCCGGAACTCCACGGCCGGGCAGTGCAACACTTCAAAGGCGTGGCGCAGGAGCAGCAGCTTGGAATCGGGGTTGGTGCCCGTGCCGTGGGCCGACGCCGCGTTCCACGTGTAGCCGATCTCCACCCGGGGCGTGGCGGCGTCGATATTGCAGTACGTGGTCATGCCGATGATCCGGCCGGGACCTCCGGTGGCGGGGTCGATCAACCGCGTGGTGAAGGGCAGCATGGTCCCCGCGGCCTGCATGTCCAGGCGCTTGGCGATCTCCGCCGCCATCCCTTCCGGCGCGGGAACGGACGTGTACCAGAGCTTCCAGAGTTCGCCGTCCTTGGCGGCTTCCACCAGGCCGTCGTGATGGTCCGCGTGGAGAGGCTCAAGGATGACGTTCTTGCCGGTCAAAGTCACGGGCTGGAAAATGCTCACGCTGACCATCCTAGGACCAGCCCCCACGGTCCTAGGACCAGTCGAAGAAGCCCTTCCCGCTCTTGCGGCCCAGCTCGCCGCGCGCCACCTTGTCGCGGAGAATCTGTGGCGGCGCAAACCGCTCACCCAGCGTGGAATGCAGGTATTCGGCAATGCCCAGGCGCACGTCCAGGCCCACAATGTCCGTGGTGCGCAGCGGCCCGGTAGGGTGCTTGTAGCCCAGCACCATGGCGGCGTCGATGTCCTCCGCGGACGCCACGCCCTCCTCCACCATCCGCATGGCCTCCAGCGCGATGGCCACACCCAGCCGTGAGGACGCGAAGCCCGGCGCATCATTGACGACGACGGCGGTCTTCCCGAGTGCCTCAACCCACCTTTTCGCCGCAACGGCCAGGTCCGGGGACGTCCGCTTTCCCACCACCACCTCGATCAGGGTGGAGGCCGGAACCGGGTTGAAGAAGTGCAGGCCCAGGAAATTCTCCGGCCGGTCCAGTTCCGCCGCGAGGCCGTCAACCGACAACGACGAGGTGTTCGACGCAAGGAACGCATCCGCGCCCAGCCGGGCTTCGATGCCCCGCAGGGACTTCACTTTGAGGTCCCAGTCCTCCGGGACTGCCTCCACCACCAGCTGCCTGCCGGCAAAGTCGTCATAGTCCACGGAAACACTGAGCCGGCCCAGGAATTCCGCGGTGCTGCGCGTGGTCGCCCCGCGTTCAATACTCTTGGCGACGGCGGCAGCCACCCTTTCGCGGGCCGCCTCCGCCGATTCCTGGTCACGTTCCACCACCAGGACATGGCAGCCGTTGAGGAGGAAGGCATGCGCGATCCCGGCACCCATGCGACCACCGCCCAGGACGCCGACCGACTGGGGAAGGCCAGCTGCGGTTTCGGCGCTGCTCATGGGGTCTCCTTCTGTTCGGCGGTGTTCTCGGTCTTCTTCTGTAGAAACGCCTGCATCCTGTCGAACTTCGCCTGCGACTCGAACAGGATCCCCTGCGCCAGCTGGTCGATCAGCGGGTGTGCCCCGGCCGGGGCGTGGAACACGGATTTGGTGATCCGGACCGCCAGCGGGTCCTGCCGGCCAATCCGGTCCGCCAGGTTGTGCGCGGCGTCCATCAGCTCCGGGGCTTCGTGGATTTCGGTGATCAGGTTCGCTGCCAGGGCCTGCTCGGCGCGCAGCACCAGCCCGGCCAGCAGGATCTCCTTGGCCAGCGGCTCCCCCACCAGCTCGCGCAGCCGCCAGCTTGCCCCGGCCGCGGCCAGGATCCCCAAACCCGTTTCCGGGTTGCCGATGCGCACGGACGGTGTGCCGATCCGGAAGTCCGCGGCATAGGCCAGCTCTGCCCCGCCGCCCAGGCAGTAGCCGTCCAGCGCGGCAATCACCGGCATGGGCAGCTTAGCTATGCGGACAAACAGGCTGGAGTTGATGCCCTGCAGGGCGTCGTCCCGGCGCCGTTCACGCAGCTGGGCAATGTCCGCTCCTGAGGCAAAAACGCCGCCCTTGCCCGCAATGATCAGGATCTTGGGGTGCTGCTCCAGTTCCGCGCAGACCAGGTGCAGCTCATCCACCATGGCCTGGTCAATGGCGTTACGGACCTCCGGCCGGTTCAGGAGCACCACCACGCGGTCTTCGCGTTCCTCCACCACCAGGGTGCTGAAGTCATGGTTCTTGAGCATGGTCACACCCTTTCCAGCAGCATGGCGGTTCCCTGGCCCACGCCGATGCACATGGTGGCCAGGCCAAGCCGTGCGTCTTCGCGTTCCATCCGGCCCAGCAGCGTGATCGCGATCCGCGAACCGCTGGAACCGAGCGGATGGCCCAAACTGATGGCGCCGCCGTCGTTGTTCACGATGTCCGGGTCCAGGCCCAGCCGCCGCATGCTGGCCAGGGACTGCGTGGCGAAGGCCTCATTAAGCTCGACGGCGCCAAGCTTGCCTGCCGTGATGCCGGTGCGGTTGAACACTTTCTGCGTTGCCGGTACTGGACCGATGCCCATGATTTCCGGCTCGCAGCCGGCGGACGCGCCGTCCACGATGCGCGCCCGGGGGGTGAGTCCGAGCTTTTCGATGGCGGCCTCGGAGGCCACAATGATCGCGGAGGCGCCGTCGTTGAGGGTGGACGAGTTGCCTGCAGTCACCACGGAGCCGCCGGCAACAACCGGCCGCAGCCCTGAGAGGACCTCCATGGTGGTGCCGGCACGGGGGCCTTCGTCCGCATCCACCACGGTCTCCGATTTCCGGCCCTTGACCGTGACCGGGACGATTTCCGCGGCGAACCGGCCGGCGGCGATCGCGGCGAGGGCGCGTTCGTGGGACCTGACGGCGAACGCGTCGGCGTCCTCGCGGCTGATGCCATCCACGCGGGCCACCTCTTCGGCAGTTTCCGGCATGGAATACGTCATTTTCCCGTCGCGGGAGAGCTCCCCCTTTTGGAACAGCGGGTTGGCGAAGCGCCAGCCAATGGAAGTGTCGAAGATGGCACCCGGCTTGGCGAATGCAGTGGCCGGCTTCTCCTGGACCCACGGCGCACGGCTCATGGACTCCACTCCGCCGGCAATAACAACGTCCGCTGCGCCGGACTTGACCATGTGGCTGGCCTGGATGATGGCGCTGAGCCCGGATGAACACAGCCGGTTCACCGTAATGCCGGGGATGTGCAGGGGCAGTCCGGCCAGGAGCGTGGCCATGCGGGCCACGTTCCGGTTTTCCTCACCGGCGCCATTGGCGTTGCCCAGGATCACTTCGTCGATTGCGTCCGGATCCAGGCCCGCACGCTGCACGGCTTCGCGGACCACCAGGGCGGCCAGGTCATCGGGGCGGACGGCGGAGAGGGCTCCGCCGTAGCGGCCCACCGGCGTGCGTACTCCGCCCACCAGGAAAGCCTGGGGTCCTGCGGCTGCTGAGCCCATGAGAAACATCCTTTGCGGTAACGGCGTTGTTAGTCGTCCGGAAGACCCTGCAGCCAATGCAGCGAATTTACCGACCGTTCGTTCACTAAAGATTACACGGCGGCCCTGCCGGGTCAATATCCCGGGCCGGGATTACGCCACAACCAGCCCCAGATGACTCGCCAGCAAAGGCGCCAGGAGGCTCAACTGGTAATCGTCCACCACCACGCCGGCCAGGCTGCCCAGCCCGCTGATGGTGCGGAAATCGGTGCTGCGCAGGTCGAAATCCTTGAGCTTGGCACCGTTAAGGTCCAGCGTGCCAATGGTGCAGTTCCTGAAGGCCACCCGGCTTGCCACAGCAGAGCCGAGGTCCAGCTCGTTGATGATGCAGTCGCTGACCAGGACGTCGTTGAGCTTTGCCCCGCGGAGATTCAGGAAGTCCACCTTGCCGCCGTCGATCCTCACCGACTGCCACGCACTGCTGTACGCCTCCGCGGACCCCAGCCGCGGATTGGTGAGCTCAACGTCCCGCCAGCCGGTGCGGGAAACAAGGAACACCGGCGCATACAGCTCCGTCAGCACACAATCGGTGAACGTGGCGCCGCGGAGCTGGGTTTCATTCAGGGAGGCGCCCTGGAATTCACACTCGGCAAAGACTGCGCCGTTCAGCTCCAGGCCGTCAGCTGCCGCCCGGCTGTACCGGCCGCCGTCGTACCTCTCCCCGCGCTGGAAGTGCGGATCCGCGGCATCGGTGAGGTCCGCGAGCTTAACCGGCGAGAGCCGCGGAGCCTGGACCTTGGCAGTAGCCGCCACTAGAGAGCTTCGGCCTTGGCGGCGATTTCCTCAAGGTCCTTGGCCAGAGCCTTCCGGGTCATGGCCATGCCCATCTTGCCAAAAAGGGCCATGGTGATGCGGCTGAAGGCTGTGGGCTTGATGATTTCAGCACCGAACGTCAGCGTCAGGTCCGTACCGCCTTTACGCTCACTGAGGGTGAACCGGCTGGTGTAATCGGCGCCGGACTGAACGGCTTTGACGGTTGTGCTGCGCGGCGGATCCGCCTGGGCAACCCACATTTCCACCGTCTCGGACCGGCCCATCATGGACCGCGTTTCCTTCCAGCGCGTGCCCTCGCCGTACGGGCCGTCCGTGAGCATCTGTACCGCCTTCACGCCGGAAAGCGTTGCCACGGAGCCCGGGATGTCAGTGATCACGGACCAGACTTTTTCCGGCGCGGCCTGGATGTGCTGGGTGAGGCTGGTGCTGTGATCCATGCTTCGAGCCTATCCCCGGGCGCTGACAATCACTATGCGCCGTCGTGCTGATATTCCGCCCACTCGAAGAGATGGTAAGCATGCTTCGTGTTATCGTGAAGGTGCACTCACAGGTCAACCGGATAGACGAAAGGTGGCATCCACCATGGGAATCGGAGACAAGATCGGGAACGCTGCGGAGCATGCGGGAGGCAAGGCCAAGGAAGCCGCCGGCAAGGCCACGGACAACGAGAAGCTTGAGCGCGAGGGCCAGGCCGACCAGCTGAAGGCAGACGCCAAAAAGGTCGGCGAGGACGTCAAGGACCAGTTCAAGCGCAACGACTAGTCCGCCCTCCCCCTCCCCCCTCCCAACTGAGTCGCATTAGTTGCCCTTTACGAGCCGTTTAGCGGCAACAACTGCTACCTACTTGGGAAGTACGACGCCGGCCGTCACCTTCATCGCGAAGGTGACGGCCGGCGTCGTTAATGTTTGCCCCCTGCCGGACCATGCGCCCGGCAGCGGAGACCTAGCTGAAGAGGGCGTTCTTCGGCTCGTTGGTCTTGACCTTCTGCCAGCCCAGCCACAGCAGCAGCGCGAAGAACGGGATGGTGGCCAGGGTCCAGAGGCCCAGGTGGAAGACCTCGCCGGTCTTGCTGGTCATGGTGTCGAACCCGATCAGCACGGTGATGACCAGCAGGGAGATCAGGCCGGCCCAGCTGCTCCAGACGCCGCCCGGAGCAGGCAGCGGGGAGACGTTGCCCTTCTTCTTGCGCAGCGCGATCTGGCTGGCGAAGATGGCGCCCCACGTGAAGATCACGCCGATGGAGGCCGAGTTCAGGGCCAGGTCGAAGGCGTGCGAACCGCCCAGCAGGATGTTCAGCAGGATGCCCACCAGGTAAACGGCGCCGATGGCCAGGATGGCCGCGTACGGCACGTGGCTCTTGGACATCCGGGTCAGCCAGGTGGGGGCGTGCCCGTTGTTGGCCATGGTGCGGAAGATCCGGCCGATCGAGTACAGGCCCGAGTTGCAGGAGGACAGCGCGGCGGTGATGACGATCATGTTCATAACGTCGCCCATCCAGGCCAGGCCCATCTGGCCGAACACGGTGACGAACGGCGAGGTGCCGGCAACGTACTGGTCAGACGGAAGCAGCATGGCCAGCAGGGTCACGGAGCCAACGTAGAACACCACGATGCGGAAGACGACGGCGCGGATTGCCTTGGGGACTTCCTTGGCGGGGTTCTGCATTTCGCCGGCTGTGATGCCCACGAGTTCGATCCCGTTGTAGGCGAAGATGACGGCGTTCAGCACCAGGATCATCACCAGGGCACCCTTGGGGAACATGCCGCCTTCGGCTGCGAAGAGGTTGTTCACGGAGGCGTGACCGTCGCCCACCTGGGCGTTGAAGACCACCATAAAGGTGCCCACGGCCAGGAAGATCACGATGGCGCCGACTTTCAGGCAGGAGGCCCAGAATTCGAATTCTCCGAACGCCTTGACGCTCATCAGGTTCACGCCCACCAGCAGCAACAGCGCTGCGATGGCGGTCAGTTCAACGGGAACGTTGGGGAAGAAGAACTGGAAGTAGAGGCCGATCGCGATCAGTTCGGCGATGCCGGTCATGGCCCAGTTGATGAAGTACATCCAGCCGGACAGGTACGCGCCCTTCTTGCCGAACATTTCGCCGGCGTAGCTGACGAACGAGCCTGACGTCTGGCGGTACATGATCAGCTCGCCCAGTGCCCGCATCAGCAGGTAGGCGATGACGCCGGCAATGGCGTAGGAGAAAATCAGCGCGGGTCCGGTGGAGGCCAGCCGCCCGCCGGCGCCCATAAACAGGCCAACACCGATGGCGCCGCCCATGGCGATCATGGTGACCTGGCGGCCGCTCAGGGACTTCTTGTAGCCCTCGGCACTGAGGGTTGAATCTACGACGGCGGTGGATGGTGCCGTGCTGGACTGGAGTTCTGTGGGGGTACTTTGTGGCACAACAATTCCTTGTGGGGGGTTGGGGGTGCGCGCGTCCGGCATACGAGTGACTCAGAGCACAAAATTCGGCCTTTTAGTCTTAGGGCAACCGTTTGTGAGCGGAATAATTCATACGGCCGAAGCTTCGCGCGGCTTGACCATCCTACAAGACGCACTCGGGTACTACGTGACGTTCGCTACACCGGCGCCATCATGAGCACCAGGTTCCGGTCGCCGTCCACGTCCACCACGTAACTCCGCAGGTCCCCGGCGCCGCTGGTGGAACAGCCGGTGACCAGGTCAAACGTGTGCTGGTGCAGCGGACAAATGACCACTTCCTGGTCTATGGTGCCGTCGGCGATCGGGCCGCCGCGGTGCGGGCAAACTGCCGAGAGCGCCCGCAACGAACCGTCCCGAAGCCGGAACACAGCCACCTGCTCGCCGCCCACCGCGAAGGCACGGCCCTCGCCCACGGGGACCTGGTCCACCGGCCCCAGGACGTGGACCGCGCTGGTTCCCGGTCCGCCGTCGGGCATTCCACCTTGCTGCACGCTCATCGGACCGGCACCTGCGGGAGGGCCGTGAGCGGCAGCGAGGTGCGGAACTGGCCGGGCGTGAGTGGATCGTCGCGCTCGCTCCAGGGGTCCACGTAGCTGTCCACCGATGCCTGCATGGCCTCGTCCAGCTGGGCTGCGATGCCTTCCGAGTCCTCCACGATCACGGCCCGCAAGTGCTCGATTCCCACCCGGGGCACAAAGGCGTACGTGCGCTCCAGCCAGTTGGCGTGCTCGCGGTAGTACTGCATGAACCGGCCTGTCAGGACCTTGACTTCGTCGGGGTCATCCACCGTGGCCAGCAGGTCTCCTTTGCGGATATGGGCTCCGGCCGCGCCGCCAACGTAGATTTCCCAACGGCCGCCCTCCACTGCCACCACGCCCACATCCTTAACAAGGGATTCGGCGCAGTTCCGGGGGCAGCCGGACACTGCGAGCTTCAGCTTGGCCGGCGCCTCGATGCCCTGAAAGAGGGACTCGATCTCCACACCCAGGCGGGTGGAATCGCCCGTCCCGTAACGGCAGAAGTCCTTTCCCACGCAGGTTTTTACAGTGCGGAAGCTCTTGCCGTACGCATACCCGGACGGCATGTCGAGGTCCGCCCAGACCTGCGGCAGGTCCTCCTTGGGGATGCCCAGGAGGTCGATCCGCTGCCCGCCAGTGAGCTTGATCAGCGGCACTTTGTGCTTCTCCGCCACGTCCGCGATGCGCCGCAGCTGGTGTACCGACGTCACGCCGCCCTTCATTTGCGGCACCACGGAGAAGGTGCCGTCCCGCTGGATGTTGGCGTGGACGCGGTCGTTGATGAAGCGGGCGTCGCGTTCGTCGATGTACCGGTCCGCCAGCATCATCTTCAGCAGCGAGGCCAGCCCCATTTTGGACCTCGCGTCCTCGGTGCTGCCCGGCGCAAGTGCCTGGAACACCTGGGACACCGAGCGCAGCCCACGTTTCCGGATCTCTGCCATCAGGGCCGGCTTGTCCAGGGGGATCCCCGGAACGTAATAGCTGGCCGACGGATCCTCCTCCACAGCCCCGTCCGCGGCCCACTCCACCACCTGGGTCACCAGCAGCTTGCAGGATCCGCAGCCCTTCCCGGCCCGGGTGGCCTCCATGGCACCTGCCAGGGACCTGCAGCCGCCCTTCACCGCGCCCACCAGGTCCCCTTTGCTGACGCCGTTGCAATTGCAGACCTGCGCATCGTCCGCGAGTTCAGCCACTCCGACGTCCTCCCCGGGCGTCCCCAGATCGAACAGCAGCCCTATCCGTTCCTCCGGCAGCGGCAGGCCACGGTCGTACGCTTGGGTCAGGAACGCCACCTTCCGGCTGTCCCCCAGCAGCGTGGCACCCACCATCTTGTTGTCCCGCACCACGATCGACTTGAACACCCCGCGGCTTGGCTCGGAGAAGACGATGTGCTCGTCCGTGTCCCGCTCCGGCCCGTGCAGGCCCATGGAGGCAACCTCGACGCCGGCCACTTTCAGTTTGGTGGCGGTCCGCGTGCCCAGATAGGCGGCGCCTGCGTCCGTACCCGTCACGTGTTTGGCCAGCACCACCGCCTGTTCCCAGAGCGGCGCCACCAGGCCGTAGACCTGGCCCCGGTGCTGGACGCACTCGCCCACCGCGTAGATGGCGTCCTCGTCCTGGACCCGCAGCTGGTCATCCACCACAATCGCGCGTTCAACGGGAAGTCCACTGAGCACGGCCAGGTCCACGTTGGGCCGGATTCCGGCGGCCACCACCACCATGTCGCAGTCAATGTCCGGCTTGTCCCGCAGGCTCACCCCGGTGACCCTGTCCGTTCCGAGGACGGCAGTGGTCCGGCTGCCCGTATGTACCCCAATGCCCAGTGCCTCCACGCTCCTGCGCAGCACCGCACCGCCGTCGGGCCCCATTTGTGCGCTCATAAGATGACTGCCGGACTGGACCACCTCCACTTCGATGCCGTGGCTGCGCAGGCCATAAGCTGCCTCAAGGCCCAGCAGGCCGCCGCCGATCACCACGGCCCGGCGGTGATGCTCCTGCCGGGCGTGGGCCACCATTTTGCGGGTGTCATCGATGGTGCGGAAGCCGAACACTCCCGGTTTGATGGACCCGCCCACGGTGTGCAGGCCCTCCATGGGTGGCATGTGGGAGCGGCTGCCGGTGGCGATGATCAGCACGTCGTAGGGGGTGACTCGGCCGTCGCTGGAGAACACGTGCCGGGTGTATTTGTCGATCCGCTCCACGGTGACGCCGGCGTGCAGGTCGATGCCGTTGTCCTGGTACCAGGTGAGGGCGTTGAGGAAGATGTCAGCGTCGCTCTCCTCACCTGAGAGAACGTGGCTGAGCATAATCCGGTTGTAGTTTCCGTAGGGTTCGTCGCCGAACATGGTGATGGAAAACTGCTCCGCCCCGCCCCTGGCCAGGATTTCCTCCACGGTGCGCGCACCGGCCATGCCGTTGCCCACCACCACCAGCCTCCGCCGGGCCGCCATCAGTGTTCCACCATCCCGAGGTCGATCACCAGGGACCCGGTCGTTCCTTCCGGCGCCACCAGGAACAGCTCAATGACCGAGCCGCCCTCAATGTCTTCCACCACCCGCAACGGCACGTGCACCTCACCCTTGGCACCGATGGGAAAGTAGCGCATGGGCTGGCCGTCCCGCATCAGGACCACCGCCACCAGCTCGCTGCTGGTATTGCCGCCGCGGAAATACAGGGTCTGGTTGATGGTGCCGTCCGGGACGTAATGCATCAGCTCGCTGTGGATGGGTACCGGCTTTTCCATACCCACGCCATGGAACGGAAAAATACCCTGCAGGAAAAGGGTTCTTGGTGATCACGGGCAGATCCTCTCGGCAGCGGAACTCGGTATGCCCCCATGATGCGCCGCCCATGTTTCGCCCTGCCGGTCCCCCGGTAACGATCCTTTAACGCAAATCTCACCGGATTTTGGGGCCGCTGCCTGCCATGGCGCGGAGCGCGGAGATCACCGCCCCATCAGCAGGCTCCGGGAGCGTGGCCGGGTTCAGCGGCAGGGGTTACACAGTGCCCGGAGTACCTGGGCGGCCTCGATGTTCCCGGCTTCTTCTGCGAGCTGCAGCGCCGGCTTTCCATCGGCGTCCTCTGTGGCCGGTGGCGCCCCGGCACGCAGCGCCAGGGCCACGGCATTGGCGTCCCCGGAAGCGGCACCAGCCAGCAGGGCGGACGCCGGATCTCCCGGAAGCGGCGTCTGGGTCAAAGCGGCCAGCACTGACGACTGCCCCGTAAACCCCTTGCGGGCAGCCATCTGGGACGGGGTGAGTCCCTCGTTGACCGACGGCGCGTTGAACTGGACTCCCCCGGCAATAAGTACCCGCACCGTTGCGTGGTACGTGGGGTCATCCCGGCCGAACCAGACCGCTTCATGGATCGCCTGGTAACCCACCCGGTTCACGTGATCCAAGGGGACGCCGGCCTGGATCAGTTCGCCGACGACGTCCCAGTGGCCACGTTCGGCAGCCCGGATCAGGCCCGTACCCACCCAACTGTCAAGGTCCCTGACGTCCGCTCCATGCGCCAGCGTCAGGCGAAGGAAGTCCAGGTGCCCTTCGCTCGTGGCTACCAGGTAGGCGGACTGCACCGTCTCATCCTTGGCGTTGACGTTCGCGCCCCACTTGATGAGCTGTCCTGCAGCCGGGACGTCGTTCGCCCACGCAGCTGCTCGAAGCCGCGCGTCCAGTTGCTCCTGGCCCTGGGCATAGGGGGTTGGTTCATTTGACGGAACTGAGGACGACGGGGACGGCGCAGCTGAGGGTGCTCCAGACCCTTGTGCGGATGGCTTCGCGGACGGGGTGACCGATGGCGCGGCAGTGGTGGCGCTCTGGGCAGGCCCGGTCGGCTCTGGCTGTGCCGGGCCCTGTGTACAGCCGGCCAGCGTCAATGGCAGCAGCATCAACGCCACCCTCCAGCTCGACGTGGTTCGCAATTTAGTGGCGCCTTCCCGGGTCCGTAGCCTGTCGCTCAGGGCAGCCCTTGTTGCGGAACTGCCCTGAAACCATCTTCTCCGGAACGCGGGCCCACCACATCCACCAGACCGGGAGGAAACATCAGCCATTTGGTGGATGCGCTCGGGCCCAACAGGTCACTGGAACTGCGCCCACTCGCCGGAATGGTGCCCGCTCGCCGGAACGTTCCGGCGAGCAGGACGGGTTCCGGCGAGCTCGGCGAGCAGGACGGGTTCCGGCGAGCTGGGCGCCGGGCGCGGGGCTAGCCCGCGGCGATCGCCCGTTTCCGCCGGGCCTTGGCCAGCCGTGTCCCGATCAGTCCCTGCCGCGGACTGAAGAGATAGACGACGGCGAACACGGCTCCCTGCGTCAGCACCACCATGGCGCCCGAGGCAGTGTCCAGGTAGTAGCTGAGGTAGATCCCGGCCACGGCGCAGATCGCGGAAACTACGGGCGCGATCAGCAGCATCCGGGAGAACCGGTCCGTCAGCAGGTAGGCCGTGGAGCCGGGGATGATCAGCATGGCCACCACCAGCACCACGCCAACGGTCTGCAGCGCCACCACAGAGGTCAGCGCCAGCAGGCCCAGCAGGAGGGCGCCCAGCCGCCGCGGGGACAGGCCAATGGCGTGGGCGTGGGTGGGATCAAAGGCGTAGAGCGTCAGGTCCCGGCGCTTCAGGATCAGGATGGTGAAGGCCACGGCGCCGAGTACCAGCACCTGGATGAGGTCCGGGACGCTCACGCCCAGCAGGTTGCCGAAGATGATGTGGTTCAGGTCCGTCTGGCTGGGCGTCACGGAAATCAGCACCAGGCCGAGGGCGAACAGCGAGGTGAAGACGATGCCGATCGCGGCGTCTTCCTTCACCCGGCTGGTGTTCCTTACCACGCCGATCAGCGTCACCGCTATCAGCGCGAACACCAGGGCGCCCAGCGCAAACGGCGCCCCCACGATGTAGGCGAGCACCACGCCGGGCAGCACGGCATGGGACACGGCGTCGCCCATCAGGGACCAGCCGATCAGCACCAGCCAGCAGCTCAACAGCGCGCAGACGACGGCGGCAAGCACCGTGGTGAGGATCGCGCGGACCATAAAGTCGTAGCCGAGTGGCTCCAGCAGGATTTCCAGCAGGTCCATGGCTCAGCCCTGTTCCTTCCCGCGGTTCAGCACGTCCAGGCCGAACGCGAGCGCCAGGTGGTCCGGCTGCAGCACCAGTTCGGGCGGGCCGTGCAGCAGCACCTTCTTGTTGAGCAGCACGGCCTCGTCGCACAGCTCCGGCAGCGCGTGGAGATCGTGGGTGGAAATCAGGATGGTGCAGCCGGAATCCGCCAGCTCGCGGAGCAGCCGGGTCATGGTCGCCTCGGAACGCTTATCCACCCCGGCGAACGGCTCGTCCAGCAGCATGATGGTGGCGCCCTGTGCAATCCCGCGGGCCACAAAAGCACGCTTCTTCTGCCCGCCGGAGAGCTGGCCGATCTGCCGGCCCGCGTAGTCCGCCAGTTCCACCCGTTCCAGGGCATGTTCGACGGCGGCCTTGTCGGTTTTGGAGGCACGCCGGGTCCAGCCCTGGCGGCCGTAGCGGCCCATCATCACCACGTCCCTGACGGACAGCGGGAAGGCCCAGTCAACATCCTCGCTCTGGGGCACATAGCCAACACCGCCTTCCCGGCGCGCCTTGGAAGGCGAGGCGCCGTTCACGTGGACAGTGCCGGCGTCGGGCTTCACCATGCCCATGATCACTTTGAAGAGGGTGGATTTTCCCGAGCCGTTCATGCCGATCAGGCCGCAGATGCGCGCGGGATCCAGGGTGAGTGACGCGCCGTCCAGCGCCAGGACCTCGCCGTAGTGCACGGTGACGTTGTCCACCTGGATGGCCGGGGTGGTCATGACGCGGCCGCCCCCGTTGCGGTGGCAGTGGCGGTGGCTAATGAGGTTGCCGTTTCCGTGCCGGTTAGCGCCGATGCAATGACGTCGGCGTCGTGCCGCAGGAGGTCCAGGTACGTGGGCACGGGGCCGTCCGGCTCGGACAGGGAGTCCACGTACAGGACGCCGCCGAACCGGCTGCCGCTGGCGTTGACCACCTGCTGCATGGGCGCGTCGGACACCGTGGACTCGCAGAATACGGCAGGCACCTTGTTGGTTTTCACGTACTCAATGGCGCGGGTGATCTGCTGCGGCGTGGCCTGCTGTTCGGCGTTGACGGCCCAGATGTAGACCTCGTCCAGGCCGGCGTCCCGGGCCAGGTAGGAGAAGGCGCCCTCGCAGGTGACCAACGCCCGCTGCTGCTCAGGGACAGTATCCAGGCGGGTTTCCAACTCGTCCTGCACAGCCGTGAGCTGGGCCTTGTAGGCCATGGCGTTGGCTTCAAAATCCGCTGCGAGCCCGGGTTCCAGGTCTGCGAACGCCCGGACCATGTTGTCCACATAGATCATGGCGTTGGCCGGCGACATCCACGCATGCGGGTTCGGCTTTCCCTGGTAGGAATCCTCGCCGATGTTGATGACCTTGACGCCGTCGCTGACCACAGCGTGCGGCACATCAAGGTCTTCCACGAACTGGGAGAACCAGGCTTCAAGGTTGAGCCCGTTGTCCAGGATGAGGTCCGCCTGGGCTGCCTTGCGGATGTCTCCCGGGGTAGGTTCGTAGCCGTGGATCTCCGCGCCGGGCTTGGTGATGGATTCGACGTTCAGGTAGTCGCCGGCCACATTCCGGGCAATGTCTGCCAACACGGTGAATGTGGTGAGGACGGTCTTTTTGTCGTCGTCCTGGCTTGGCGCTATTGCGCCGCAGCCGGTGAGGATCAGCGCGAGCGCAACCAGGGCTGCGGCCAGCGTGCGGGGACGGGCGGGCAGCGCAACCCAACCGGTCGGCGTCGGGAATCCGGATGTCCGGCGGCCATCTTTGGCACACCGAAACAAAAAGTTAGGCATACCGAATATCCTAGGCGACGGCGAAGTCTGCGCGCAACGCACCTCCCGCCCGTCCCCTCCCCAACTGACTGACATTTAACGTCGTGAAACCGCGAAATGACGACGTTAACTGCGACCTAGTTGGGAGATAGGCTGAAACCATGACGCCCCGCCGAACCCCGCCACCCCCCGCGCCGGAGCTCTACCGGTTCAACGCGCTCGACTTCACAGCAATCGGCCTCTACCTTGCCGTGGCCGCGTTCTTCACCCTGGCCGGCGCGCTGATCCTGCCGCTGCTGCTGGAGCTGGCACCCACTCCGGCGGCAGCCTCGTACGGGGTCAACCTCATCTTCTACGGGCTGGTAGGCACGGTTGCCCTGCTGGCGGCCCGGAAGGTGGTCTCCAGGGACCTGAAGGTCCTGGCCACCCGCCCGTGGTTCACCCTGCTGATGGTCCCCGCCGCGGTGATCGCCATGATGATTCTGACGGCGGTGGTGGTTGCCGCGAGCGGCGAAGCCCAGACCTCCGCCAACCAGGAAGGCCTGCAGGACCTGGTCCAGCAGGTGCCGGCCTGGCTGATGATCCCCCTGCTGGTAGTGGTGGGTCCGTTCGTGGAGGAGTACATCTTCCGGCACCTGCTGATCGGCAAACTGAGCCGCAGGGTCAACGTGTGGGTCTGCAGCATCATCTCCGTGGTCCTCTTTGCCGCCATGCACATCGTGGGCCAGGAAGACCTGACCCTGCCCGCACTGTTGCCCTACCTGGCCATGGGCGCAACGCTGGTGCTGGTCTACCTCTGGACCGGACGCAACCTGATGTTCTCCTACTTCGTCCACGCCGCCAAGAACCTGCTGGCGGCCGTGATGCTGTACGCCATCTCGCCGGAAGTCCTGGAGCAACTGCAGCAGGTCCAGCCGTAGGGACACGGGCGCCAAAGGCGGCCCGGCAACAGGTCACAGGCCGGGACGCACTCCCCGGTTCTTCATCCACGGACCCTGATTACTAGACTTGGACAGTGAGCAACCACCTTCCCGCCAAAGTGTCCGACGTCTTCGATCCCTCCCGGTGGCGTACCGTCCAAGGATTCGAGGACTTCCAGGACATGACCTACCACCGGCAGGTGGAACGGGATTCCGACGGCGGCTGGGTGCGGGACCTGCCCACGGTCCGGATCGCCTTCAACCGGCCGGAGGTCCGCAACGCCTTCCGCCCGGGAACCGTGGATGAGCTCTACCGGGCCATGGACCACGCCCGCATGACGCCGGATGTGGCCACCGTGCTGCTCACCGGCAACGGCCCCTCCCCCAAGGACGGCGGCCACTCCTTCTGCTCGGGTGGAGACCAGCGGATCCGCGGACGTGACGGTTACAGGTACGCAGAGGGCGAGACCAAGGAAACCATCGATCCCGCCCGCGCCGGCCGCCTCCACATCCTGGAAGTCCAGCGGCTGATGCGGACCATGCCCAAGGTGGTCATCGCCGTCGTCAACGGGTGGGCTGCAGGCGGCGGACACTCCCTGCACGTCGTCGCGGACCTCACCATCGCCTCGCGCCAGCACGGCAAGTTCAAGCAGACGGACGCCACGGTGGGAAGTTTCGACGCCGGCTACGGCTCCGCGCTGCTGGCCCGGCAGATCGGCCAGAAAGCCGCCCGCGAGATCTTCTTCCTGGCCCGTGAATATTCGGCCGAGGACATGGTCCGCATGGGCGCCGTCAATGAGGCTGTAGACCACGAACGCCTCGAGGAGGTGGCCCTGGAGTACGCGGCTGACATCGCCCGGCAGTCCCCGCAGGCCATCCGGATGCTCAAGTTCGCCTTCAACCTGGCGGACGACGGCCTGGCCGGCCAGCAGGTCTTCGCGGGCGAAGCCACCCGGCTGGCATACATGACGGACGAGGCGGTGGAGGGTAAAGAGGCCTTCCTGGAGAAACGCGACCCCGACTGGTCCGCCTTCCCCCACTACTTCTAAGGCAGGCGCCGATGAACATCGAACCAGCCCTGAAAGCCCTCGCCGCCGCCCTCCATGGTGAGGGTCCCGCCGTCGAGCTTTCCGCCGCACCGGATGGATCGCTGGTGGTGGACCATGTGGAAACGCCCGGGTACGACGACGCCGTTGTGGTGGTGCGGACGTCCGGTTCCACAGGGGAGCCCAAGTCCACGGTCCTTCCGGTCGAAGCGCTCGCTGCGTCCTCCATGGCGACGGCGATCGCCCTGCGTGGCGAGGGCCAGTGGCTCCTGGCCCTGCCGGTGCAGTACGTCGCGGGAGTCCAGGTGCTGGTGCGTTCCTTGTTTGCCGGCACGCGCCCCTGGGCCATGGACCTCTCCCACGGCTTCACCCCCGAGCGTTTCACGGCCGCCGCACTGGAGCTGACGGACAACATCCGCTTCACGTCCCTGGTGCCCACGCAGCTGCAGCGCCTCCTGGAGGACCCCTCCCCTGACACGCTTGCCGTTCTGCGGCGTTTCAACGGCATTTTGCTGGGCGGCGCGCCGGCGTCGGCGTCATTGCTGGACGCCGCCACGCGGGCCGGTGTGCGTGTCGTGACTACTTACGGTTCCTCCGAAACCTGCGGCGGCTGCGTGTACGACGGCGTTCCCCTCGAGGGCGTGCAGGTCCGGATCGCCGACGACGGCCGGATCCTCCTGGGCGGCGACACCGTCGCGGCCGGCTACCTTGAGGCGCCGGACCGCGAATCAGGGGCGTTCTTCGAGGAGGACGGCACCCGCTGGTTCCGCACCAACGACCTCGGCACCCTGGACAGCGACGGCCGCCTCACCGTCCTGGGCCGCGCTGACGACGTCATCATCACCGGCGGCGTCAAGGTTTCCGCCGCGCAGGTGCAGGCAGAGCTGGAGAAGTCCGACGGCGTCACGGCGGCTTTTGTGGCCGGCGTACCGTCCGCGGAGTGGGGGCAGGCCGTGGCAGCCTATGTGGCAGTGTCCGGTTCCCCGGCTTCCGCTGAAACAGCGCAGGCCCTTGAAAATGCCTGGCACCGCGCCCTGGGATTCACGGCACCCAAGACCGTCCTCACGGCCGCCGAACTGCTGATGCTGCCCAACGGCAAGCCGGACCGCCTTGCCATGACCGCCCGGCTCACTGCCGCGCACGGGGGAAAGTAAAGTAGTCCTGCACCACCCCTTTGCACCACCCGCTATCAAACCAGTACGAGGTACTCACGTGGCAACAGCCGCCCAATGGATCCAAGGCGCCAGACTCCGCACCCTTCCAGCCGCGATCGCGCCCATCCTTATTGGTACGGCAGCCGCCTTTGAGATGGATTCGTTCAAGCCGCTCAACGCCATCCTTGCGGCCCTGGTGGCCCTGCTGCTGCAGATCGGCGTCAACTACGCCAACGACTACTCGGACGGCATCCGCGGGACGGACGACGACAGGGTTGGCCCCATGCGACTGGTGGGCTCAGGCGCCGCCCACCCGGACCACGTGAAATTCGCGGCCTTCGGCGCCTTTGGGCTGGCCATGCTGTTCGGCCTGGTCCTGGTGATCCTGAGCCAAAGCTGGTGGCTGCTCCTGGTGGGCCTGGGCTGCGTTATGGCCGCATGGGGCTACACCGGCGGCAAGAATCCCTACGGTTACCTGGGCCTGGGCGACGTCTTTGTGTTCGTCTTCTTCGGACTGGTGGCAACGCTCGGCACCACGTACACCCAGGCCGGCCAGATCAGCCTGCCGGCAGTGATTGGCGCGATCGGCACGGGTCTCATTGCCTCGGCCCTGCTCATGGCCAACAACGTACGGGACATCCCCACGGACACGCAGGCCGGCAAAAAGACGCTGGCCGTCCGGCTCGGAGACCGGCACGCCCGCGAAAGCTACGTGCTGATGCTGGCCGTGGCCGTGTTACTGGTGCTGATCCTGGCACCTTCCCGGCCCTGGATGCTGGTGGTGCTGCTGGTCATCCCCGCTTGCCTGATGCCGGCCTGGCTGATGATCAACGGCCGCAAGCGCAAGAGCCTCATCCCCGTGCTGCAGCAGACCGGCCTCATCAACCTGGCCTACAGCGTGCTGTTCGCGCTGGGCCTGGGCCTGAGCCACGGCTTCTAGCCGGCCCTGCCCTGCCCTGCGGTGCAGTAAAGGCTAGGGGCGCTCGGCCGGCTTGTTGGCGGGCGTGATGCGCCCGTCCTGGAGGGCGTCCTCGGCTTCGGCGTCTTCAACCTCGACGGCGGTGCGCAGCGGCTTGGCGTTGCCGGAGAACCGATGCTGCAGGGCTGCTGCTGCGGCGTCACGCTGCTTCTGGAAGAACAGGTAGCTGATAGCGAAGGCAATCAGCGCCGCACAGATCACTGAGAACATTGCGCCCAGGTCCAGGACCATAAAAAGTACGAACAGTGGCAGGAACAACGCCAACCGGATAAGGGAATATTTCAAAAAGGCCACTATCCAAGTTTAGCGGCCTTCCCGGACCCACCCGTTGCGGCCTGAACGATAGAATAGATCCATGCTCTTCCGTGTGGTTCTGGCCATCGCAGTCCTTGCCATCTTTGTCTACGGGCTGGTGGACGTGATCAGGACTGACCGCAGCCAGACCCGCGGCATTTCCAAGCCGGCGTGGATCGTTGTGATGATCGTGCTGCCTGTGCTGGGCGCCATCCTGTGGCTGCTCCTGGGCCGTCCGGCAGCAGAAAAAACGGCCCCCCGGAATTACTCGCACCCCTCCGCTCCGGACGACGATCCGGAGTTCCTGCGCAACCTGGAAATGAAGCGCCGCAATCAGGCAGAGGCCGAACGGCTGCGCAAGCTCAAGGACGAACTTGACGCCAAGGAGCGGGGCTTCAAGGGCGATTCCGCGCCCGGGGACACAGACGCAGGTTCTTAGTTCCCTGGGCCGCAGGGTCTTGCTGAGGAGCGCATCGCCGACCAAAGCGGCAAGAGGCCGCCCGCGGCCGAATGAAGCGGCGGAAGGTGTCTAAGCGACGGCAAGTCCCTGCTGCCCAGCCCCAGCCTTTACAGCCCTGAGTAAGAGTGCAGGCCGCTGAAGAACTGGTTCACGATCGTGAAGTTGAAGACGATGCACAGGTAGCCCACGATCGACAACCAGGCCGCGCGGGTTCCGGTCCAGCCGCGGGTTGCCCGGGCGTGCAGGTAGCCTGCGTAGACCACCCAGATCACGAACGTCCATACTTCCTTGGTGTCCCAGCCCCAGAAGCGGCCCCAGGCCTTTTCGGCCCAGATGGCGCCGAACATCAAAGTGAAGGTCCAGCCGATGAAGGCGATGGCGTTGATCCGGTAGGACAGGTTTTCCAGGCTCAGCGCAGAGGGAACCAGCCGCATGAAGCCCAGTTTGTCCGGGCCGCCCGCGGCCGCGACCTTCTGCCGGTGCGACTGCACCAGCTGCAGGGCGGACATGGCAAAGGTCAGGGTGAACAGGGCTGAAGACAGCACGGCAATGGAGACATGGATGATCAGCCAGTAGCTCTGCAGTGCGGGAACGAGGTGGCCCACGGGAGTCCAGAAGGAGACAGCCGCGGCAACCTGCATGATCACAGCCAGGCCCAGGACGAACGTGCCCAGGAAGCGCAGATCGCGTTTGATCAGCACCAGCAGGAAGACGGCGACGGCCATAAAAGCGCCGGTGGTCAGGAACTCGTACATGTTGCCCCACGGCACGCGGCCTGCACCGATGGCCCGGGTCACCACGCCGGCGCCATGGATCAGGACGCCGAGCACGGTCAGCGCCACAGCCACGCGGGCGGGAACCCGGCGTTCGGCGGCGTAGCGCATCTCGCCGTCAGCCATCCGCGCGCTGGACGCAGGCACGGAGCCGGCCTTCGACGTCGGACGTTCCGCCCGGCCATCCGGTCCGGAAAGGTCCCGGTCGGACTTGTCAGCCAAGGCGTCGGAACCGCCAGCAGAACGCCCGACGGCGGCACCTACCGGCTGCTTCAGGGCAGCCGTAGTGCCGGCCCCCTCAGCCGCGGCGGCTTTTTCATCGATAAGGCGCAGTGCCTTGCTGCTTTTGGCCAGGTCCCAGGCGAACGCGATGAACGCCACCGTGTAGGTCACGGCGGCCAGCAGCATAAACAGCTCGCTGTACTGGCCTGCGGTTTCGTTGATGGAAAACGGCATTACTGGTCCTTTGTGGGCTTGGCAGAGCCGGCTGGCGTGGAAACGGAGTCCGGGTCATTATCCCCGGTGCTGCTGGGATTTTGCTGAGTGGCAGGAAGGTCCACCTGCCACTCGTCGGCGAGCAGCGCGCCGATCGCGGCGGATTCGGCGGCCAGCCGGTGGTCCTCGCCGCGGGCCAGCAGGCCGTACTCCACGGTGGTGGAGCCGTCCGCACCGGTGCCCGTGCGGACCCAGACGCGGCGTCGGTTCACGTACAGCGACACCACCAGGCCGGCCACGGCCAGCAGCGCGAAGATCAACGCGAAGCCCTGGCCCGGGTTGTGGTGGATATCCACGCCGATGTACCGCTTGACGCCGTCGAAACTGATGCTGCCCTTGCCGTCCGGAAGGTCGTAGCTCATGCCGGGAGCCAGGGTGATGCCACCGGCGTCCAGGTTGCGGGCGTTGAGCGGGGTGAGCTCGGCGACGTCCAGTTCAAAGACGTTCTGCGGGGCGCCGTCATCCAGGCCGAGGTCCCCGAAGTAGGAGTTAAGGGTCAGCTGCGGATTGAACAGCTCCGGGTCCGCACTGAAGGACACGCCTTCGTCCGTGATGAACGCCGTGGGCAGGAAGAAGCCAACAAAGCCCAGCTGGTCCGGCTTGGCGTCAGGGACCTTGATGACCACCGAGGAGTAGTAGTTGTCGCCCTGCAGCTTGGCTACCACTGGGCCCTGCATGGCCACGTTGCCGTCGCCGTCGCGGATGGTCACTACCGGTGCGTAGCCGTTGCCGGTGAGGTAGATGCTGGTGCCGCCCAGGCTGACGGGCTCGTTGACCTTCAGCACCTCCTGCCTGGCGTCCGCTTCAGGGGACTCGCGCGTGGTCACGTTGGCCGTGAAGTCGATGGGCTGGCCGATCTTCCCCTCGGACTCACGGTCGAACGCGATATCGAAGGAGTCCAGCTGCACAGAATACGGCTGGAGCTGGCTGGACTGGAAGTTGGTGCCCGGTGTGAACTGGTCATAGCCCACCAGGGTGTTGACGAAGGTATCGCCCTCCACCAGGATCCGCTGCCCGCTGTAGCCGAACAGCCCGCCGGCGGCCACGGACACCAGCACACCGATCAGGGACGTGTGGAACACCAGGTTTCCCACTTCCCGCAGGAAACCGCGCTCGGCGCCCAGGGACGGCTTCGCGCCGTCAGCGTCCCTGACCTCCACGCGGTAGCCGCGCTTCTTCAGCAGCCCGGCGGCATCGGAGATGGCTTCCGACGGCGGGATCCCGGCGTCGGACTCCAACGTCAGGGTGCCGTACTCGGGAAGCCGGGACAGCCTGGCCGGGGTGCGCGGCGGCTGGGAACGCATGGCCTTGTAGTGCGCGATGGCGCGCGGAATGACGCAGCCGATCAGCGAGGTGAACAGCAGGATGTAGATGGCGGAGAACCATACGGACGAGTAGACGTCGTACAGCTGGAGAGCATCCAGGACCTTGCCGTAATCGCCGTTGTCCTCGATGTACTGGGTGACCACGGACGGGTTGGCCGGACGCTGCGGGAAGAGCGAACCGGGCACTGCGGCGACTGCGAGCAGCAGCAGCAGGAACAGCGCGGTGCGCATGCTGGTCAGCTGCGTCCACGCCCAGCGGACCATGCCCCAGGGGCCCAACGCAGGCAGCGCGGCCTCCGCCTTGGCGTCCGCTACTGTCCGTTTATTAGTCTTCACACGCTCGCTCATCAGATTGGCAACTTCACGTCGGTTTGGAACCAGTACTGCAGTTCGGTGACCCAGGAGCCCCACACGCCGCTGGCCATCAGCAGGCCCAGGACCACCAGGATGGCGCCGCCGATCCGCTGGATGGCGAGCCGGTGCTTGCGGAAAAAGGACATCACGCCCACGCCGCGGCGCACGGCCAGGGCGATCAGCAGGAACGGGATGCCCAGGCCCAGGCTGTATACAAAGGCCAGGAACGCACCCTTGGCTGCCGAGGACCCGCCGGACAGGCTCAGCAGCTGGACAGCTGAGTAGGTGGGGCCGATGCACGGCGCCCAGCCCAGCCCGAACGTGACGCCCAGCAACGGGGCGCCCCACAGGCCGGCCGGCGGCTTGGCGTGGATCTTCGCATCACGCTGGAACCAGCCGAAGCCGCCCATAAACACCACGCCCAGCAGGATCACAACAACCCCCAGGACCTGCGTGATCCAGGCGTTCTGCGGCCCGGAAATCAGGGTGCCCAGCTGCCCGAACGCGCCGCCCAGCAGCACGAAAATCAGGGAGAAGCCCAGGACGAACAGGCCGATCCCCGCCAGCATGCGGCCCTTCTTCTGCCGCTGCAGGTCCACGCCGGTCAGTCCCGTGACGTAGCCGAGGTAGCCCGGGACCAGGGGCAGGACGCAGGGTGAGAGGAAGGACACCAGGCCCGCCAGCAGTGCGACGGGAATGGCCAGCAGCAGCGACCCGTTCAGGATGGCTTCGGCGAAGGGACTGTTCACGGAAAACGCGCCCGCTACTCTGCCACGGCGGCGGTGATCAGGGCCTTCAGGGTTCCGGTCTGGATTTCGCCGAGCACGCGCGAGGCCACCCGGCCCTGCTTGTCCAACACCAGGGTGGTGGGCACGGCGCCCGGCGGCACCATGCCGGAGACGGCCAGGAGCACCGAGCCGTCCTTGTCATCAAAGCTGGGGTACGTCACGTTGAACGACTTCTCGAAGGCCTCGGCCGTGGCCTTTTCATCACGCAGGTTCACGCCCAGGAACTGCACGCCCTGGTCCTTGAACTCCTGGTGCAACGCCTCGAGCTGGGGAGCCTCCACACGGCACGGGGCGCAGGCGGCGAACCAGAAGTTCAGCACCGTCACCTGGCCCTGCAGATCGGAGGGGGCAACGGTGGTGCCCGTGAACAATTTGCCGTTGATTTCGACGGCGGGAGCCCGGTCCGCTGCGGCGAATTCCGTGACGGACCCATCGCCTGCCACGTAGTTCTTGTTGTCCCCCGCCTTGGCCTGCTGGGCCAGGGCGTCTTCCTGGGCGCAACCGGAGAGGCCCATGGTCAGGACGGCCAGGGCGGCGCCGCCGGCGGCCAGGACAGCGCGACGGGACGCGATGGTGGGCGCCTTCGCAGGCCCGTTGGCGGCTCCGTTGCTGGCCCCGTTAAAGGGGAACTTATTGTTGCTCATGTCAGGCTCCCGGAGTGGTGGACGCACCGGGCAGGAGTGCGGCAGCAGGCTCGTGGTACTCAACGCGCAGAAGGGAGCCATCGGCGTCGAACACCAGGGAGGTGACCGAGGTCAGCGTGCACTCGCGCTTGCGGGGATCGTGCCAGAGCGGGCGGCCTTCGGCATTGAGCCGGGTTGCCCAGATAGGAAGCTGGTGGCTGACCAGGATGGCTTCGGCACCACGCTCTTCGAAGTCGGCGCCGGCCAGCTCGGTGGCACGGAGGCGGGCATCGTGGACGGCGGCCATCACCCGGGCGGCCTGGGCCTTGTAGGGTTCCCCCCAGGACGGCCGGAGCGGGTTGATGAAGTGCTGCCAGTGGCGGGGCTTGCGGAGCTCTGCCTTGGTGACCTTGAGTCCCTCGAAGTGGTTTTCCGCCTCGATGATGCGCTCTTCGGTGGTGATCTCCAGGTTCAGCGCCTGCGCGGTGGGCAGCGCCGTCTCCTGCGCACGCGTCAGGGGCGACGCAGCAAGGTAGACGATGTTGGCGCCTTGGGCGGCGCGCTCCGCGAAGTAGTCGGCGGCCGTCTGGGCCATTTGCCGGCCCAGCTCCGAAAGGTGGAACTCCGGGAGCCTGCCGTAGAGAATCCCTTGGGGATTATGGACCTCTCCATGGCGGAGCAGATGAACCGTGGATTGGGGCATGTCTACCAGTTTCTCAAAGATGTGGGGCGATCCGAAATCTTCTACCGGAAGTAGAACTCGACGCCGGACGGAGTAGTTCCCGTGGTGTTCGAAAAAAGTTTGAAAAAAGTTGGCCACAAGGGGAACAAAACATGCATTTGCATGTTTATACTGGATGCAGCAGTTAGTTGAGGCTTCAACAGATGAGGGTTCAACCAACGATCAGACGCTCTCATCCTGAGCCCGCCACTATATGAAGGAGCACCACCATGGCACTTCCCACCGACATCACCACCGGCACCTGGGTCCTCGACAACTCGCACAGCGAGATCGGCTTCACGGTCCGCCACGCGGGCATCAGCAAGGTCCGCGGCCAGTTCAAGGAAGCCGAGGCCACCCTGGACCTCGCCCCGAACGTCACCGACTCCGCCATCAACGCCACCATCAAGACCGCCAGCTTCGACTCCGGCGACGTCAACCGCGACGGCCACGTCCGCGGCGAGGACTTCTTCGACGTGGAGAAGTTCCCGGAAATCTCCTTCGTCTCCACCGGCCTCGTTGACAACGGCGACGGCTACGAGCTGAACGGCGACCTCACCATCAAGGGCGTCACCCGTCCCGTCACCCTGGAAACCGAGTTCAACGGCGTGGCCGTTGACCCGTTCGGCGCCACCCGCGCCGGCGTCACCGCCCAGACCACCATCAGCCGCAAGGACTTCGGCCTGACCTGGAACGCCGTCCTCGAGACCGGCGGCCTGCTGGTCAGCGACAAGGTCGGCATCAACCTCGAACTGGCTTTCATCGCCCCCGCAGCCTAGTTCCCCGCTGGTGATCGAGCCTCTCGAGATTAGGTTTCGACAGGCTCAACCACCGGATATGAACCGCCTGTCGTCGGACATTAATGTTCGACGGCGGGCGGTTTGCTTTGTTTTCACCACCATTTCGCTGCCAACTCATGGATAACCCGCCAGGGCAGGCCTACAGTGAGAGCCATGAGCAACCAGAGCGGTTCTCCGCAGCCCGATCCTGCCGGCCAGACCCCGGTCCCTCCCACTCCCCCGGCCGGCAACCAGCCGCCGCCCGGGTACCAGCCGCCGCCCGGGTACCAGCCGCCGCCCGCTTCCGGGTACCCCGGCCAGTCCCAGCCGTACGGACAGCCTGAAGGGCAGCCGGGCTACGGGTTCCAGATGCCGGCCGACGCGCCACGCAGCTTCAACGAAGTGATGCCCAAGGGCGGCTTCTCGGGCATCTTCAGCGTGGCCGGAATGCCAACGGAACTAAAGGTCTCCTACTGGATCTGGGTGATTACGGGCCTCCTGGGCCTCCTCCTCGGCGTCGTCGGTTTCTTCCTTTCCCTCGTAGCCCTGGCTGCACTGCCCGCCATAGGAGTGGTGGTCCTGCTGCTGGTGCTGGTTTCCCTGGCGCTTTCTGCAGCACAGATCGTCCTTGCCATGAAGATGAAGGAAGGCAAGGCCTGGGCCCGAATGGCCCTTACCGCGGTAGTCGCCGTGACGTTGCTGATCTCGGTGCTCAACAGTGGGCTCACCGACGACGGCGGCGGCAACTGGTTCAGCTTCGTGATTGGCGTGGTGGCGGCAGTCCTGATGTGGCTGCCTAACTCCCAGCGCTGGTTTTCCCAGCTCAGCCCCGGATCCCGCTGAATTTCATTCCTTTGAATGATCCTCCCGGCCGCTGCCGGGAGGTACGGTGGAATTAGCCATGCTGGGGGCACGGCACGCCTGGTTACTGCAGGCATTCCGGCTTCGAGTTCCCGGCTTTTCGATGTTCATCCGACACACGAAGGAACGCTCATGAGCACCCCTCCCGTCCAGCCGCCTCAAGGTAACGATCCTGAGAACGCTCCGCAGCCTGGCCAGAACCAGCCCAAGTACGGCGAGAACGTTCCGCAGTATGGCCAAAATGCTCCCCAGTACGGGCAGCAGTCACCGCCGCCGCCGCAGTACGGCCAGAACGCGCCCCAGTACGGCGAGCAGCCGCCGCAGTATGGCCAGAACGCACCACAGTATGGGCAGAATGGGCAGCCGTACGGCCAGCAGCCCGGTTATGGCCAGCAGGCTCCCTATGGCCAGCCTGCCGCCCCGTTCGGTTACCCTTCGGAGCAGCCCCAGCCGGCAGGGCCCGGCGGCGTTCCCCAGATGGTCAACATCTCTTTCTGGCTGATCATCGCTGCCGGTGTGATCAGCGTGATATCCATGCTGATCGCCCTGGCCAGCATCGATACCCCGGCGGTACGCGGAATGATCGAGGACCAGCTGCAGGCCAGCGGGGCGGACATTCCCTGGTCAGATATCCGCGGCGTAATGACCGGCACCCTGGTGGTCTTCGCCATCATCGCCGCTGCGCTTTATGCCCTGGTTGCCTTCAATGTCCGCAAGGGCAAGAACTGGGCACGGATCCTGGGAACGGTGCTGGCTGCCTTCTCGGTCTTCAGCCTGTTCCCGATCAGCCTCACCAGCCTGGCTTCCTTGATGGGAATCGTGGCGATCGTCCTGCTCTACCTGCCGCAGTCGGCCCCGTACTTCCGCAAGGCACTGCCGTTCTCCAACCCCTACGGCCAGCCCGGAAATCCGTACGGCCGCTAGGCCCCGGAAGCCAGCAAGGCTGAACCAAGACGAACCACTCCGCGGACGCAGCCCGCGGGCCCTGCAGCTCAGACTGTGCGGCCCGGGGTCTGCGTCCGTTGTGCGTGGTAGGCAAGGATCTGCAGTTCGGTGGCCATATCCACCTTGCGCATATTAACGCCATCCGGAACCTGAAGGACCACGGGAGCGAAGCTCAGGATGCTCTTCACACCGGCAGCCACCACCCGGTTGCAGACGGCCTGGGCAACTGTGGCAGGCAACGCGAGAACCACCATGTTGGCTCCCGTGCGTTCCAGGACCGACTCCAGGTCCTGGACATCGCTGACCCGCAACCAGCCCACCTCATTGCCCACCACCATCTGGTCGGCGTCGAAAATGGCCACCACGTCAAAGCCGCGGGATTCAAAGCCGCCGTACCTGGCCAGTGCCTTGCCCAGGTTACCGGCGCCAACAATGGCAACTTTCCAGTCGTGGGTGAGGCCAAGGGCCGCTGCGATATGCCTGCTGAGGTACTGGACTTCATAGCCCACACCGCGGGTGCCGTAGGAGCCAACGTGGGAAAGGTCCTTGCGCAGCGTGGACGAACTCACCCCGGAGGCCTCGGCCAGGGATTCTGAGGAGACAGTCTCAGTGCCTTCGGCCAACAGCGAATTCAGGGCGCGCAGGTACAGTGTCAGGCGGGCCACCGCTGCCGGTGGAATCTGCTTGGCGGCAGTCCCGCCATCACCTTCGAGTGAAGGCGGTGTTGATTCCAGGGAGGTCACTGTCTGCTCCGTTGAGTCGCGTTGTGTCTACACTCTAGAGCCCTGAAGCGGACGCCAACAAAGTGGACACCCGGACTGGTAGCTGTTCGTTACGCTGCGAGGATCCGACGCAGCAGCCGCTCCAGGCGATTTTCGTCAATCGTCCAGAAATCCCGCTGCACGCCGTCCACCAGCAGCACAGGGATCTCTTCCGCGTACCGCTCCTGCAACTCGGGCTGCTGGTCAACCAACTGTTCCGACCATCCCACTCCCAGCCCTGAAGTTACGCGTTCGACGGCGGCACGCGCCGCAGTGCACAGGTGGCAGTCTGACTTGGTCAGCAGTACCACTTCCGGATTCGCCATACTTTAAAGGTAGTCGCGCCCGCCGCCGCCCGCCGCACCCCGCCGTACAGTGCTTGTTTTCCCGGGGCTGGCCACGGTCCGGGGTGCCGCCGGCGGGCGCAGCGGCCCCGATTGGCTAGACTCAAGGCATGCCCGAGGAGAAATACGTTGCCGTCGCCACGCGCCCGGCCCCTCCATCTCCCCGCGGCGAAGCGGCTTTCTTCGACGTAGACAACACGCTGATGAAGGGCGCCAGCCTGTTCCACGTGGCCCGGAAGATGTACCAGCGGAAAGCCTTTACGCTGCGCCAGGCCAGCGGCTTCGCCTGGAAGCAGTTCAAATTTGTGATGCGTGGCGAAAACCTCAGCGACGTCCATGCAGTCCGCGACTCCGCCCTGGTCCTGGCCGCGGGGATCACCGTGGCGGACATCAAGGCGCTGGGCGAAGAGGTCTACGACGAGATGATTGCCTCGCGGATCTGGCCCGGAACGAAAGCCCTGGCCGAACAGCACCTGCGCGTAGGCCGCCGGGTCTGGCTGGTCACGGCCACGCCCATTGAGGTTGCCACAGTCATTTCCACCCGGCTAGGCCTGACCGGCGCACTGGGCACTGTGGGCGAAGTCGAAGAGGGCGCCTATACGGGCCGGTTGGTGGGCGACATCCTGCACGGCTCGGCGAAAGCCAGCGCCGTACAGGCCATGGCCGAAGCCGAGGGACTGAACCTGAAGCGGTGCTGGGCCTACAGCGATTCCTACAATGACATCCCGCTGCTCACCCTGGTTGGCCATCCGGTGGCCATCAATCCCGACGCCCGGCTGCGCAAGCACGCCCGGGACCACAACTGGCCCGTGTACGATTTCCGTTCCGGACGCCGCGCGGCAACCCTGGGCCTGAAAGCGGCCACAGTGGGCGGCGCGGTCTACGGGCTGTGGAAGGGCTTCGCCAGGATCCGCGGCCGGTAGCCCTCGCACCGGCCCACCACCCCTGCCCCCGCCCGAGGGAGGACGCAAAAATGCCCGCTGCCTGACGGCAACGGGCATTCAGCGCAAACGAAGTAGATCTACTTCTTGTTGCGGCGCTGGTGACGGGTCTTACGAAGCAGCTTGCGGTGCTTCTTCTTGGCCATACGCTTGCGACGCTTCTTAATAACTGAACCCACGAAAGTTCCTCACAAACTAGATGTACCTGTCTGATGGAAAGTGTTCGTGGACAAGCTACGAACGGAAACAACCGACAGATTCTTACAATGACGTAAAACGTTCCTTAACAGGGTACCGCTAATCAGGGGCACCTCCTGACCGCGGGATCAGGCGGTGTCTGACCGGCCTTCCACCACGGCACCTTTGAGGTACTGCTCAACGGCGTTCTCCGGGACCCGGAAGGAACGGCCAAAGCGCACGGCAGGCATCTCCCCTGAGTGGACCAGGCGGTACACGGTCATCTTGGATACGCGCATAACCTCGGCCACCTCGGCCACGGTCAGGAACTTCACGTTGGAGAAGTTCTGATCTGCGGACATTCCATATTCCTTTGCTCCCGGCGGTGTTCGGCGATCCGTTTGTACGGCGCGTCATCACCGGGCCTTTGAACAACCATGTGCTAGATACTCTAGAGGCTCAAGGTGCCAATGTGAAAGTGCTTTTGGCTATTCAGCCGGCCAGCTGGGCGGACAGTGCTTCGCGGCGTTTCCGGGAGGAAGCCGCCAGCTGCTCCAGCACGGAAACCGTGACGTCCCATTCCATGCAGGCGTCCGTCACACTCTGCCCGTACACCAGGTCATCGCGTCCGGCGGCGTGCTCGGCAACATCAAGGTTCTGTGCGCCGCCCACCAGGAAGCTCTCCAGCATGACGCCGCCGATTGCGCCTGCCGCCGGACCGCCGTCTTCGAGGATGGCGCCGATTTCCAAGGCAACCTCGGCCTGGCGGTGGTGGCTCTTGCCGCTGTTGGCGTGGCTGGCGTCAACGATGAGCCGCGGGTTGAGCTGCTTGCCTTCCAGTCGCTCCGAGGCGGCCTCGACGTCGGCCGCAGAGTAGTTCGGGCCCTTGCGTCCGCCACGGAGGATCACGTGCGTGTCCGGGTTGCCGGCGGTGGCCACGTGCGCTGCGCGGCCCTGGTCGTCAATGCCGAGGAAGGCCTGCGGGGCGGAGGCGGCACCGCAGGCGTCGATCGCAACCTGGAGATCGCCGTCGGTCCCGTTCTTGAATCCGATGGGCATGGACAGCCCGGAGGCAAGCTGGCGGTGGATCTGGCTTTCGGTGGTCCGGGCGCCGATTGCACCCCAGGAGACCAGGTCCGCCATGAACTGCGGGCTGATCGGTTCCAGGAACTCGGTGGCGGCGGGCAGGCCCAGCGCCGTGACGTCCTGCAGGAACTTCCGCGCGGTGCGCAGGCCGGTGACCATGTCGTGGCTGCCGTCCAGGCGGGGATCGTTGATCAGGCCCTTCCAGCCCACCGTGGTGCGCGGCTTTTCGAAGTAGGTCCGCATGACGATCAGGAGCTCAGAGCCGTGCTGCTGCGCCAGGGCTGCCAGCCTGCGCGCGTAGTCAAGGCCTGCTGCGGGGTCATGGATGGAGCACGGGCCAACAATAACCAGCAGCCTGTCATCAACACCGTCCATGATGGCCCGGACCTGGTCGCGGCCGCGCTCCACAACACCGGCCAGCCGCTCATCAAGCGGGAGTTCGGTCATCAGTTCATGGGGCGTGGGGAGGGCTGCGAAGTGGTTGACGCGCAGGTTCGACGTCGAGTTCGTGGCGGTGGCAGCTGCTGCGGGGGTCATGAGGGGTCCTGTTCCGGGATGGGAGCGGGCCCTTGATCAGAACCCGCCGTAGATATGGCGAAGGGCAGAGAATGATCTCTGCCCTGTTGGCTCTGAAGGAAGTTGGGTGCGTGTCAGTTAGACGCGGGCTCCTCCAGAGCCAACGAAAAATACGCATACCAACGGTTAGTCATAGCCACACAATAGCTGCCCGTTGCCGTGGCGGCAAAATGGCGTCCACAACCGGGACACGCGGCGTCACGAAGATGTCAGGCCGGGGGTTGGGAATCACGGGACAGGGTTGCCACCAGCTCAGCATGCCTTTGGTCAGTCAGCCGGTACCAGCACATGATCCCGACGGCGGCCAGCACCAGTGCGGCAGGCAACAGGCCGGCGGCTGCACGGATGGCGAGGGTGGCGGCGTCGGACTGTACTTCCGTACCTGACTCATACCCGCCCCAGGCCAGCGAAAAGGCCACCACCGCCGCGCCGAAGCCCATGCCAAGCTTCCTGGTGGCTGCCAGCAGCGCGTAGTTGATGCCCTGGACCCGGACGCCCGTTTTCCACTCGCCGTACTCCACAGTGTCGGCGATGAGAGCCCAGGTCAGGATGCTGACAGTCGCCGAGGCCAACAGCCCCATCACCAGGCCGGCCAGCCCAAGCAGCGGCAGCTCCGACGGTGCCGTAAAAGTCAGCAGCCCGCCCGCTGCTCCGAGCGCTCCGCCTGCGCTGTAGACGGCCCGCTTGCCCCACCGCGCCACCGGCCGCTGGATGAAAACGGCCAGGGTCAGGGTGATCGCCACCTGCGCAGCGGCCATAACGGGGAACAGGTCCACCCGGGAGAGGACGTCCCGGAGGTAGTAGAACTGGGAGGCGCCCGTGGCACTTGTGCCGGTGACGAAGAGCACCGAACTGACGCACAGGATCACCAGGGGCGAGTTTGCCTTCAGCGCCGCCACGCTTTGGCTGAGCGTGATCTTGGGGATGCTGCTGGGAACCTGCTCACGGCAGACCGTGCCGCAGAACATGTAGAGCGCTGACCCCACCACGGCAAAGGACAGCGTCAGCCAGGTAAAGATCTGCTGCATGTCTTGGCCTGCGCCCAGCAGCGGTGCGACAAAGAAGCCCAGGCTTGCGCCCACGGACAGCCCACCAATGGTGCGTGCCCCTCCCAGCCGCGCGCGTTGCTTTGCGTCCTGGGTCATGGCCCCCACCAGGCATCCGTAGGGGACATTAACCAGGCTGTAGGCGATACACACCAGGCCGTCGGTGCAATACGCATAGAGCAGTTTCAGGCCCGGATCCGCGTCCGGAACGTGGAAGGCAGCCGCACTCAGCACCAGCGGAACGAAGCCGAACATCAGGAACGGGCGGAATTTACCCCATCTTTTGCTGTACACGCGGTCCACCAGGCGGCCGGCGGCGATGTCCGCAAAGGCGTTGAAAACGCGTGCCGCCAGCAGCAGCGTCCCCGCCGCCGCCGCGCCAATGCCTGCGACGTCCGTGTAGTAGACCAGCAGGAACATGTTGCCCGTGCTGATGATCATGCTGTTCGCGGCGTCGCCGGCACCGTAGCCCACAACGCTGAGCCTGCTGAGTTTCTTCATTGCTCCTCATTCCGGCGATCCTGAGAAACCGCTTTCTCACAACCGGTATGAGTAACTTACCCCAGGATCTTGCGCAGAAACACCAACTGCCGGATCCATTGGTGTTCCTGACCGCCTTCATGGTTGTTGAAGCGGTAAACCTCGATGTCCTTGGCCGGGATCCCGCCGGTTGGGGCGGTGCCTGGAATTCCGGTTCCATAGGCGTTGAAGCTGGCAAACACCGTCGACGGCGGGCAGATGTCATCCATCTGCGCGGCCGAGTACAGCGCCGGCGCGGTGGCCCATCTGCCCAGGTTGACGCCGTCGAAATAGTTCAACACCTGCAGGATCGCCTCATAGCGGTCCCGGTGTCTGGCCAGGAATCCGGCGATCTCCGGATACGGTCCGCGCGGGGTGATGTCGATGGCGCGGGGAAAGTCCTGCAGGAACGGGACGTCGGGAAGTGCCGCCACCACGCCGTCGAGCCTTCCGGCCACCAGCCCCGCAGCAGCCACCACAATGCCGCCGCCCTGGCTGATGCCGTGCAGCACCACTTTGGAAGGATCGACGGCGGGGTGGGACTGCGCTGCTTCGATCGCCCGGAACGCGTCCACGTAGACGCGGCGGTAGTAGTAGTCGTCCTGGTGGCCCACTCCCCTGGTCATCAGGCCCGCAAAAGCGACATCGCCGGCGGAAGAATGCGGGTCCGGCGTGGCACCGCTGGTCCCGCCGTAGCCCTGCCCGCGCGTGTCCATGATGAAGTGCGCGTAGCCGGCCTGGGCCCACTTGGTCTCCTGGTTGACCAATCCCCTGCCGCCGGAATAACCCACGTATTGCACCACCACGGGCAGTTCCGCGCCTGAATCGCGCCCGGCCGGCAGGTGCAGCCAGCCTTTGACGGGCGCGCCGCCAAATCCGGCGAACGTGACGTCGAAGGTGTCGATCACGGCAAGGTAATTTTCCACCGGCTCGAACGTGGCCGCCAGCGGAAATTCCCGGGCCTCGGCAATGGTCCGGTCCCAGAATTCCTTGAACCCCGACGGCGGCGCCACCGGGGAGGTGTAGTCGCGGAGCTTTTCCAGGGGCAGGTCAAAAAGGGGCATGGCTTCCGTTCCTGTTACGACGAAGGCGTGGGTGTTCGTGCGGTGCTGGGACTCAGTCTGCCAGCGCCGCGTGCCCGGGCACAGCGGGCGCCACGGGGCGTAATAGCAGCGGTTCCGCTGGCCTGATCAACCGCCGCAGTTCACGCAGGTTCCCGTTCACGTGCCCGGCGGCACGCGCCTGGATCAGCACGTTCCCCAGCGCGGTTGCCTCCACCGGGCCGGCGATCACCGTCTTGCCCGTCGCCTCTGCCGTGAGCTGGCACAGCAGCCGGTTCTGGGATCCACCGCCCACCACATGCACCACCTCTACGGTGCTACCGAACAGCCGTTCAGCGTCGGAAATGGTCCTGGCGTATCCGGCGGCGAGGCTGTCCATAATGCACCGTGTGATGGCGGCAGGATCGTCGGCCAGCTCCCCGCCGGACGCGCGAACAGCAGCGCGGATGCGTTCCGGCATCCCGTCCGGGGCGATGAACGCCGGATCGTCGGCGTTGACCTGGGGACCGCCCGCTGGAAGCGCTGCTGCGTCTTCCAGCAGCTCAGGGAGCGGCACCTCTTCACCGTGCCGGGCCGCCCATTCACGTTGGCATTCGCTCAGCAGCCACAGCCCGCCCACGTTGCGCAGGTAGCGGATGGTGCCGTCCACTCCGCGCTCGTTGGTGAAATTGGCTTGCCGGCTGGCCTCAGTCAGCACCGGGTGGCGAAGTTCCACGCCAACCAGGGACCAGGTGCCGGACGAAATGTAGGCGAAGTTTTCTGTTTCCGCGGGGACCGCCGCCACAGCCGAGGCGGTGTCATGTGAGCCCACGGCCACAACGGCTGTTTGCGGCGCCAGGCCGGTCTTTTCAGCGATCCCAGGCAGGATAGTGCCCACCGTTTCGCCCGGCTGGATCAGCGGCGGGAACAGGTCCTCCCGCAGGCCCAGCGCGGTAAAGAACTCGCTGGCCCACTCCCCCGCGACGGCGTCGAACAACCCGGTGGTGGAGGCATTGGTGGCCTCCGTCCGGCGTTGTCCCGTCAGGAGGAAGGCGATCAGGTCAGGGATGAGCAGGGCCTGGACGCCGTCGAGGTCCTGCTCAGTGGCCAGCTGGTAGATGGTGTTGAACTGCAGGAACTGCAGGCCCGTGGTGGCGTAGAGGCGTTCCGGATCGAGGACCGAATGGACGCGTTCGACGGCGGATGCGCTGCGGCCGTCCCTGTAGCTGAAGGGCTGGGCTACGAGTTCGCCCGCCTTATTGACCAGGCCATAGTCCACCGCCCAGGTGTCGATGCCGATGCTGGCGATGCTCTCCCCGGCTTCCGCGGCGGTTTCCGCTGCCGTGGCCAGGCCCTTGAGCACCTCCGCAAACAGTGAGTCGAAATCCCAGCGCAGCCCGCCGTCGAGCTCCACCACGCCGTTGGGGAAACGGTGGACCACCTGCAGATCAACTGCCGGGCCGCCGTCGTCCGTGTCCTTTTTATGGCCCTTAACCCGGCCCAGGATGACACGGCCTGACGATGCACCGATGTCGACGGCGGCAAACACCCTGCCGCCGTCGACACCGGCACCGGTGGTGCTCACCGCAGGAAAGCGGCTGCGACGCCGGCGTCCACCGGGATGTGCAGGCCCGTGGTGTGGGACAGTTCGTTGCTGGTGAGGACGGCGGCGGCGTTGGCCACGTGCTCGGGCAGGACCTCGCGCTTGAGGAGGGTCCGCTGTGCGTAGTACTCGCCCAGTTTCTCTTCATCAACGCCGTACACAGCGGCGCGCTTGGCACCCCAGCCGCCGGCGAAGATTCCGGAACCGCGGACCACGCCGTCGGGGTTGATGCCGTTGACGCGGATGCCGTGCTCGCCCAACTCGGCTGCCAGCAGGCGGACCTGATGGGCCTGGTCTGCCTTCGTGGCCGAGTAGGCAATGTTGTTCGGCCCGGCGAACACCGAGTTCTTCGAGGAGATGTAGATGATGTCCCCGCCCAGGCCCTGCGCGATCATGGCCTTCGCGGCGGCCTTGGCCACCAGGAACGAGCCCTTGGCCATGACGTTGTGCTGCAGGTCCCAGTCCTTCTCAGTGGTCTCCAGCAGCGGCTTGGAGATGGACAGGCCGGCGTTGTTGACCACCAGGTCCAGGCCACCGAACGCCAGCACGGCGGCGTCAATGGCGGCGGCGACCTGGTCTTCATCCGTCACGTCGGCCTGGACACCGATGGCAACGTCCGGTCCGCCGAGTTCTTCGGCGACCTTTTGCGCATTCTCCAGGTTCAGGTCCGCGATCACCACGCACGAGCCTTCCGCGGCGAGCCGTGTGGCAATGGCCTTGCCGATGCCGGACGCCGCGCCCGTCACCAGGGCAATGCGGGTGGCGTGGGACTTGGGCTTGGGCATGCGGGCGAGCTTGGCTTCCTCCAGCGCCCAGTACTCGATCCGGAACTTCTCCGATTCCTCGATCGGGGCATAGGTGGAGATGGCCTCGGCGCCGCGCATCACGTTGATCGCGTTGATGTAGAACTCGCCGGCCACACGCGCGGTCTGCTTGTCCTTGCCGTAGCTGAACATGCCGACGCCGGGAACCAGCACAATTGCCGGATCGGCGCCGCGCATGGCGGGGCTGCTTTCGTCCGCGTGCCTGTCGTAGTACGCCTGGTAGTCCTTGCGGTATTCGGCGTGCAGTTCGTGCAGCCGGGCGATCGAGTCCTGGATGGAGGCGTCCGCAGGCAGGTCCAGGACCAGGGGCTTGACCTTGGTGCGCAGGAAGTGGTCCGGGCAGGATGTGCCCAGGGCGCCCAGGCGGGGGTGCTCCGCGGACTCCAGGAACTCCAGCACGCGGGGGTCGTCGGTGAAGTGGCCTACCTGCGGCTTGTCAGCAGAAGCCAGGCCACGGATTACCGGGGCCAGCGCGGCGGCCTTGGCCAGGCGCTCCGGTTCAGGCAACGCGCCGTAGCCGGGGAGCTTTGCACCGAAGGGCTCGGCCTTGCCGTTCTCCGCGATGAAGTTTTCGGCCTGCTCGATGATCCACAGCGAGTTGGCCTCTGATTCCTCGCTGGTCCCACCCCAGGCAGTAATGCCGTGCCCGCCCAGGATGGTGCCGATCGCCTGCGGGTTGGCTTCCTTGATGGCCGCAATGTCCAGCCCCAACTGGAAGCCGGGACGGCGCCACGGCACCCAGACGACCTTCTCGCCGAAAATCTGCTTGGTGAGGGCTTCGCCGTCAACAGCTGTTGCAATCGCAATACCGGAATCCGGGTGCAGGTGGTCCACATGTGCAGCGTCCACCAGCCCGTGCATGGCGGTATCGATCGACGGCGCTGCGCCGCCCTTGCCGTGCAGGCAGTAATCGAAGGCGGCCACCATTTCGTCTTCACGTTCGACGCCGGGGTAAACGCCCTTGAGCGCGTTAAGCCGGTCCAGGCGGAGCACCGCCAGGTTCTGCGCCTTCAGGGTGCCGAGGTCTCCACCGGAACCTTTGACCCAGAGCAGCTGGACGTCCTCACCCGTGACCGGGTCCTTCTCCGTACCCTTGGCCGAGGTGTTGCCGCCGGCGAAATTCGTGTTCCGCTTGTCCGCGCCGAGGCGGTTGGACCGGGAAATCAGCTCTTCAACAGTGTTGTTAGCAGTGTTCTGAATGTTCATGGCTATTTATGCGCCCCATCCGGCCTGGTGACCGCCCACGCGGTCTTCGTTGATCATCTTCTGGTAGCCGCTGGACTTGAAAGCGGCCATCGGGTCCGCGGGCAGGCCGCGGGATTCGCGCCACTGCGCCAAGGCGGGGCGGACGTCGGTGTAGAACGCGTCGTTGAAAATACCGTTGGCGGCCAGGACGTCCCCGGCACGCTGGGCTTCTTCCAGCGCCGCGGTGTCCACCAGCAATGCCCGGGCGGTCATTTCCTGGACATTCAGCACGGAGCGGATCTGGCCCGGAATCTTTTCTTCCAGGTTGTGGCACTGGTCCAGCATCAGGGCCACGCCGGAGTCCTTGCCGAACCCGCCGCCCCGGATGACCTCATACATAATGCGGAAGAGCTGGAACGGATCGGCGGCACCCACAATAAGGTCGTCGTCGGCGTAGAAACGCGAGTTGAAGTCGAAGGAACCCAGCTTGCCCAGGCGCAGGAGCTGCATCACGATGAACTCGATGTTGGTGCCCGGCGCGTGGTGGCCGGTGTCCAGGCAGACGAACGCCTTCTCGCCCAGGGCAAGCGTCTGGGCGTAGGACGTGCCCCAGTCCGGCACGTCCGTGTGGTAAAAAGCCGGCTCGAAGAACTTGTACTCCAGGACCAGCCGGTGCTCATCACCCAACGCGGCATAGATCTCCTGCAGGGACTCCGCCAGGCGGTCCTGGCGGCCGCGCAGGTCATCCTGGCCCGGGTAATTGGTGCCGTCCGCCAGCCAGATCTTCAGGTCCTTTGACCCTGTGGCGTTCATGATCTCAATGCAGTCCAGGTGGTGTTCGATCGCGCGGCGGCGCACAGCCGCGTTGGAAGAAGTCAGCGAACCGAACTTGTACTCATCGTCCTGGAAGGTGTTCGAGTTGATGGTTCCCAGGCCAACGCCCAAGCCCGCGGCATACTCCCGCAGGGCGGCGTAGTCCTCCACCTTGTCCCACGGGATATGCAGCGCAACCGTGGGGGCCAGGCCGGTCAGCTCGTGGACCTTCGCCGCATCCGCCAGCTTCTCCTGGACGGTCCGGGGCGTACCGGGCGTACCGAACACCTTGAACCGGGTTCCTGAATTCCCATACGCCCACGAGGGCACCTCGATCGCGAGTCCTTCAAGTCTTGCCAGCGCCGTTGCTACGTCATTCATTGTGTGGGTTCTTTCCGGGTTCTGGGGTTAGTCTGTGCTGCTGAAATGCTGTGCTGGGAAATGCTGTGTTGCTGGAGTTCCGCCTAGCCTGCGGCGGCCAGCTGGTCCTCAAGGTTGAAGACTTCTTCGAGGACCTGGAAACCTTCGTCCGGCGCCTGCGCCGTGTCCGCAAAGAGCTTTGCCATTTCCGCCTGCCACCGGGCGTTGACTTCCGTCAGCGCCATCCGGGCACGGACCGCGTCAAAGTCATCGCATTCGACGTAGCCCACCAGCAGGCCGTCATCTGCGAGGAAGAGCGAGTAATTGTTCCAGCCGGCAGCCTTGAGCTCCCGAAGCATCTCCGGCCACACTTCTGCGTGCCGACGGCGGTACTCCGGAATCAGTGCCGGGTTTACCGTGGAGCGGAAACACACGCGCATCTGCGGCTCACCTGAACTTTCCATTCTTTGAATCGTTTCATTGTTACGATTCAAAGTACTCTTGAATTCGAGCAGGTGTCAAGCACTGCCGCCGTCTTGCCCTTACCGGAAAAGAAACGTGGCATTGCAGGCAGTTAACGGTGGAGGACCATGAGTCGCACAGCAAGTATCAAGGACGTAGCCAACCATGCCGGCGTAGCCGTGGGCACTGTTTCCAACGTGCTCAACTACCCGGACCGGGTGTCTGAACGGACCAAGGTGCGCGTCCTCCAGGCCATCGATGACCTGGGCTTCGTCCGCAATGACGCGGCACGCCAGCTGCGGGCCGGGCAGAGCCGGACCATCGGCCTGATTGTGCTGGACGTGGGAAACCCCTTCTTCACCTCAGTTGTCCGGTCCGCGGAGGATGCTGCCGCGCTGAGCGGAAGCGCCGTACTCCTGGGCGACAGCGGACACAATGCCGAACGGGAATCCCATTACATAGACCTCTTCCAGGAGCAGCGGGTCCAAGGCCTGCTGATCTCCCCGGTGGGCGATGTCATCGACAGGCTGGACCAGCTCCGCGAGCGCGGAGTTCCCACGGTGCTGGTGGACCGTCGCGCCGATGAGTCACGATTCAGTTCTGTTTCAGTGGATGACGACGCCGGAGGGTACCTGGCTGCGCGGCACCTGTTGGACATTGGCCGCCGTCGTCTGGCATTTGTGGGCGGCCCCCTCACCATCCACCAGGTGGCGGACCGCCTCGAGGGCGCCCGGCGCGCGGTGGCCGAAGTACCGGAGGCAACCCTGGAGATCCTGGAAGCAGCAGGGCAGTCCGTCCTTGCCGGGCGCACAGTGGGGAACAGCCTGGTGGAACGGGGCGACGGCGGCCTGCCGGACGGAATCTTCTGCGCGAACGATCTCCTGGCCCTTGGCGTGATGCAGTCCCTGACCATGATGCACACGGTTCGGATTCCTGAGGACACCGCGCTGATCGGTTATGACGACATCGACTTCGCCGTTTCCGCCGTCGTTCCCCTCTCCTCGATCCGGCAGCCCACCGAGGCCCTGGGCCGTACAGCGATTGAGCTGCTGGTCGAGGAAAACAACGGCAACGTGGGCGAACACAAGCACCGGTCGGTGGTCTTCACGCCCGAACTGGTGGTCAGGCAAAGCACCGTCAAGGGCTAGGAGCCCGGTTGAGGGGCCGGATCATCGGCGCGCCGGGCTCCCGATACTGACTTCGCCGCTCTCCAGGTTTCCGGTCAGGCACTCAGCGATGCGGCGGGCGTCTTCTTCCCCTGCAGACTTTTGCAGTTTGATACCCAGGTGCGTGGAAGGCAGGTCCAGGGTCTGGATCGCCTCGTCAATGGCGGCGTCCTTGAGGCAAGGTTCTATGCGGCTCTCATCGCCGCGGGGCCCGGAGACGAAGACATGCCAGCGGTCCGACGACCCCGGAGTTGGCTCGGGTTGCTGCCGTTGGGCTCCGCAGCCACCCAAAACGAGCGGAACCATTACGGTTGCAACGATCCGCAGCAGCTTCGTGGCCTTCACGTCGCCTCATAAGGGGTCCGCAGCAGGGAAATCCCCCACTCGGGGTTGCTCAGCGTGATGCCGGAGTCCGTCTCGGCAACCTGGAGGGGCTTTTTGAGGTAACCCGCCATGCGTTCCTGTTCCATGTCCCACGGAAAACTGCAGTTTTCCACAACACTCTCCAGCGTTGATGGATCGGGGGTGACGGTCCCGCCGTCGATATCCACTTCCACGGCGTAGGACGCACAAGGGATCCGGACCGTCATAATCCGGTCGGACTCTACGCCGGCGAATCTGATGGCGTAAGTGCCGGAGTCCGCTCCGGGACCAGTCCGGACAGAGGACGGGGTCATCGCGCCGGATGTGAAGTACTGGCAGAGCAAGGGATCGGCCCCCTTCAGAACCTCCCCGCCTTCTGCCAGGCAATCATCCTGGCTGTCCATTGCGGGGGCCGCCGGCACAGGCGGAACCGGTGCCGGGGATGTACCCGGCGATAGCCCCCCGGTCATTGACGGCGCAGCGGCAACCTGCGGGGCCTGGCCGCAGGCGGCAGTGAGCAGGAGCAGCGGAAACACCACGGCCACCACGGCTGAAGGAACCACGCGATGAGCCATACCCCCGGATGCAGCCATGGTCCGAAGACTACGTCTTGACGGCGGCTGTGGCTACAGCCTGACCCGGGCACAGCTCTCCCTGCCACTACCCATGGACGTGCGTTCCGTCTTGTGAGAATATTCGGCAGGTGCTGGGGAACCGATGAAATCCCCCGAAGAGGGGGATTCGTGGGTCATGTCATGGTTGGATCAGGTCGCCGAACAAAAAGTGCGCCGTTTAAGTACACACTGAAGAGGTACGTGGCGGTGGTGGCGTGCGCCCTGTCCGTGGCCTTGGTGGGGACCGGAAGCGCGCTCGCAGCTCCTCTTCCGTCACCTGCCCCAAGCCCCAGCGTCACCTCGGGACCGCCCGCCATCCCGGATTCTGCAGCGGCACTCTCCACGCCAGCGGCGACCGCCGCCACAACGGCATTAGCAACCACTACAACAACACCTGCACCAACACCGGCACCGACAGCGACCCGCACGCCTACTCCGACGCCGACGCCGCTTTCGCCGTTGCAGCTGGCCGAACGGGAAATCACCCACGCCTATTCCGGCCTGTCAAACGAACTCGGCGCGCCAACCGGCGCCACCACATGCCTTAACGGCAACTTTCCGTGTTGGAAAACATTCACGTCGGGTGGATTGTATGTACCTGCGGCTTATTACCAGGCCATCAGCGTTATAGGCGAAACGTACATCACCTGGAACAAGAACGGTGGCATGTTTGGCGAGGCGGCAGGGTTTCCCACCGATTGGCCCGCTTGCGACGAGGACTTGAATTGTCAGCAGCCCTTCCAGCGAGGCACTGTCTACGTGCGGGGCGCCGAGCAAGGCGTGCTGCTGACCGGCAGGTTCTGGAGCTATTATCGCCAGACAACATTGTCGCCTCCCCTCGGCTGGCCTGTTGATAAGGCAACGTGCTCCGATGCTTTTTGTACGCAGCAGTTCGAAGACGGCTTGCTGTATTCGCGAGGCGCTGATGGGCCGAGCGTTGTCCGTGGGGGTGTCTTGCCGTATTTCCTGGCCAACCAGACGAAATTGGGCCTCCCTTACGCCGATACCGCTTGTTCCGACGCTGGATGCCGGCAAAAATTTGATAGGGCCACGGTGTATGCATCACCGGCCGGCACCTTCACCATGGCGGGAGCTATAGGCGCTTTCGGTTCATGGAGGGCGTGGCCTGCGGCAGACGAACAATGCGGTTTGACCGGCGGCGGCTGCACCCAGGCCATGACCTATGGCCGAATGTATTGGGCCCCGGTTGTTGGGCCGTCCTACATTCGAGGAGGTATCCAGACCATCTGGTCTTCAATGGGCGGCGAACGAGGCGCCCTGGGCTATCCGTTGTCATCTGAAGAGTGCCAGGAACCCATCTGCTACCAACGCTTCCAGAGTGGGGCATACCTGGCCTGGAGCGCGACCACAGGGACACAGCTGACTGCAGGCGCCATCGGCGCGAAGTTTCTAAGGTACATGCCTTACTTGGGCGCTCCACGCGTTTCCGCAGAGCAATGCGGTCTGCGGGCCGGTGGCTGCTACCAGCAGTTTGCCAACGGAAAGATGTATTGGGCTCCTGGCCTCGGCGCTTGGCCGGTACGTGGCGGCATCGAGATCCAGTGGCGCAGCCGGGGGGCCGAAAACGGATCCCTGGGATACCCGATAAGCCCGGAGTATTGCCGTTGGGACAAATCCGGGTGCCTCCAGAATTTCGAGCGCGGTTCCATAAGTTGGGGAAGGGGTCTTGGCAGCGATGGTGGATACGCTCCCGCAGGCTACTAGGCGTCAGGCAGGCTCCGGGCCTGGGCCTCATCCTTGTCCATCAGCCGCCTGGCTGCGATAATGCCGTCCCGGGTTGCCGCCTTAACCACGCCGTAAAGGACGTAGAAGAAGACGGCGGCACCCACCAGGATCAGCACGGCGGTATTCAGATGAGCAGCATCCATGAGTCTCCCCCAAAGTTCGTGGCGCCCGGGACGCGGGCCAAGGCCAGCATATCCACCCGCCCCATTCCTGGGTGCCCTGTGATCGGGCCGCTTTGCATGTCCCCGGGGCTACAGCCGTTCCACTACAAGGTTCCGGTAGGCGGCCCGGAGCGGTGCCATCTGCCTGAAGCCGAGGTAGCCGGCACCCAGGACCTTTCCGGAGGTGTCTTCCCAGTTGAACAGCTGCAGCCCGTTGATGCTGAAGGAAACGCGCGGACCGTCCTTGACGACTTCCATGCCGTAGAACCCCACGGCATCAGCGGCCGGCGGCAACGGATCGGCGCCTTGGGCAACGAGCTCAAACCCGGAACTCTTGCGCAGGTTGCAGGTCCGGAAGGCCCGCTCCTGTTCGTATTTATGGCGCAGGTAGGAGACATGGAGGGCGTCGATGTCCCCCGAGTGGTACTGCGGGTAGTAGCCGGTCCGTTGAGCCAGTCCCGGCGAGAACAGGTCCTTGCCGTCCTGGCCGTTCGCGGCGAAGAACAACATGGCCAGGCCGGGCTCTTCCAATGGCCGGAACTCCCACCGGATACGGATGTGGTCCGGGAACGCCGTGGGGCACCAGAGGGTCCAGTGCGCGTGGTCGCCGTGTTCGGCGTCGTCCAGGGTGCCGCGCAGCTCCAGGGCAGAACCGTCCGCCGTCTTGTCAATTGACGCCGCAACCGGCCCCTCCGCTACCCAGCCCCGGATGTCCTCCGGCCCGGACAAGGCGTTGTTGTACAGAACCTCAGCCACGGGGACCGTATCCAAGCAAGGCAAGCTGCCCGGCCACGTACGCGGCGACTGCCTTCGCCCCGGCCACGGAAAAGTGCGTGTTGTCCTCCAGGCCGCCGGCCCAATGCCCGTGGGCGCCCGGCTCAAGATGCACAAACATCTCCCGGGACCCCTCCTCCCCCAGTTGCATGTACCGTTCGCTGGTCCAGGCGTTGAGGTCAATCAGCAAGGTGCCCTGTTCCGCAGCCACTTCACGCACGACGGCGGGATACTCTCCCAGCGTCGGTTCCAGTTTCCCGCCGCTGAAGAGCCGGCGCGCCACGGAGGTGCAGAGTATGGGTGCCGCGCCCTTGGATTTCACTTCGGCAACCATCCGCCGGAGGTTGTCCGCATACCCGGTGCGGGCGGCCAGGTGCGGGAACTTCTGGTCGTTGTGGCCGAACTGGATGAGCACGACGTCCCCCACGCCGGCCAGCGGCATCAACTGGTGCCAGAGCCCCTCCGCCCGGAAGGACTCCGTGGAAGCCCCGCCCTTGGCGTAGTTGTGCACAGCGGCCCAGGTGAAGACGTGCGGGGCCAGCTGGGCTCCCCAGCCGCTCATGGGGTATTCGTGCGTGGGACAGTTTGCGGCGGTCGAATCGCCGGCAATCAGGATCTTCATGGAATGGTCCTTAATCTTCAGCCCTTGACCGAGCCGATCAACATGCCCTTGGCGAAGTGCTTCTGCAGGAAGGGATAAAAGAGCAGGATGGGCAGGGTTGCAACAACGATCACGGCGAACTTGATGCCTTGGGCCGGCGGGATGTAGTTGGGGTCCACGTCGCCGGTGCCCAGGAGGTCCGAGGCCGCGGTGACCTGGCGCAGGTACATTTGCAGCGTCCACTTGCTGTTGTCACTGAGATAGAGCAGGGGCGACATAAAGTCGTTCCAGATGCCCACCGCGTAGAACAGCGCGAACGTTGCCAGGACCGGCTTGGACAGCGGCAGGATGATCCGCCAGAGGATCCCTACTTCCGTGGCGCCGTCCATCTTGGCGGATTCCTCAAGCTCCGCGGGGAGTTCCTGGAAGAAGTTCTTGATGATGATCAGGCTGAACGGGTTGATGGCCGCGGGCAGGATCAGCGCCCAGTAGGAGTTGAGCAGCCCCAGTTCCTTAACCAGGAGGAAGGTGGGGATCATTCCGCCGGAGAAGACCATGGCAAAGACCACCAGGGACAGGATCAGCTGGCGGCCGCGCAGGTTCCGTTTGGCCAGCGGGTAGGCCATGGTGACGGTGAAGATCAGCTGGACCACTGTTCCGACGGCGGTGACCAGCACCGTAGTGACCAGCGCCCGCACAAACGACGGCGTGGAAAAGATGTATTCGTAGGACGCGAAGGAGAACTGCTCGGGCCAGACGAAGAACGCCCTCCGCGTGATCTCCGCTTCGTTCGCGAATGACCCCGCGAAAACGTACACAAAAGGCAGCAGCGTAATAATGCCGATCGCGGCGAGGAAAACGTAGTTGGCGGCGTCAAAGACCCTGCCGCCGGGAGTGTTGTGGATTTTCATCTAGAAGAGTCCGCTCTGGTTGAAACGCTTGGCCACCCAGTTGGTCCCGAAGATCAGGACGATTCCCACCAGGGACTTGAACAGTCCGACAGCGGTGGAATAGGAGTAGGCGCCCTGGGTGATGCCGACGAAGTAGACGTACGTGTCAAAAACGTCCGCCACACCGCGGTTCAACGCGTTGGTCATCAGGTAGATCTGTTCGAAGCCGGTGTTGAGCATCTGGCCGATAGCCAGGATCAGCATGACGATGATCGTGGACCGGATGCCGGGCAGGGTGATGTGCCAGACCCTGCGGAACCGGCCCGCGCCGTCGATGATGGCAGCCTCGTACTGGTCCTGGTCCACGCCGGCAAGCGCGGCAAGGAAGATGATGGTGCCCCAGCCGGTGTTCTTCCAGATTTCCTGGAGCACAATCAACGGCCGGAACCAGGCGGGGTCTGAGAGGAAGTCGATGTCCGTGCCCAGCAGCCCGTTGATGAAGTGGAACATGGGGCCGATGTCCAGCGCAAAGAGCAGGAAGCTCAGCGAGGCCACGATCGTCCAGGACAGGAAGTGCGGAATGTAGACCAGGGTCTGGACTGTGCGCTTGAGGATGGACAGCCGTACCTCGTTCAGCAGCAGCGCCAGGATGATGGTCAGCGGGAAGGCGATGCCAAGGTTCAGGAACGCCAGGATCAGGGTGTTGCCCAGCAGGCGCCCGAAGTCCGGGTTGGCGAAGAAATCCTGGAAGTGCTGCAAGCCCACCCAGGGACTGTCGTTGATGCCCAGGAACGGGACGTAGTCCTTGAACGCGATGACCACGCCGTACATGGGCGCGTAGCGGAACACCGCAAAGTAGAGCACACCGGGCAACAGCAACACATACAGCCACTTGTAATGTGCCAGGTGGACGGCCAGGCCGCGCCGTTTCCGGGGAGCGGGGGCGGAGGGCCGCACCCGCTCCCCGGAGGTGGCGTCAATGACGGGCGTTGCCACTTACTTGTTTTCCTGCCACAGCTTGTTGATCTCTTCCTTGACCTTGTCGCCGCCGCTGGTGTTCCACAGCTTGATGGCGTCCTTCAGGCCCTGCTCGTCGATCTGGCCGGCGAGGTACTGGATCCGGGCATCGGAAACGATGTTGTCCAGTTGGGCGCCCTTGGACACGTAGGTTTCGGAGACATACGGGGCAGCCGGGTTGTAGACGGCGCTCTTGAGGTCGTTGGCTGTGACTTCAAGGCGCTTGTCGTAAACCTGCTGTTCGTACTCGGAGGCCTGCTTGGGCAGGTAGAAGTTGTTGCCGCGGACGTTGATGCCCAGCTGGGCGTAGCTCTTGACGTCGGTGTTGACAGCTTTGCCTTCGGGGGTCTCCGGTGTGATGGGAGCAGCGGCGCCGTCCACCACCTGGAAGTTGACGCCTTCAATGCCGTTGTTCAGCAGCACGGCTACTTCTTCGGAGTTCATTTCGTTGAGGAACTCAAGGACCTTGTCCAGCTCCGCTTCGGTGCGCACCTGGGATTTGGAGGCAGCGATGAATCCCGCATAGCCGTCGGTTGGATGGGCGTGGAGTTCGCCGTCGGGCCCTTCAAGGTTGCCCACGAATCCCACCTTGTTCTCAAAGTCTGCCGGGTTGGTCTGCTTGAAAAGGTTGATGATCTGGCTGACGCGGGAGTCGACGTCGATGATGATGCCGCCCTTGCCGTTCAGGAACGGTTCGTTCCACTTGGTGGGGTCGAACGTGGCGAAGTCCGGATTGACCAGGCCCTCGCTGATCATCTTCTTGACGAACGCGTTTGCTTCCAGGAACTCGTCGGTTTCGAAGCTGGGAACCAGCTTGCCGTCCTTTTCCGTCCAGCGGTTTCCGGCCCCATACCATTCCTCGATGAGGTCGTACGGGCTGTTGGTGCCCAGGCCGCCCCACTTGGGGATGGTGATGCCGTAGGTATCGTTCTGGCCATTGCCATCAGGGTCCTGCTCCGTGAAGGCCTTGGCTACCTTGTAGAGGTCCTCGGTGGTCTTTGGAGCCTCAAGGCCCAGCTTGTCCAGCCAATCCTGGCGGAACATTACGGCTGAGCGCATGGCTGAGCGGGCCCGGAAGACGCCGTAGACCTTTCCGTTGATGCTGGAGTTCGCCTGGACCTCCGGGGTGTTGGTCTTCAGGTTGGGGTACTTCTCCAGCTTGTCCGTCAGGTCCCAGAAGGCACCGGCCTCGGCGTTCTTGATGAATGCCGAGGACTTGGTGGTGAAGACCATCAGCTGCGGGATGTCATCCGACGCCATGGTGATGTTCTGTTTGTCGCCGTAGGAGGCGTTCGGGACCCAGCTGATCTCGATGTCCTTGCCTGTCAGTTCCTCCAGCTTCTGGTGGACCGCACCGTCGCTGGCCGGTGGCTGTGCCTCCAGGTAAGGCGCCATGATGGAGACCTTCGTGAGGTCCGCGGCTGCGGGTGTTCCGCCGCCGCCACAGGCGGTCAGCGTCAGGGCGGCCGCAGTGAGGACGGCGGCGGCCAGACTGGTTTTGCGAGTGATCATGGGTACTCTTCCACTTCGTTGGGGTTGGATTGTTGGATCAGTAAGGGGAAACGGCGTGTCCCAGGGACGGGACCGGCCGGGCATCGGCGTCGGCGTCGGCTTCGGCGTCGGCCAGTGATTCATCGTTTGCCGTAAAGAATTTGTCGCAAAGCCAGCCGGTGACGAACAGCCAGGCGCCGATGCTGAAGAACGGCACCAGGCCAGGAACCGCCTGGCTGGCAAACACCGCAGCGGCCGTCACGAACAGCAGGATCACGGTGCCGGCAAGGTGCCGGAACGCAAAGCGGGATGATGTCAGCAGGTACTGCACTGTCCCCAGCTCATAGCGGGCGAACATCGGAAACAGGTAGCACAGCGCGCCTGCCATAAGTACGCCGGCCACCAGCGTGAGCAGGGACAGCATGTTGGAAAGCACTCCGCTGCTTCCGGAGAAGTAGTTCCAGTTCAGGACCATTGCCACGGCTATTCCCATAACCGGAAGCGCCAGGGCGTTGGCCTTGACGAAATTCCGCAGCACTTCACGCGGAAAGCTCCGGAAAAGCGGTGCGAGCTCGCCGCGGATGCGCTTCCGGATCATGATGTGGGCTGCCGCAGTGGCCGGCCCTGCACCCAGGACGCCGAGGCCCGCGACAGTAAAAGCTATCCACAGGATGTTCAGGCAGGCGATCCAGAGCAGCGTGTCGAAGAAGGAATAGGCCTTGGCGCTCCAGGTCCCTGGAAGCATGGTGCTGCCCCTTCCTCTTCTCCAACGTTGCAGAATTTTCAGCGACAGTGGCATAGGTCACGTAGAAATCGCTTTCCCACATCCTGTCGGACGCCCGGGAACAACGTCAAGGAGTATTTTGAATCGTTACATAAGTGGACGGGGACGCCTTCTTTGGGCACTATGGAGCTTGGAAAGCGTTTACCATGCTTGCCTTTAAGCACCATCCATCGCCCCAGGGGCAGAACCGGAGCACCATGACAACGCCGTCAAAGCCAGCAGCAACAGCACCCGCAAAAGTGGCGCTGGTAGGTGTCCACGGCTTCGGCGCCCACCACCTGGGCAACCTCCGGCGCCTCCAGGCCGCGTCCGCCGTCGAACTCGTTGCAGTTGCGGATCCCAACCCGCCCGCACCGGGAGAAGTGCCGGAAACAGCAGCAGTGTTCGGCAGCCTGGACGAGTTGCTGCCGGCAGTTCCGGGGCTCGACGTCGTTATTGTGTCCACGCCCATCCAGACCCATGCGCCGCTGGGCCTGGCCGCGCTCGCCTCGGGTGCCGATCTCTACCTGGAGAAGCCGCCCGTGGCTTCGCTGGCTGACTACCACCGGCTCCAGGATGCGGCTGCGGCCTCCGGCCAGGCAGTGCAGATCGGCTTCCAAAGCATGGGTTCACACGCCCTGGCGGCGATCGAAAATCTACTGGCTGACGGACGGATCGGCGAGCTCACCGGAATCGGCGCCACCGGAAAGTGGGTGCGCGACCGCGCCTACTACAAGCGTTCGCGCTGGGCCGGCAAGCGCACCATTGACGGCGTGGACGTGGTGGACGGTGTTGCAACCAATCCGCTGGCGCACGCCGTGGCCACTGCCCTGCGGATTGCGGGGGCACGCACGACGGCGGACGTTGCCTCTGTGGAAACCGAACTGTTCCGTGCCAACGACATTGAGTCCGATGACACCTCGGTGATCAGGATCCGGACGGTCACGGGCCTGCCGGTTACCTGTGCGCTCACGCTCTGCATGGCGGAGCCGGTGGAGCCGTACGTAACGTTGCAGGGCAGCCGTGGTACCGCCGTTTTCCACTACACGCAGGACCGCCTGGTGGTCACCGTTGACGGCACCTCCGTGGAGGAAAAATACGGCCGCGACGACCTCACTGAAAACCTGCTGGCCCACCGCCGTAACGGCACTCCCCTGCTGAGCTCACTCGCTGACAGCGGCGCTTTCATGCTGGTCCTCGAAGCCATCCGGACGGCACCCCTGCCCGCACCTATTGACCCGCAGTACGTGCAATGGCTGGGTGAGGGCGACGCCGCGCACGCCGTAGTGACGGGCATCGAGGACGCCGTGGAACGCGCCACCGCCACGCATTCCACCTTCAGCGAGCTGGGCCTCCCCTGGGCCGCCGGCGTCAGTCCTGTTCGGCTGCCTTCCGGTACTGTGCCAGGAACGCATCGATCCGGCGTACCGCTTCCCTGATATCCACCACGGACGGCAGGATGACAAAGCGGAAGTGGTCCGGCCGGGGCCAGTTGAACGCCGTGCCGTGCGAGACCAGGATTTTCTGTTCCTTCAGCAGGTCCAGGACAAACTGCTCGTCGCTTTCGAACGGGTAGATTTCCGGGTCCAGCCGCGGGAACAGGTACATGGCGCCCTCTGCCGGAACACACGTCACACCGGGGATGGCGGTGAGCAGCTCCAGCGCCAGGTCCCGCTGTTCACGCAGCCGGCCGCCGGGACGGATAAGTTCCTCGATGCTTTGGTAGCCGCCCAGGCAGGTCTGGATGGCGTGCTGTGCCGGGACGTTCGCGCAGAGCCGCAGTGAGGCAAGGAGTTCCAGGCCCTCCCGGTAGGCCTCCGTGGCCGCGAGCGGCCCTGTGATTGCCACCCACCCGGCACGGTAGCCCGGCATCCGGTACGCCTTGGAGAGCCCGCTGAACGTCAGGCAGCAGACGTCCTCGGCGACGGCGGCCGTGTGGATGTGCTCCGCGTCCCCGTAGCGGACCTTCTCATAGATCTCGTCGGAGAACAGCACCAGATCGTGCTTGCGGGCCAGATCCGCGAACTGCTCCACGATGCGCTTTGGATACACAGCTCCGGTGGGGTTGTTGGGGTTGATGATCACAATCCCCTTGGTGCGGCTGGTGATTTTGGACTCGACGTCCGCCATGTCCGGCCACCAGTTCTCCTCCTCGTCGCAGAGGTAATGCACAGCCTTTCCACCGGCCAGCGTCACTGCGGCAGTCCACAGCGGATAGTCCGGGGCAGGGATCAGGATTTCGTCGCCGTTTTCCAGGAAGGCCTGAAGGGTCATGGAAATGAGCTCGCTGACACCGTTGCCCAGGAAGATATCCTCGACGCCGATCTGCATCAGCCCGCGCGTCTGGTAGTACTGCGAAATCGCTGTCCGGGCAGAGAAGATGCCCTTGGAATCGCTGTACCCCTGGGCGCCGCGCAGGTGGTGGATCATGTCCACCACCACGGACTCCGGAGTTTCCAGGCCAAAAGGCGCTGTGTCTCCGAGGTTCATCTTCAGGATGCGGTGCCCTTCGGCCTCCATGGCCCGGGCCGCGTGCAGGACGGGCCCGCGCAGTTCGTACCGGACGTTCCTGAGTTTGCTGGAGAGTTGCATCGGAGGCATGGAATATCTTTTCACAGTGCCAACTGGCAGCGTTATTTTGATTGACCTATTTTCGCGTTCTGCCCGTTCCGCCACAGCAGGAGCCCGACGGCGGCAGCCGAGAGAATGCCCAGCGCACCTGTGGTGACCAGTCCTTCCCGGACGCCGAAGGCCTCGGTGAGCCAGCCGGCCAGGAGACCGCCCAGAGCATGGCCGCCCATAAGGAGCGGCAGGTAGAGGGCCATCACGCGGCCGCGGATTTCCGGACCTGTCTCCAGCTGGACCGTGGTGGCGGCTGCCGTCAGGAATACCAGGGTCATCATGCCCACTACCACCAGCAGCACCATAAAGGATTCAACGGTGGGCATGAGTGCGGCCACCAGCTGGGACAGGCCAAAGAGCGCCGCCGCCACCACAATTGTTTTCCGCCCGGAGCTATGGAGCCGCGCCGCCACCAGGGCACCGGCCAGGGCGCCACAGGCGCTCAGGGTGTTGAAGATACCGAAGCCCGCGGCGCCGTTGTGCCACACCTGGTCCGCGAAAGCCGCGAGCACCACCGGGCCGTTCATGCCGAAGGCGCCCAGCAGCCCGGCAAGCAGGATGATCAGCAGCAGCCGCGGCCTGTCGCGAACGTAGCGGAATCCGGCCAGCACCTGGCCGCGTCCGCGGACAGCTGCGGGGCTGTGGTGCAGCTGGTCCGTCCGGATGGCCAGGATCAGCACCAGCACCAGCACGCACAACGCGGCGTTGGAGGCAAAGGCGGCAGCGGAACCATAAAGCGCAATGAGGACGCCGCCCAGGGCCGGGCCCGCCATGGCGCCGAGCTGGATGATGGCGTTGTTGAGTCCGATCGCCTGGCGCAGCCTGGCATCGCCCACCACCTCGTTGACGAATACCTGCCGGGTGGGGCTGTCGATCGCGGAGCTGAGTCCCAGGATCACGCAGCTGGCGTAGACAGCAAGCACTGGAATGGTCCCTGTTCCGGCCCAGATGGCCAGTGTCAGGGCAAGTGCTCCGGCGATCACCTGGCACACCAGCATGATCCGGCGCTTGGGGAACATGTCCACCACCAGGCCACTCAACGGACCCACCACCAGCATGGGGAGGAACTGCAGCGCAACGGCCAGGCCCACCGCGGCGGGGCTTCCTGTCAGTTGCAGGATCAGCCAGTCCTGGGCCAGCCGCTGCATGGACACGCCGATGCCGCCGGTGACCTGGACCAGCAGGAACAGCCTGTAGTTGCGGCTGCCCAGGAGCTGGTACCAGCGGGACTGCGCCTGGGGTTTGGTGGCTGGAAGGCCTGGTGCGGGAGGCCCTGGAATATCTGTAAGAGCTGGGTTCTCGGGGGTTGCGGGCTCGTGTGAGGACACGTGTGTTGCCTAGCCGCCTGCCCGGTTGCGTGCCCTGAATTCGACGGCGGCCGAGGCCAGGACCAGTGTCCCCGGAACCACCACGAACAGCGCCGGCAGCATCCAGACAAACACGGCTGCCATAAAGAGCGCGGCCACCAGGAGCACGGAGCCTGTCCAGTCTCCGGTGCTGGCGGCTTTGCCCGTTTCGAAGGCTTCCCGCCATACCGCGGCGCCGCCTGTGCGCTGGACGGAAGTGCCGCCGTCGTGGTTCATTCCTTTTTCAACGGCGGGAAGGCCGTTCGGGAGGGACCAGGCGGTGGCAGTCCGCAGCAGCAGCACCGCGCAGGAAGCTGCCACCACCAGCGTGACGGGCAGGATGACGTCCTGGCCGGGCAGTTGCCCCACCCAGGCCAGAAGCAGGTTGACCACAATCACGACGGCGGCTGCCGCCGTCACGAATCCGGCTTTCCAGCTGCCGGGAAGCGCAGCCCTGAAGGAGTCCCAGAGGCTGCGGATGGAATCGTCCCGGCCGTCGAGGTGGCGCTTAAGGTGGGCGATGCCCGCCGCATAAGCGGCGGGCATCGTGATCAGGGGAAGGGAAAGCACCAGGACCACAACGCCGGTGAGCAGGGTTTCGGCGAAGAGTGCGAACTTGTTGACCGGGGCCCGGTCGCTGCTGTCCGGCGTGCGGTTTGAGGTGTCCATGGTGCTCATTTTCTGTCTGTCCTCAGCCCTTGAGGCCTTGGGTGGAGACTCCTTCAACAATGTACCGCTGGAAGATCAGGAAGAAGATCAGCACGGGCATCAGGGCCAGGACGGACATGGCGATCATGGCGCCATAGTCCGAGCTCTGGGTCTGGTCCACAAACAGGCGCAGTGCCAGCGGCAGCGGGTACTTCTCCGGGGTGTTCAGATACAGCAGGGGACCCAGGAAGTCGTTCCAGCTCCAGATGAAGCTGAAGATGGACGTGGAAATCAGCGCCGGCTTCATCAGGGGAAGCATGATGGAACCGAAGATCCGGACGTGCCCGGCGCCGTCGATCCTTGCGGCCTCGTCCAGTTCCGCCGGCAGTCCACGCATGAACTGGACCATCAGGAAGACGAAGAACGCGTCGGCTGCCAGGAACTTGCCGATCAGCAGCGGGATGTAGGTATCCACGAACCCGAGCTGCTGGAACACGATGTACTGCGGGATGATCACAACGTGGAACGGCAGCAGGAGCGTGGCGATCATCAGGCCGAAGAAGACGCCACGGCCGGGGAAGTTGATCCGGGCGAAGGCATAGGCGGAGATGCTGGCGGAGAGCACGGTTCCCACCACGGCACCAACGGCCAGGATCAGGGAGTTGGTGAAGAACGTCATGGTGGAGACGCCGCCGATGCCCTCCATGGCGGTGACGAAGTTGTCCATGCTGAAGTTGCTGGACCACAGGGCGGTGTTGGAGCCGCCGATCTCCGAGTTTGGCTTGAAGGACGAGGCGATCATCCACAGCGCCGGGTACAGCACGATGCAGACCAGGCCGATGGCCACGATGTGGAAGATGGCGCTCTTGATGCCCTTGGCCAGGCCCGTTTCAGACTTCGGGTTGTAGGTGCCTGCCGCGGATTCCGGGGCGGACTGCGTGGGTGTTGCCGTGGTTGTCATTTCGAATCACCGCTGTAGTGGACCCAGGACTTGGACGTGCGGAAGATGATCAGGGTCAGGATGCCCACAACGATCAGCAGGAGCCAGGCCATCGCTGAGGCGTAGCCCATCCGGAAATCGCTGAAGCCCCGCAGGTACAGGTAGAGGGTGTAGAAGAGGGTGGAGCCGGCCGGGCCGCCTTCACCGTTGGAGATGATGTAGGCCGAATTGAAGATCTGGAAGGCGTGGATGGTTTCCATCAGCAGGTTGAAGAAGATCACCGGGGAGAGCATGGGCCAGGTGATGTTGAAGAACTTGCGGATGGGGCCGGCGCCGTCCATGGATGCCGCCTCGTAGAGTTCGCCCGGGATCTGTTTGAGGCCGGCGAGGAAGATGACCATGGGAGCGCCAAACTGCCACACGGTCAGCAGGACGAACATGGGCATGGTCATGGAGGGGTTGCCCACCCAGCCGCCCAGGTTGATCCCGAAGAAGGACAGCCCCTGGTCCACCGGACCGGAATCGCCGAACATGGCCTTCCAGACGATGGCGATGGAAACAGACGCACCGATCAGGGACGGGGCGTAGAACGCTGAACGGTAGAACCCCTGGCCCCGGCGCTTGCTGTTCAGGAGCATGGCCACGGCGAGGGCCGCGGCCAGCTTGAGCGGGGTACCAAAGACCACGTAGCTGACGGTCACGCCCACCGACTGCATGAACCTGTCGTCCTGGAACAGCGAGACGTAGTTGTCCATGCCGATCCACTTGGGCGGTTCGAAGAGGTTGTAGTTGGTGAAGGACAGGTACAGCGATGCGATCATCGGCCCTGCGGTGAGGGCGAAGAAGCCCAGCATCCAAGGCAGCAGGAAGGTGTAACCGGCGCGGGTGTCCACTCCCCGCTGCCGCGACTTGCGCGGCAGCGAGGGAGCGGGCGAACGCCTGCTCACAGATTGGGTTTGTGTCACAGGTTCATTCCGTCAGTCGTGAACGCCGGAATCAGGCGTTCTGCTTGATGATGTCTTCGGCTTCCTTGAACCAAGCGTCAACGGCGCCATTGATGTCCAGCTTGCCGTAGTTCATGTCCGAGGCAATGCGCTTGAAAGAGGCTTCCAGGGTGCCGAATCCAACGATGGGCGGCTCCGGCGCGTCCTTCAGGTACTTCTCGATGGACTTTTCGTAATCCACAACGAGCTTGTCAGTGCCTTCGAAGGTGGTGCCGTCACGCTGGGTCTTGGACGCCGGAACACCGCGGGAGGTCTTGAAGATCTGGCCCACCTCGGGATCGTTGACCATAAAGTCGATGAACCGCGCGGCGGCGTCCTTGTACTCGGTCTTGGCGCTGGCCACCATCAGCATGGACGGCTTCAGGAACAGGCCCAGGTTGTCCGGATCATCGGAGGGAACAGGAACCAGCTTGAGCTCCTGGGCGCCGCTGTCCGCGAGGTAACCCGCCATGAAGTTATCCCACGTGACCTCGCTGGCCGTGGCGTTGGAACCGAAGGCTGACTTGGGCAGGAGCTGGGTGACGCGCTCTTCAGGGATCATGGCCGGCGTACCGCGCAGTTCTGCGGGCTGGCTCCACCACTTCTTGAGGTCGTCCTTGCTGAAGCCGAGCTTTCCGTCTTCGGTGAAGGCTTCCATGTTGTTCTGGCGCAGCCAGATGTTGAACATCCACCAGACGGCCGTGTAATCGCCGCCACCATAGAAGGCGCCGTTGCTCTTTGTCCCCACCTCGGTCATGAATTCGTGGAATTCCTTGTAGGTCCAGCTGCCGTCAGGCTCTGCAACACCGGCAGCGGCGAGCTTGGCCGGATCGTAGTAGACGGCGAAGGCGTTGGTGCTGGTGGGGATACCGAAGGTCTTGCCCTTGATCTGGCCGGAAGGCAGGAGGGACTTGTCAAAAGCGTCAGTGTTGATGTTCACCGTGCTGAGATCCAGGAGCTGGTTGCGCTGGCCGTAATCACGCAGGTAGGACAGGTCCCACTGCATAACGTCCGGCAGCCCGCCGCCGGCGGCTTCGGTGGCGCGCTTCTGCCAGTAGCCGGCGAAGTCGGTGAAGTTGCCGTTGACCTTGATGTCCGGGTTCTTGGACTCGAACAGCGCAATGGCCTTGCGGGTACGCTCTGCGCGGTCATCGTTGCCCCACCAGGTGTAATTGATGGTGACAGGGTTTTCAGCCGAGCCGGTCTTGCCGGCGGTGGTGCCGGACTGGCCGCAAGCCGAGAGCACAGCGGCAGATGCGGTGCCCAGTGCAATGGTGGTGAGGAAATTCCTGCGGTTGATCATAAGAGCCTCCTTGCTCAGGTGTGGAAGCCGGACCCTGCGACTACATGGAGTAGTGAGCTGGCTAACACTCGTTCTGAAACGATACAATAGCTGTATTAGGCGTGAGGGGCAAGCGGTTTCCCATAGATCCGAATTCAGCTAGATTTCTACGTGACATCGACAAAGGAGTCCCATGACCCACGAGGACAGTTCCCGGCCCGGCAGCATCTGGGACCATCTGGAAGGCATCGGCTACGGCGGGGACTACAACCCGGAGCAGTGGCCCCGGGAGGTCCGCCTGGAAGACCTGGAACTCATGAAAGAAGCCGGGGTCAACTTCCTCAGCGTGGGCATCTTTTCCTGGGCGCTGCTTGAACCCGCGGAAGGCTCCTATGACTTCGGATGGCTGGATGAGGTCATGGATAACCTCGCAGCCAATGGCATCAGGGTTGCCCTGGCCACTGCCACCGCCGCTCCCCCGGCCTGGCTGGTCCGCAAGCATCCGGAGATCCTGCCCGTCACGGCTGACGGAACCACGCTGGGACCGGGCTCGCGGCGGCACTACACCCCGTCGTCGGCCATTTACCGCCGTTACGCAACGGGCATCACGCGCGTCCTGGCCGACAGGTACAAGGACCATCCTGCCTTGGCCCTCTGGCACGTGGACAACGAACTTGGCTGCCACGTGGGCGAATTCCACGGACCCGAGGACGCGGCCGCGTTCCGCGCCTGGCTGGAGCGCCGGTACGGCAGTATCGCCGCGCTGAACGCCTCCTGGGGCACGGCTTTCTGGTCCCAGAACTACGGTTCCTTTGACGAAATCCTGCCGCCCGGCGTTGCGCCCACCACCCTGAATCCCGGGCAGCAGCTTGACTTCATGCGCTTCAATTCGTGGGCGTTTATGGACTACTACCGGGAGCTCCTGGCGGTGCTGCGCGAGGTGACCCCCACCATTCCGGCCACCACCAACCTCATGGCTTCCAGCGCCACCAAGTTCCTGGACTACTTCGACTGGGCCAAGGACCTGGACGTGATCGCCAACGACCACTACCTGGTGGCGGCGGATCCGGAACGGCACCTGGAACTGGCATTCAGCGCGGACCTCACCCGGGGAATTGCGGGCGGTGAGCCATGGATCCTGATGGAACATTCGACGTCGGCCGTCAACTGGCAGCCGCGCAACCAGCCCAAGATGCCCGGGGAAATGTTGCGCAACTCCCTCTCCCACCTGGGCCGGGGCGCGGACGCGATCATGTTCTTCCAGTGGCGGCAGAGTTTTGCCGGCTCGGAGAAGTTCCACTCGGCAATGGTGCCGCACGCCGGCCGCGACACCAAGGTGTGGCGCGAGGTGGTGGAACTGGGTGACGCCCTGAAGAAGCTGGCCCCAGTGCGCGGCTCCCGCGTGCAGTCCCGTGTGGCGATTGTGTTCGACTACGAGGCCTGGTGGGCCAGCGAGATCGATTCCAAGCCCAGCCAGGACGTGAAGTACCTGACGGCGATGCGGGCGTTCCACCGGGCGCTGGTGCTGCGGGGCGTTTCCGTGGACCTGGTCCACCCGTCGGCGTCGCTGGACGGCTACGACCTGGTGCTGGTGTGCACGCTCTATTCCGTCACCGATTCCGCGGCCGCGTCCATTGCCGCCGCTGCAGCCCGGGGCGCCACCGTCCTGGTCAGTTATTTCAGCGGGATCGTGGATGAGCAGGACCACGTGCGGCTGGGCGGTTACCCCGGCGCATTCCGGGACCTGCTGGGCATCCGAGTCGAGGAATTCCACCCGCTCCTGGAAGGCGGCTCGCTGACGCTCAGCGGCGGCACGTCAGCGTCGGTCTGGAGCGAGCACGTGCACCTAGCCGGGGCCAAGTCCCTGTCCACGTTCACCGAATATCCGCTCGAAGGCGTTCCCGCGCTGACCCGCAATGCCGTGGGCGACGGCTCCGCCTGGTACCTGGCCACCCTGCCGGATGCCACCGGGATCGACGCCCTGGTGGAGCGGCTCCTTACCGAGGCCCGCGTGGAGCCCCTGGCTGTGGCGGACCCCGGAGTGGAACTCATCCGACGCACTGCTTCGGACGGTGCCACGTTCCTCTTCGCCATCAACCACACGCGGTCTTCGGCCACCGTCAAGGCCACCGGGACGGACCTGCTCACCGGAGCAACGTTCGACGGCGTGGTCCCGGCCGGTGCGGTGGCGGTGGTCGCCGAGCGCTAGGAGCATTGCTGGGTGCGCACTGGACTCTAACTGGGTATGGACGTGGGAAAACCTGCGGGTTTATGCTCCGGACCATGGGGGAACCACAACATCATTCCTAGTCGGAGGCATACATGCTCAACCGTAGTAGGGCAGTTTTTGTTGCAGCACTCAGCACCTTCTCTCTTTTCACCCTCGGTCTCACCGGAGCCCTCGCCCATCCCGGCCAGCAGCACGGATCGGACGAAGGCCACCTCATTGGAAGCGGGATCACTGGCGATCTTGCCCTGGTGGACATGGTGGAAGTCACCGGGACGCCGGACCTCATAGCCGACGTCACCGTCTCACCCGATGGCAACACAGCATTCCTGGCCAACTGGGGCGAACCCGATTGCGCCGGACCGGAGACGGGCGGCCAATCGAGCCCTGATGCCGGGGCCTACGTCGTCGACATCTCCAACATCGAAACCGATCCGGACTCCGCCAAGCTCATCGGCTTCATTCCCTCGCACCAGGACAGCCGTCCAGGCGAAGGAATGCAGGTAGTCAACATCACCACTGCGCAGTTCAGCGGGGACATCCTGGTCATGAACAATGAAGCCTGCGGAAAGAACGCCAAGGGCGGCGTCTCCCTGTGGGACGTCACAGATCCAGCGAAGCCGAAAAAGTTGTCCGAGAACTTCGGCGACCGTGAACCCGGGAGCCCGGACACAAATGAAATCCACAGCGCCTTCGCCTGGGACACCGGAGACAAGGCCTACGTGGTGTTGACTGACAACGAGGAAGCCACGGATGTGGACATCCTCGACATCACCAACCCGCACCGGCCCCGCCTTGTTGCCGAATACGACCTCAACTCGTTCGACGTGGACCAGCCGGAGCTCAACCTGACCGATTCGTTCCTGCATGACATGGTGGTCAAGGAAATCGACGGCAAGTTCATCATGCTGCTGTCCTACTGGGATGGCGGCTACATCCTGCTGGACGTCACTGATCCCACCCAGGCACAGTTCCTCGGTGACACCGATTTTGCGGACGTCGATCCGGAACTGCTGGAGTCGCTTGGCGTCTCGCTGACGCCGGAAGGCAACGGGCACCAGGCCGAATTCAGCCTGGATAACCGGTTCTTCATTGGTACCGATGAAGACTTCGCGCCCTACAGGACGGACGATTTCACCATCACCAGCGGGCCAAACCAGGGCGTCTACCCGTCAAGCATTGTGGGTGGCGGCCAGGCACCGGCCATCCTGCCTGACCTGACGCTCAGCGGGCCGGTTGCCTACGGCGGCTACGGCTGCCCGGACTCCGCAGCGATTCCAACGCCTGAATCCATCACCGGCTACACGGAGTCACTGCAGCCAGGCGACGAAGCGATCCTGGTCCTCCAGCGTGGCCCCTCAGGCGATCCCAGCGCTTCCGAGGAGGCATGCTTCCCGGGCGAAAAGGCCCATGAAGCAGTCCACGCCGGTTGGGATGCCGTGGTGTTCGTGAACCACCATGCGGGCGAGGCTGCAGGCGGTGAACCGTTCTGCGGATCCGGGGCCTTCGAGGACCAGGTCGTGGCAGTCTGCACCAGCCACGAGGCCTTCCACACGCTGTTCAACCTGGAGCCGTTGGCCGGGCCGTGGAGCTACCCGGAAGACATCCCGGTGGGCACCGTGGGTGAACGCATCCAGGTCGGTTCCGTGTTTGACGGGTGGGGCTACGTGCACCTGTTCGACGCCGGGACCTTGGAAGACCTGGACACGTTCGCCATCCCTGAGGCGCACGATCCGGCGTTTGCACTGGATTACGGTGACCTCAGCATCCATGAAGTGGCAATGGACCCGCAGGATGAATCCGTTGCCTACCTGTCCTACTACTCGGGCGGCCTTCGGGTGATCCAGATCGTCTGCGGCGGAGTGCCTTACGACTCAGACAACCCGCCGGCAGACACCGGCACGTGTGAGCTCGTGGAAATCGGCAGCTACCTCGACCATGATGGCAACGACTTCTGGGGAGTCGACACGTTCATCGGCGAGGATGGCAAGACCTACATCCTCGGCAGCGACCGTGACAGCGGGCTCTGGATCTTCCAGAATCCATAGCCTCAGGCGCTAACGGCTCAGTCCCGGCAGGACCGTGAGGTTCCTTCCGGGACTGAGTTGTTTCCGGCGTCGTACCTTGCCTGCATTTTCCCGCGGTGTGTTCGTACACTGGGCAGCATGGCATCGCGTATCAGTGAATTGGTCCTGAACTGTTCCGACCCCGAGCTCCTGGCCCGGTTCTGGAGTGACGTCCTTGGCTACGTGGAGCTCGACCGTGAGGAGGGTTCGATCGAGATCGGGCCGCCGGACGCCGGGTTTGGCGGGCTGCAACCCACCATCATCCTCAGCCCCAGCGACAACCCGAGGACCGGCAGGCTGCCGCTGCACATCGATATCAACCCCGTGGACCGGGACCAGGATGCGGAGCTGGAACGGCTCCTGGCCCTCGGAGCCCGGCCGGCCGACGTCGGGCAGACCGGCGAGGAACAATGGCACGTCCTTGCCGATCCGGAAGGCAACGAATTCTGCCTCCTGCGCCGGCGGCTTGAACCGTAGGCCGGGCTTAAATAGGACGGTCCCGGCGGGAACCGAAAGGTTCCCACCGGGACCGGCCTGCATGGACCTAGCTGCTGATCGCCGCAGCCATTTCGTCAACGGCCTTCTTGCCGGCTTCCTCTGTTGAGAGCCTGTTGAACAGCACCTCGGAGGTGTACCGCTTGATGATTTCCTGGATGGCGCCTGCACCCTTGGGCGGCGGGGCCGGAGCCTCGCCGAGTTCATCCTTGATCTGGTCAATGAACTTGACCACCTTGACGTCGGCAGGGGTCAGCTTCGACTCGATCGCGGCACGGACGTCCGAGTTCGGGTAAACGCCGCGGTCTGCCAGGAGGGTTTCGCCGGCCTTGACGTCGTTGGCCAGGAAGTCGATGAACTTGGCAACTTCTTCAGGGTGCTTGGTCCGGGAAGAAGCGGACCAGAACTGTGAAGCCTTGTACCAAAGCTGGGCGTCGGCAGAGGAACCCGTCTTGGTGGGGAACCGAAGGATCTTCAGGTCGCTGCCGGAAGCCTTCTCCAGTGCAGGAGCCTGGTTGGACCACCAGAAGGCCAGGCCGTTCTTGCCGGTGGCAAGCCCGCTCTGGTCCAGCGGAGCAGCTTCGGCTTCCACTACTTCCGAAGCCGTGGGCACTGCCTTGTTCTCACTGAGCTGCTTCAGGAAGGCCCACCACTCGGCGATGTCCGACGGTTCGAAGCCCAGCTTCCCGTCCGAGGTGTACAGCGACTTGCCGTTCTGCCGCAGCCAGACGCCCAGGGACGCCTCATCGGTTCCATAGGCGGCAGCGCCGTAGGTGCCCTTGGGCGACTTGGCCGTGACCTCCGCGGCGATCCGCTCGAAGTCGTCCCAGGTCCAGGTGGAGTCATCCGGAAGCGGAACGCCTGCGGCCTCGAACACGGCCGGGTTGGCCAGGATGGTGGCGGCGTTGATGCCTGCCGCAATACCTGTCAGCCCGTCCTCACTCTTGCCGGCATCAAGGGCAGCCTTGTCCAGCTTGGAGGTGTCGATGTCGTACTTGGAAAGGTCCAGCAGCGCGCCCCTGCTGGAGTATTCCGTGATGTACTTTTCGTCCATCTGGATGATGTCCGGAGCGTCGTTGGCAGCAACCTGGGTGGCCAGCTTGTCCCAGTAGCCGCTCCAGTCGCCGAACTCCGGCTTGATCTTGATGTTCGGGTTCTGAGCCTCGAACTCGGCGATGGCGGCCTGCGTCAGCTGGGCGCGTTTGTCTCCTCCCCACCAGGAGAAACGCAGTTCAACAACGCCGTCAGCACTTTCGGTCGCGGCTCCCCCGCCGCAGGCACTCAAGCCAAGTACGACGGCGGTTGCCGCAGCAATGATGCCGGTCTTCCGTAAGCGGCGGAAGCCGCCGTCGGAATGGGTCTGTGCCTTGGGCTCAGACGTTGTGCGGGAAAAAAGCGACACTGGGTGCTCCGATCTTCTTTGATCCAGATGGTCCGGGAGGGTATTGCGTGGGGAATTCGCGAAAGCGTTTTCTCAACTTGAGATTACAAGTCCTCTACTTGTAATACAAGAGGTGTTTCCCGATTGTTATTTGATACCGGTGGTGGCGATGCCCTTGATGAGGAACCGCTGGCCGAAGAGGAAGACCAGGAACACCGGCAGCAGGGACACGATTGACATGGCGAACAGGGAACCCCAGCTCGTTGCCGACTGCGAGTCAACAAACGCGCGCAGGGCCACCGGAACTGTGAACATGTCCGGGTCCGTCAGGTAGATAAGCGCGCCGAAGAAATCGTTCCACGTCCAGATGAAGGTGAAGATGGTGGTGGTGGCCAGCGCGGGAACCATCAGCGGCAGGATGACCCGCAGGAAGATCCGGGGGTGGCCGGCGCCGTCGATCCGCGCAGCCTCGTCCAGGTCCTTGGGAATGCCGCGGATGAACTGGACCATCAGGAACACGAAGAAGGCATCAGTTGCCAGGAGCTTCGGCACCAGCAGCGGCCAGAAAGTATTCACCCAGCCGATCTGCGAGAACAGGATGTACTGCGGCACGATCACCACGTGGAACGGCAGCATGATGGTCAGCAGCATGATGCCGAAAAACAGCTTCTTGCCGGTGAACTGGAGCCGGGCGAACGCGTAGGCAGCCATGGAACAGGAGATCAGGTTGCCCAGGATGGACCCGATCACCACCACCGCAGAATTGAGCATGTAGTGGCCGAACGGGTGCGTCAGCGCAGACCAGCCGCTGGTGTAGTTGCTCATCTCCAGGCTGTTGAGCCAGAGGCCGGGCTCGCGGAAGATCATCTCATTGGGGCGAAGCGATGACACCACCATCCACAGGAGCGGGTAGATCATCAAAGCGCCGGCAAGGATCAGGACGGCGTGCTTGCTCAGGCCGATCATGCGCTGGCGGCGGCTAAAGGCAAGGGTGCCACGCGACTCGCGGACCCGTGGCTTGCGGGGAGTCTTAGGCTTACCGGCGCCGGCGGATTTCTTGTCCGGAGCGGGCAGCATCTCAAGCTTAGTCGTCATAGAAAACCCAATACTTAGAAGCGATGAAGTTGATGGCTGTGAACACGCCGATGATGACCAGCAGGAACCAGGCCATGGCGGACGCGTAGCCCATGTCGAACTGGCCGAAGCCCTTTTGGTAGAGGTACAGCGTGAAGAACATGGTGGAGTCCGAGGGCCCGCCGTTGCCACCGGAGACGATGAACGCCTGGGTGAACGACTGGAATGACCCGATGATCTGCAGCACCAGGTTGAAGAAGATGATGGGGCTGAGCATTGGCATGGTGATCCGCCAGAACTGCTGGAGCGTTGTGGCGCCGTCTACCTTGGCTGCCTCGTAATACATCACGGGGATCTGCCGCAGGCCTGCCAGGAAGATGATCATCGGAGCGCCGAACGTCCACACATGCAGCAGGATGATGGAACCAAGGGCAGTGCTGGGATCCGAGATCCAGCCGGGGCCCTGGATCCCGAACATCGCCAGGACCTGGTTGACCAGGCCGGTGGTGCCGAAGATCTGCTTCCACAGGATGGCCACGGCAACCGAGCCACCCAGCAGGGACGGCAGGTAGAACACCGAACGGTAGAACGGCAGTCCGCGCAGGCCCTTGTCCAGCACCAGCGCGATCAGCAGGGCCACGGCCAGCTGCAGCGGTACGCCCACGAACACGTACGTAAACGTCACACCGAGGGAGTTGTGGAGCCGGGCGTCGCTGAACATCCGGACGAAGTTATCCAGCCCCGTCCATTCCGGCGGCTGCAACAAGTTGTAGTCAGTGAAGGACAGGTACAGGGACATCAGCATGGGGCCGATGGTGATGGCCACCAGGCCCACCAGCCACGGCAGCAGGAAGATGTATGCGGCCTTATTGTCGCGGCCGTTGGCCTTCTTCTCCTCGGCGGTGATCTTGCCCTTGCGCCGGCTGATCGAACTGAGTTCGCTGATGGCGCTCATCGGAGCAGTTCCGTCCCGCTGGATCCGGGAATGTATCTCGCAGCCATATGGCCTCCTTTGGTCATTGTGGCCTTCCAATGTGAGTGCTGTGGGAAAGCGGCTTCCTACCAAAGTAAACGGTTTCTTGACTCCTGCATAGCCCTTTGTTAGTTTTTGAGAAAACGCTTTCTGTTACAGGCGTCACAAAGCATCAACTACGCATAGGGGCACGGAACAATGAAGTTTGCTCTCAAAAAATCCGGATTGGGCGTCGCAGGAGCGGCGGCGGCCCTGGCACTCGTTCTGACGGGCTGCGGCGGGGGTACCCCCGAGGCCAAAGTCGGAACCGTCGAAGATCCCGTCACCATCCGCTTCGCCTGGTGGGGCAACGATTCCCGTGCCAAAACCACGCTGGAGGTCATCAAGGACTTCGAAGCGGCCAACCCCACCATCAAGGTCCAGGGCGAGAACACCGAGTTCAGCTCCTACTGGGACAAGATGGCCACTCAGATCGCCGGCGGCACCACCCCTGACGTGTTCGCCATGAGCGGCGCCTACCCCAGCGAATACGCCACCCGTGGCGTGCTGCTGGACCTGGGCACCGTCAAGGAAGAAATCGATACCTCCAAGTTCTCCGACGGCACCGTGGAACTCGGCCAGATCGACGGCAAGCAGTACACCATCACGGCCGGCGTCAACGCCATGTCCATGGTGATCGACCCGAAGGTCTTCGAGGCCGCCGGCGTGGAGCTCCCGGATGACGAGACCTGGACCTGGGACGACTACACGGAGATCGCCGCCGAAATCACCAGGAACTCGCCCGCGGGAACCTTTGGAACCACGCCCATGGCCAACGATTCGTTCCTCGCCGTATGGGCCCGCCAGCACGGCGAAAAGCTCTACACGGACGATGGCAAGAAGCTGGGCATCAGCGAGGCAACTGCGGCTGAGTGGTTTGAGCTGAACAAGAAGCTGATGGATACCGGTGGAGCGCCGTCGGCCTCCCAGACCGTGGAAGACGGATCGGCCCAGCCGGAAATGACGCTCATGGGCCAGGGCAAGCAGGGTATGAAGATCTCCTGGAGCAACCAGATGAACTCCTACTCGGGCTCGCCCCTGGTCATGATGAAGCTTCCCGGTGAGAGCAAGCAGCCCGGTTCATGGCTGCGCTCCTCCATGGAATACGCCATCTCGTCCAAGTCAAAGCACCCCAAGGAAGCAGCCAAGTTCATCAACTACCTGGTGAACAACATGGACGCCGCCACCAAGATCAAGTCGGACCGCGGCATGCCCGCCAACACCGAGCTCAAGGCCGGCATCCTCCCGCTGCTCAAGGAATCCCAGCAGAAGGAAGCCGAGTACCTGGACCGCATGGCCGAGATGAACGTGAAAGCACCGCTGCCGTTCCCCGCCGGATCATCAGCCACCATGGAGGTCCAGAACCGGTTTATGACGGACGTCCTCTTCGGCAAGATCAGTCCCCAGGACGCAGCCAAGGGCTTCATCGCCGAGGTGAACCAGAACCTCGGCTAGCCTGCCCCGGCAGCACCCCTTTGAACGTCAATAGACCCCCGGACATCCGTCCTTTCAAACAGTAGGCAGGCCAGTGAGCACCAACACCCCGCCGGTACGGCCCAGCGCCATCGCCGGATACAACGACTGGCCTGCCTACGTCCAGGCGCATCCCCGTTACCTGGCCGCCACGGCGGAAGGACAGGAACTGGCGGATGCGCTGGGGGTCCCGGCTGTGTCCGGCTCTCCAGAGGTGACGGTTCACTGGGAAGAAACGCACGACGGCGTCACCACCTCCCAGCTCAGCTGGCAGTTGGGCTTCGGGCCACGAACCACCGGTTGGCTGATGCGGCCGGCCGGAAGTTCGGGCCCGTTGCCCGGCGTGCTCGCACTGCACTGCCACGGAGGCAATAAGTTCGATGGCGCCGAGCGCCTGGTGGAACTGCCGGAAACCCACCCCCTGGCGGCGCGCTCCAAAGCCGGGCACTACGACGGCCGGGCGCTCGCCACGGAAACCGCCCGACGGGGCTTCGCCGTCCTGGCCCACGACGCGTTCTCGTGGGGCAGCCGCCGCTTTGACCTCGAAACCCCGCCATGGCGCACCGCGTCCGCCCTTGAGGCCAGGGAGGCGCAATGGCGGCAGGACGGCGTCGTGCCTTCCGAAGCCGAGCGCTACAACGCCGCGGCCGCAATCCATGAGGACACCGTGGCAAAGGCTGCGGGACTGCTGGGCACCAGCCTCGCCGGAATGGTGGCGCACGATGACCTCGCCGCCCTGGAGGTCCTGGCCGCGCTGCCGGACGTCGATGAAAACCGGCTTGGCTGCCTCGGCTTCTCGGGCGGGGGCGGCCGGTCCCTGGCACTCGCCGCGCTCAGTCCGCGCATCCGCAGTTACGTGGTGACGTGCATGATGACCACCTTCGATTCATTGCTGCCCGCTTACCTGGACGCGCATTCCTGGCTGCTGCAGACGCCCGGGTTGTGGAAGCTGGGCGATTGGCCGGAGCTGGCAGGCCGTTCCACCGCGGACATCCTGGTGCAATATGCGCTGGCGGACCCGCTGTTCCCCGAGGCCGGCATGCGGCAGGCCCACGAGGTGCTCTCGTCGCTGGGCGGATCGCGTTACACCGGGAGCTTCTGGCCGGGCGGCCACGCCTTCACGGTGGACATGCAGGACGAGGCGATCGGCTTCCTGACCGCCGGGCTTGCCCAACCAGGTAGCAATAGTTGCCCTTTAGAAGCCCCAAAAGGGCAACAAGTGCTACCTGGTTGGGAGGGTACGGCCGAAAAGGGGCGGCCCCGCGTCGCGCTGGTGGGCGTGCACGGCTTCGGCGAGCGCCATCTGGCCAACCTGGCCCGGCTCGAGTCGGCCGGCAAGCTGGAACTGGTGGCCGTCGCGGATCCCAATCCTCCTGAGGCCGGCCGGCTCGCCGAATCGGTGGCCGTGTTCGGGGACCTGGACCAGCTCCTGGCCTCCGGCGTGGACGCCGACGTCGTCATTATCTCCACGCCCATCCAGACCCACGCCCCCCTGGCACTGAAGGCCCTGGCGTCCCGCGCCGACGTCTACGTGGAAAAGCCTCCGGTGGCATCCATGGCCCAGTTCCAGGAGGTGCTCGACGCCGCAACGGGCGCCGGCCGCCTGGTCCAGGTGGGCTTCCAGAGCCTGGGCTCGGAGGCGCTTCCCGCCGTCGAGAAACTGGTGGCTGACGGCACGGTTGGCGAGGTCCTGGGTCTGAGCGCCAAAGGCAAATGGCTGCGCACCAAGGGCTACTTCAAACGCTCCGCCTGGGCCGGAAAGCGCAGCATCAACGGTGTTGACGTGGTGGACGGCGTGGGAACCAACGCTCTGGCGCACGCCATTGCCACGGGGCTGGCGATGGCCGGAGCGCGGACGATTGCCGACGTTGCCTCCGTGGAGCCCGACCTGTACCGGGCGCATCCCACCGAGAGCGACGACACTTCCGTGATCCGGGTCCGCACTGCGGCGGGGCGGACGCTGCTGTGTGCGCTGACCCTCTGCGCTCCGGAGCAGCAGAAACCGACAGTCACCATCCACGGAACACGCGGCGACATCACACTTTCCTACACCGAAGACGAACTCCTTATTACCACCCCGGACGGCGAGCGCCGGGAACAATACGGCCGCCAGGACCTCCTGGAAAACCTCCTCGAGGCGCGGGCCTCGGGCGCTCCCCTGCTGAGCCCGCTGGCCGGCAGCGGCGCGTTCACCTCCGTGCTCGAGGCCATCCGCACCGCGCCCGCACCGCAGGAAATCCCGGCCGGGCACCTCACCTGGGAAGGCGACGGGGACGATTCCCACGCCGTCGTCCACGGTATAGACGCGCTGATTGAGCGTGCGGCCAAGGCACAGGCCACCTTCGCGGAGCTCGGCGTCAAGTGGGCACGCACGCTCCCTCCGGTCCTGACGCTGGACATCAACGGGCAGCCGGTGGCGGAGTACCAGGACGGCAGCCATATCCGGGCCGTCTCCTCGCCCAGGCCGTACCTGCATCCGGTCCGCACCCTGGCCGGCACCGTCGTCACCGACCACCAGCCCCTGGACCACGTGTGGCACCTGGGAGCCGGCGTGGCCCTGCAGGACGTCAACGGCGTGAATTTCTGGGGCGGCCGCACCTACACCCGCGAGGCCGGGCAGTACGTCTGGCGTCCGGACCACGGAACCATCACGCCCGTCCCCGGCTCCACCCCCCAACTAAGTAGCACTTGTTGCCCTTCTGAGGCTTCTAAAGGGCACCTACTGCTACCTAGTTGGGAAGGGGGCGGGGAAGGTGACGGGCGGCTCAGTGAATCGCTCTCCTGGAACGGGCCCGACGGCGAACCCATCCTCACGGAGGAACGCACCTGTGAGTGGGCAGCAGTCAGCTCCTCCGCCTGGCGCCTCACGCTCGACTTCGCGCTCTCCCCCGCCGGCAACGAACCCGTCAGCCTGGGCAGCCCCGGCTCCAACGGACGGCACCAGGGCGGCTACGGGGGCTTCTTCTGGCGGCTGCCCGCATGCGACGACGCCCGCGTCTGGACGCCTTCCGGCGCCGGCGAAACAGACGTGCACGGCAGCGTCACGCCGTGGCTGGCCTGGTCGGGAAAGTTTGGGACTGGACAGTTTGGGACTGGAGAGTCCGACGGCGGCACATCAGCGGGCGACGCAACCCTCGTCTTTGTGGCCGCGGCGGAATCCAGCGACCCCTGGTTCGTGCGTGTGGACGGCTACCCGGGCGTGGGCCAGTCACTGGCCTGGGACGCCCCGGTCATGGCCGAACCCGGCGCTCCGGTACGCCGCAGCATCACCGTTTTTGTGGCCGACGGCATCCTCGGCACAGCAGACATTGAAGAACTGATCAACCAGAAGGGCCATTCATGAGCCAGACCACCGCCGGAGCAGCTTCTGTTGTGGCAGACAACCCAGCCCACCCCGCCACGGCCGGCGGCCCAGCTGTAGGCAGTTCCGCAGCAGACAGGGCAGTCAAGCGGCAAAGGGTCCTGGAGATCCTGGACTCCTCCGGCAGTGACTCGCTCCTGCTCACCAGCAACACGGCCCTCACCTGGTACCTGGACGGCAGCCGCGTGCACATCAGCTTGGCCGGCGATCCCATTGCCGCGCTCCTGGTGGACCGGGCCGGCGATCACCTGGTCACCTTCAACAACGAGGCCGCCCGGATTGCCGCAGAAGAGCTCCCCGACGGCGTCGCGCTGCACAGTGTGCCCTGGTACGGGAACCTGCACGAAGCAGCCGCGGGCCTCGGCGACGGCGCGCCCCTGGCGGAGTCCGCCGTCGTGGATGAACTCCGTGCGGCGAGGCAGCAGCTGCTGCCCGGCGAGAGCGCCCGCTACGCCCGGCTGTGTGCCGAGGTGGCGGAGATGATGACGGATGTCCTGTCCACAGCGACGCCTGCCACTACGGAGTTCGAGGTGATGTCCCGGCTCTCCGCCGGCGTGGTTGCCTCCGGGGCCGAGCCGCTGGTGCTGCTGTGCAACGGCAGCTCCCGCAGCGAATTCCGGCATCCCCTGGCCACCCACAGTCCCCTGGGCCGCCGCGCCATGGCCGTGGTGTGTGCCCGCCGGAACGGACTCATCGCCAACATCACGCGCTGGGTACGCTTTGACGCCTCAACACCCCGGGAGCTGGATGCGGAGGCCCGGATCGCCGCGGTCGAAGCCGACATCTTCGACGCCACCGTCCCCGGTGCCCGACTGGACCGGATCTTTGCCGAGATCAAGTCCGCATATGCACGCCACGGCTTCGGACCGGACCAGTGGGAACTTCACCACCAGGGCGGCCCCGCAGGATACGCAGGCCGCGACCCCCGCGTGACGGCCTCGGCCACGGACCAGGTAGTGCTGAACCAGCCGTTCACCTGGAACCCCTCCGGCCCGGGCGTGAAGATCGAGGACACCGTGCAGTTGACGGAAGCCGGCGTGCAGGTGCTCTCCGTGGATCCGCGGTGGCCTGTCAGTACGGTCAACGGCCTGGCGCGGCCGGTAACGCTGCAGCTGTAGGCCCGGGTGGCACGCCCCGCACACGCAAACCCCGTACGCCCCCGAACACAAAAAACCCCGGCTTATGGAGAAACCACCCGCGTACGCGGTAGGGATATCTCCACAAGCCGGGGTTTTTTCCGTTACCGGAGCACCAGCTCGCCATCCACGCGGCGGGGAATACCCAGCGGGTTGCCTTCCCGCAGCGCAGGGTGGAGCACGGCTTCCGGAGCATCCTGGTAGGCCACGGGGCGCTGGAACCTGCGGACCGCCGTCGCGCCTACCGAAGTGAACAGGGAGGTAGTGGCCGGGTACGGGCCGCCGTGCTGCTGTGCCCAGTTGACGGCCACGCCGGTGGGCCAGCCGTCGAACAGGACGCGGCCGGCCAGCCCGGTCAGCTGGTCCACCAGGGCGGAAACGTCCTCGTCCGGCTGCGCGTGCACGGTGGCCGTGAGGCTGCCCGGCACCTTGGCCAGCACCTGGGAAAGCTCCTCCGGCCCGGAGTACTCAATCAGCAGGGTGGTGGGCCCGAAGCACTCCTCGAGGAGCTCGTCGGGCCGCTGCAGCACGTTGGCGGCGGAGGTTGAAAAGACCACCGGAGCGGCGCCGTTGGCCCCTGCGTCCTGGTCCACGGTTCCGCTGACCACCGCAACATCAGGAAGGGAGGCAACGCTGCGCAGCCCGTCCGGGTATGCCTCCGCGATCCGGTCCGTCAGCATGCCGGCGGCGGGTTTGTCCTTGGTTGCCTCGGCCAGGTCTGCGGCAAAGGACGTTCCGGCCGGGATGAACACCAGGCCCGGCTTGGTGCAGAACTGCCCTGCCCCCATGGTGAAGGACGCCGCCAGCCCGGCTGCCAGCTGCTCAGACCGCTCGGCGAGGGCAGCGCCCGTGATCACCACCGGGTTCAGGCTGCCCAGCTCGCCGTAGAACGGGATGGGTTCCGGCCGGGAGGTGGCGAGGTCAAAGAGCGCGCGGCCGCCGGGGATGGAGCCGGTGAAGCCCACGGCTTTGATGGCGGGATCCTGCACCAGCGCGGTCCCCTGCTCACGGCCGCTGACCAGCGCGAAGATGCCTTCCGGCGCTCCGGCGGAACGCAGGGCCTCGGCCACAGTCTCCGCGGTCCGTTCGGACAGACGAAGGTGCCCCGAGTGTGCCTTGACGATCACCGGGCAGCCCACAGCCAGCGCCGAGGCAGTGTCGCCGCCGGCTACGGAGAAGGCAAACGGGAAGTTGGAGGCGGAGAACACGGCCACGGGGCCGATCGGCCGCAGGATCCTGCGAAGATCAGGCTTGGGCGGCGTCGCTGAGGGATCGGCGTGGTCGATCACGGCCTCCAGGTAGGAGCCTTCGGTGATAACGCGGGCAAAAAGCCGCAGCTGGCCGGTGGTGCGGGCCACCTCACCGGTGAGCCGGGCAGTGCCCAGGCGGGTCTCGGAATCGGCGATCTCCACGAGTTCTGCGGCATTGGCATCCAGCGCATCGGCGACGGCATTCAGCCAACCCGCCCGTTCGGCGTCGGACGCTGCTGCGGTGACTTTGGCCGCCTCCGTGGCGGCAGCGGTGAGCTCTGACAGGGAAAGGGTTGCTGTGGTCACGTAGTTGCCTGTTCTGTTTGGCTGGATTGATTACTCAGGTGCCGGCCCGGCGAAGCGGAATCCGAGTCCCGGCTGGTCCGTCAGGGTCACCCGGCTGTTGCTGAACCGGACCGGCGCAGGCCCGGAGAGGATGCCAAGCTGCTCGAAGGACGCGTCCTCCACGTCCTCCACCAGGGTGGGCTCGGCGAGGGTCAGGGCCAGCTGGCCGGACAGTTCCGGGAGCAGGTGCGGCATGACCTTGATGCTGTTGGTCCGTGCCAGTTCCACGATCCGCCGGAACGGTGTGATGCCGCCAACCCGGATGATGTTGGGCTGGATGATGTCCACGGCTTCGGCATCGATGAAGTCGCGGAACCGGTAGATGGTGTGCAGGTTTTCGCCCAGTGCGATGGGTACCGGTGAATGCTTGCGGAGCCGCCGGTAGGCCCAGAGATCGTCCGCCCGGATGGGTTCCTCCAGCCACTCCAGCCCGTACGGTGCCAGGACGTCCAGGGCACGAAGCGTGGTAGGAAGATCCCAGCGCTGGTTGGCGTCGATCATCAGTTTGCGGTCCGGGCCCAGTACGGAGCGGACGGCGGCGACGCGTTCGGCGTCCTCGCGGATGTCCGGCTTGCCCACCTTGATCTTCACGGCGCGGTGGCCGGCAGCGACCCAGCGTTCCGTCTGCGCCACCAGCTCCTCCAGCGTGTAGTGCAGGTTCACGCCGGATCCATACACCTCCGCCGACTCCTGCCGCTGGCCCAGCAGCCCCGTTACCGCGGTGCCGGCCCGGCGGGCCTGCAGGTCCCATAGGGCAAGGTCGACGCCGGCCATCGCGATGGTGGTCAGTCCCCCGCCGCCTGCCTCATGCAGCCGCTTCCACAGTGCGTCCCACACCGCTTCAGGCTGTGCCGGGAGCCCTGCGATAAAGGGGGCGACGTCGTAATCAAGGAGGGCCTTGACTGCTTGCGGGCCGATGGTGGGCGTCCAGGAGAAACCGTGCCCCGCGCCGCCGCCGTCAGTCTGCAGTTCGGTGACGATCACGTGGTTTTCCGGCGCTTCCACACCCCAGCTGCGGCGCAGCGGGACAGTGATGAGCCGGGTGGACAGGCCGGTGATGCGCGGGGCAGCCTTGACGGCTGGGGATACGACGGCGGGGGCACTCATCAGCGGCCGGCCAGCTCGTGGCCCTTGGCCAGGATCGCCTTGAGTTCCAGCAGCTGGTCCTCGGTGGGATCAACAAGCGGCGGCCGGACGGAACCCACCGGCAGGCCGCCCAGGCGCAGGCCGGCCTTGATCAGCGAAACGCCGAAGCCCGGGGTCTGGTCGCGGAGGCGTACCAGCGGAGCGTAGAAGCCTTCCAGCAGTGCATTGCGGCGCTCTTCGTCGCCGGATTCGTAGGCGTCGTAGTAGGCCTTGGCGATTTCCGGGGCCATGGCGAACGCGGCGGACGAGTAGAGCGGGATGCCCAGGCCACGGTAGGCGCCCTGCGTCAGCTCGGCCGTGAGCAGCCCGTTGAAGAACGCGAAGTCCTCGCGGCCCGTGGCACGGACTGCTGAGACGATTTCCTGCGCCAGGCCCACATCACCCAGACCGTCCTTGAAGCCCACCACCTTCGGGTTCGCCGCCAGCTGCGCCATGGATGCGGCCGTGAATTTCGCGTTGCCGCGGTGGTAGACGATCACCGGCAGGCTGCTGGCATTGGCCACGGCCTCGATGTAGGCCACCAGGCCGTCGGTGGGGCCGGTGACCAGGTAGGGCGGCAGGACCAGCAGTGCGTCAGCGCCCGCTGCCTCGGCGGCACGGGCGGCGGCGAGCGCGTGGCCCAGCGGTCCGCCGGCACCGGCAACCACCGGGACCTTTCCGGCCACAACCTCGACGGCGGCACTCACCACGGTGCTGACCTCGTCGATGCTCAGCGCGTGGAACTCGCCGGTACCGCAGGCGGGGAACACGCCGCCGGGGCCGAACGGCAGCCGGGACGCGATGTGCTCCTTGAGCAGCTCAACGTCGACGCTGCCTTCAGGGGTGAACGGGGTGACGGGAAAGAACAGTACGCCGTCGAATTTCATGGTGTCTCCTTGGATCCGGACCCCGTACCGGCTGTGACCAGCGCGGCGGATGCCTCGTCAGTGAGGGCGGGGTTGAGGCTGGGGTTGAGTTCGGTGCGCCAGCTGCGCTTGGGCTGCCAGCCGAGCAGTTCCTGGGCTTTGGCGATGGAAAAGGCCGGGCTGGTTCCGGTCAGCCCGGCGCTGATGGCGTCACTGCCGGGCAGGAACCGCGGCATAAGTTCGGCCAGTGGAGCGGTGGCGAGGGCGTCGGCTGCGCCTACAAAAAAGGTCTCGCCGTTGGGGATACTGTCCATCTTCGCCAGGAGCAGGTCCAGGAAATCGGCCACGTCCCGGGCGTCGACGTAGTTGAACAGGGCCGGTGCGGACAAAGCGGGATCGGCCAGCCGCTCGGCCAGGGTGTGGCCTTGCTGGGTGGGCGCGCCCTCCCATTCCTCGGGCGAGATCACGTAGCAGGGCCGGAACGCGGCGTACCGGATCCTGTCCCCCTGCGCCGCGGCGAACATCTGCACCGTCTGTTCGGCAATCAGCTTGGACAGCGCGTAGGCGTTCCAGGGCTTGGGCGTGGTGCGTTCGTCCAGCGGGAAGGCGTCCGGCAGCCAGCCCGCGGGCGAGCCGTACCCCAGCACGGTGGGGCTGCTGGCCGTGACGATCTTCGGCACGCCCAGATCAGTGGCCGCGCTGATCACGGCGTAGGCCAGCCGCGTGTTGGTCGCGAAAATGACGTCCTCGGGTGCGCTGAACGGTACGGCAATGGCCGCAAGGTGAATGACGGCGTCGGGATTGGTTTCCTTCAGGAGGCGCAGGGCCTCGCCCGGTGCCAGGAGGTCACCGGTTTCCTGCTCCACGCCCGCAGGCAGCTGGTCTGCGGGAATGGCTTCGCGGTCCACCGAGATCACCTGGTGCCCTGCTTCCGCCAGCCCTGCCACCACGCTGCGGCCCAGCCGGCCGGAGCCGCCGGTCACAAAGATCCTGCTCATGTTGGTTCCTTAGGTTTCGGGCCGCTAGCTGCGGCGGAGGTCCACGCCGAGGTCCAGGTCTTCAACCCGGACCGGCAGCGAGGACTCGAGGGAGCGGTTGCCGGCGATGCCCACGGAGACTGAACGGAGACCGTCCAGGTACCCGGATGGGCGGCCCAGGGGGTCCTCGCCCGGTCCGTTGAAGAGGTCCGAGAGGAGGAGCTTGTCACCGCCGCCGTGGCCGCCTTCCCCGTTGACGATCGGCACCTCATACGCAGGTTCCCAGTGGCGCTGGACCACCAGGCGCTCACCGTTCCGGCGGATTGCGTCCTCTTCCTCGACGGGTGTGGCGCTGGGGTCCACCACGTTTTTCTTGTCAGTGCTGCTGGTGACGGCGGCGCGCTCCACCACCTCCAGCTCTGCGCGGCCCTCGGTTCCGTTCACGGCAACCCGGTAGCCCTCCCAGGGGCTGTGGGCGTTCAGGGAGTAGCTCAGGCGCGGGCCGCCCTGGTACTCCACCACCAGTGCCAGGTTGTCCTCAATGGTGATTCCGGACGTGAAGACGTCCTGGTCGCGGCGGTAGCCGTCGTAGTGTTCGTTGTCCAGGAACAGCGCCTTCAGCCGCTCGTCCTCGCGGAGGTCAAGGGTGAAGGGATCCGGGTTGGCGGGAGCACCGGCGTCGGGAGTTCCACGTTCCGGACGCTCACCCAGGCCGCGCTCGGCAGCGTTCTGGTCGCCGTAGAACTTGAGGCCGCCGGAGGCGAAGACGCGCTCCGGGACGTCGTTGATCCACCAGTTGACCAGGTCGAAGTGGTGGGAGGCCTTGTGGATCAGCAGGCCGCCGGAGTTCTTCTTTTCGCGGTGCCAGCGGCGGAAGTAGTCTGCGCCGTGGACGGTGTCCAGGACCCAGCTGAAGTCGATCGAGGTGACCTTGCCGATCACGCCGCTCTGGATGATCTCTTTGAGCGCGCTGTTGCGGGGCGAGTAGCGGTAGTTGAAGGTGACCACCACGTTGCGGCCGGTCTCCTGCACGGCTTTGGTGATCCGGCGGCACCCTTCGGCGTCGATGGTCAGGGGCTTTTCAACGACAACGTCGGCACCCGCCTCGAGTGCCTCAACGATGTAGTCCGCATGGGTGTAGTCAGGAGTGGTCACCACTACCCGGTCAATACTGTTTTCCTGGATGAAGGCCGTGAGGTCTGCCGGGTCGAAGGCCGCAACGGGCCCGGGTGCTCCCAGTTCCTGGATGAGCTGCTGGTAGTACTCCACCCGCCCCGGGTTCACGTCGGAAAAAGCGATGAGTTCCGCCGTGTCCGCGTGCTCGCCGAAGATGGCGCGGATGTACATCTCCGAGCGGCCGCCGGTCCCGATGAGGGCGATGCGGGCCTTGCCGGTGCCTGCGTTTGTACCTGCGGTGGTGTCCGTGTTTGTGCCTGTGGTTGTACCTGCGGCGGGGCCGGCTGAACCCGACTCGACTACGTTGACCATGAGAGAGGGTCCTTTCGAAAGCTCATTACTCTGAGAACCTGCGCCACACCTTTGTGCGAGAAAGCGGTTTCTCAGTCCGTTATATGAGTTGTATCAACAGAAACAGACTTCCGTCAACCATTATCCCCCTTGGGAGAAAACGTTTTCTAGACTCTTGGCGCAGGCGTTATATGCTGTGAGTCATTGCGCCGCCTCCGGCGATCCCGGAACAACACCGGAAAACCGCTGGCAGCAGGCGGCGCGGCTTGCTGAGAAAGGGTTCGAAGATGGTCAGGAGATCCGCCACGGGCAGGATCGGCATCGCAGACGTTGCCGTCAAGGCCGGGGTGTCCCATGCCACGGTTTCCCGTGTTATGAACGGCAACTTCACCGTGGACCCGGACATCGCCGCCCGGGTCAAGGCTGCCGCCGCGGAGCTGAAGTACCAGCCCAACCCTGTGGGCCGCAGCCTTGCACTGGGCAAGACGGACACCATCGGCATCGTGGTCCCGGATCTGGCAAACCCCACCTTCCAGGCCATCCTCCGCGGGCTCAGCCGGGCCGCCGCCCAGGACGGCTACCGTGTGCTGATCGCCGATTCCTTCGAAGTATCCAGCGAGGAAGCCATCCTGGCGGGCGAGGCACGGCGTCGATGCGACGGCCTGGTTCTCTGCGCGCCCCGCATGAGCGACGCCGAGCTCGAAGAGATCATCCCCTCGCTGCACCCGCTGGTCCTGATCAACCGGACCACGGCCGCCAAGGGGGTTCCCACCCTGGTGGTCGATTACGGCCAGGGCGTCCAGGACATCGCCGAACACCTGGTGAACCTCGGCCACACCCGGCTGGCCTTCCTGGCCGGTCCGCCGCGAAGCGCCTCCAACGCACGCCGCCTCGAAGGCCTGGACGCCTTCAAGGCCGCCCACCCGCAGGTCGATGTCACCATGCTGGAGGGCGGCTCGGACTTCGACACCGGCCACGAAGCAGTGGACGCGGTCCTGGAAAGCGGAGCCACCGGAATCCTCGCATTCAACGACCTCGTCGCCATGGGCCTGATGAGCGGCCTCCACGAACGCGGTGTGGACGTCCCCGGAGACATCTCCGTCACCGGCTTTGATGACATCCCCTTCGCCAGGTACACCACACCCGCGCTCACCACCGCGGCGGTGCCCATTACGGAACTGGGCCAGGACGCCTGGCAGCAGATGCGCGCCCTCATCCGCCAGGAAGGCAGCGACACTTCAGGCAGCCGCTACCAGCCACGCCTCGAAGTCCGCGCCAGCACGGGCCCGGCCAAGAAGTAGCCCCCCCCCCGCTCCCCGCGAGGTGGCACTTCGCGGCAATGTTCCTCACGGACACTGCCACGAAGTGCCATCTCGACGCCGATTCGGACCTCACGCGGCCGGATCAGGCCCCGTGCGGGCGCTCAACCCCAGCCTCGCGGTAGTACCCCTCGATGTGGGCAGCGACCAGCTCCGCCGCGCGCCCGCCGTCGTTGTTCCGGATGGCCGCCAGGATGCCGCGGTGCTCCTCCCGCAGGCGCGACGCCGTGGCGTCCCAGTCCGGCAAATTCGCCGTAAGCCGCGCCGCATAGCCCTGGATCGCTTCCCGCAGCGAACCCATCATGGCGCTGACCACCGCATTGCCCGCGGCGTCGGCAAGGGCAAGATGGAAGTGGACATCGAGGGCCAGGAACTCATCAACGGCAGTGCCGGCGGAAACGGGTGCGGTCCCGTCAGGGGAATGTCCGACGGCGTCCATCCGGTCCAGGAGCGCAGCGGCGGCTTCCAGCTGCGGCGCATCCGGACGGATGTGGGCTGCGGCCCAGGATTCAAGGAGGACGCGGGTTTCCACGATGTCCGCCACGGGCAGGTGCTGCGTGGCAACATGAAGGCGCAGGGCCGAGCCAAGTGCCGCCGTCGGATCTGAAATCACGATGGTTCCGGCGTCAGGACCTGATCCCACGCCGGCGCGGACCACCCCCATGGCCTCCAGGACCCGGATGGCTTCCCGGACTGAGGTGCGCGAAACCCGCAGTTGTTCGGCCAGGGTGCGCTCGGCGGGCAGGCGGCCGCCTACGGCCAGCTGCCCGTCGGAAAGCTGGTTCTCGATCCACTGCAGGACAAGCTGGTGCGTGCGCATCCTGACATCATAGTTGATGTGGTTGGACCACATGGCCTACAGTGTGGTTAGACCACACCAACGGAGGTAGCCATGACCCACACCATCCAGCCCAGCAATCCCGAAGTGACTCCGGCGCCGGACGCTCCTGCCGCCGGAATCCAGGCGCAGCCGGGTGCCGCGGGCACCTCATCCGCTCCCCTTCCCCCTGCCCTCAAGCGCCGCGTGCCCAAGTACTCGGACCTGGCGCCGCTGATGCAGTTCAAGAAGCCGGAGTTCAGCAAGGAAGCCCGGCTCAAGCGGGCCAGCACCATCTGGGAACTGCGGGACATCGCCAAACGCCGCACCCCGCAGGCTCCTTTCGACTACACGGACGGCGCGGCTGAAGAGGAAATCACCCTCCGCCGGGCACGCAACGCGTTCCTGGACATCGAGTTCCGGCCCGGAATCCTCCGCAACGTCTCCAGCATCGACCTGAGCACGGACATTCTTGGCAAGCCGTCCCGCCTGCCGGTCGGCATTGCCCCTACCGGCTTCACCCGCATGATGCAGTCCGAAGGCGAATATGCCGGTTCGCAGGCCGCCGAGGCCGCCGGCATCCCGTACACGCTCTCCACCATGGGCACTGCTTCCATCGAGGACGTGGCCGCCGCAGCTCCCAACGGCCGCAACTGGTTCCAGCTGTACCTGTGGACTGACCGGGACCGTTCATTGGAACTGATCGAACGGGCCGCCAAGGCGGGCAACGACACGCTGATGGTCACCGTGGATACCGCCGTCGCGGGAGCCCGCCTGCGGGACGTCCGCAACGGCATGACCATCCCGCCGGCATTGACCCTGAAGACGGTTCTGGATGCGTCCTACCGCCCGGCCTGGTGGTTCAACTTCCTCACCCACGAGCCCCTCACGTTCGCCTCGCTGTCCCGCTACACCGGCACCGTGGCTGACCTGATCAACTCCATGTTCGATCCCACCCTGACCTTCGATGACCTGGATTGGCTCCGCGAAACCTGGAAGGGCAAGCTGGTGGTCAAGGGCATCCAGACCGTCGAGGACGCCCGCCGCGTGGTTGACCACGGCGCGGACGGCGTGGTGCTCTCCAACCACGGCGGCCGCCAGCTGGACCGCGCACCCATCCCGTTCCACCTGCTGCCCGAGGTCAAGGAGGCCTTCACAGCGGACAACTCCGACGCCGCCATCATGCTGGACACGGGGATCATGAGCGGCGCGGACATTGTTGCCGCGCTGGCCCTGGGGGCGGACTTCACGCTTATTGGCCGCGCCTACCTCTACGGACTGATGGCCGGCGGCCGCGCCGGAGTGGACCGGACCCTGCAGATCCTCGAGAAGGACATGGCCCGCACCATGGCCCTCCTGGGCGTCAGCAAAATCTCGGAGCTCACCCCGGACCACGTAAGGCTGCTGAACCGGTGATCCGGTGATCCGGTGATCGAGCTTGGGGCCACGGCCGCAGGGTTCCCTGACCGAGCTTGCGAGGTTAGGGAGCGGTTGGGGAGCGAGATCGGGTTTCGACGGTTTCGACAGGCTCAACCACCGGCCCGGGTTTCGACAGGCTCAACCACCGCCGTGGCTACTTTTTGCGGCCGAACTTGGGGAGGTTCGCCAGGAGGTCCGCGGCTTTGGTGGCCGCGCGGCCTACCGTACGGCCGATCTGCTGGGGGACGGTGTCGTCCGTGGCCGGTTGCGGCCCACCGGAGAGCACGACGGCGGGACTCAGCTCTGCGTTGTCGCGGGCCAGGATGTCCGCGGGCTCAGCAGGAGTGAGCTGCTGGGCCTGCTCGCCGGCCGCGACGCTGAAGGCGCCCAGCCACTCGGCCACGCCTTCGAGAGGCGCGGTGTTCAGGGTGTAGTAGCGCTTCTGACCCTGGGCACGCATGCTGACGAGGTCGGCTTCGCGCAGGACCTTCAGGTGCTTGGAAATGGTGGGCTGGCTGGCGTCGAGTTCGGCCACCAGTTCACCCACGGCTTTGTCCCCCGAGCGCAGCGAAACCAGGATGTCCCGTCGAGTTGCTTCCGCAATGACGGCAAATACGTCGTCTGTCACCATGGAGTCCACCCTAGCGATATATACGTCAAATGGCATCCATGTGTCAGTCGTACCAGGGATCGAGGCCATAGAACGGGAAAACTGCCTTGCGGGTTGCCATCACGGTACGGTCAATGGCGTCGTTGGGGTCGAAGCCAACTTCCCAGGACCTCCACCACAGTTCAACGTCGTCCCCCATCAGGGCCGGGGTGTCCGCGCCGAATTTCTCGTTGACGTAAGTGCGCCAATCCTCGGGCACGCGGGTGTTCAACGGTACCGGCCGACCGGCAGCGATCGCGATCAGGTGGCTCCAGGAGCGGGGCACTACGCCGGTGATGTTGTAGCCGCCGCCACCTGTGGCAATCCACCGGCCCTGGCAGTGCCGCTCCGCCAGTTGACCGATCGCCGTGGCGGCCTCGCGTTGGCCGTCCACGCTGATGTTCAGGTGCGTCAACGGGTCCAGCCGGTGAGAGTCGCAGCCGTGCTGGCTGACAATCACCTCCGGATCAAAAGCTGCCACGAGCTGCGGGACTATGGCGTGGAATGCCCGGAGCCAGCCTGCGTCTCCCGTCCCGGCGGGCAGGGAGACGTTGACGGCACTTCCCTGCGCGCCCGGTCCGCCGGTCTGGTCCGCAAATCCCGTGCCGGGAAACAGCGTCAGTCCTGATTCATGCATGGAAATGGTCAGCACCCGGGGATCGTCCCAAAAAATGCTTTCCGTCCCGTCCCCGTGGTGTGCGTCAACGTCGATATATGCCACACGGGTGATGCCGCCGTCGAGCAGCTTCTGGACGGCAAGCGCGGCGTCGTTATAGATGCAAAACCCACTGGCCTTGCCGCGCGCTGCGTGGTGCATTCCGCCGGCAAAATTCACGGCATGCAGGGCGGTGCCGTCCAGGATGGCGGATGCCGCAAGCAGGGAGCCTCCGGCCAGCCGGGCAGCGGCCTCGTGCATGCCCTCGAAAGCGGGATCGTCCTCGGTACCCAGGCCATGGGCTTCATCCGGAACCGTGGGGTCGGCACTTACCCGGCGGACGGCGTCGACGAATTCGGCACTGTGAACTGCCTTAAGCTCGACGTCGGAAGCCACCCCGGGTGCCTCCACCCGGACATGTTCCAGGTCAAGCAGGCCAAGGCTCCCCGCCAGCCGTGCAGTGAGGTCCAGGCGCGCGGGCGACATCGGATGGCCCAGGCCAAAGTTGTAGGCGGTCAGCGAAGAATCCCACACCACCGTCGTCGGCGGGGTTGGTTTACTGAGCCCGGGCAGGAAAGTCATCAGTGACAGGCTACCCGAGCATAACGGCCCAAGCCCGGCCGGGTCCGTGTTTTAGTGGTTTACTACTGAAGGAACAGTTTCTACCGAGGAAAGCCACACATGACGGATCGCCAGCCGACGCCCGGAAGCCTGGCCCGCTGGCATACCGCCGAACCTCAGCGGGAGGGACTCGGCGTCTTCCCACGGCTGCGGAACTTCATCGACGACATCGCCAATACGTCGCCCGCCCGCCTCGCCCTCACCGTGTTCGCCGTCGTCGTCCTCCTGTTTACGGCGTTGCTCTCCCTTCCGGCCGCGTCCGCTGACGGTCAGGTCACGCCGCTCCACCAGGCAATGTTCACGGCTGTATCAGCCGTCTGCGTTACGGGCCTGACGGTGGTCTCCACAGCGCTCCATTGGTCCTTCTTCGGCCAGCTGGTCATCCTGGTCGGCATCTTTGTGGGCGGCCTGGGCACCCTGACGCTGGCGTCCCTCCTGGCCCTGATGGTGAGCAAGCGGCTCGGTGTGCGCGGGAAGATCATCGCCGCACAGTCCATGAACACTGCAGGGCGCCTCGGCGAAGTGGGTACCCTCCTTCGGATCGTCATCACAACGTCTGTGGTTATCGAAGCAGTTCTGGCGCTGGTGCTCATACCGCGGTTCATGATCCTCGGCGAGGGCTTCTGGCAGTCGATCTGGCACGGCCTGTTCTATGCGATTTCGTCCTTCAATAACGCAGGATTCACGGCCCACGCCGACGGCATCGTTCCGTACGAGAACGATCTATGGATCCTGATCCCCATCATGGTGGGCGTGTTCTTTGGCAGCCTCGGATTTCCTGTGGTCATGGTCCTCCAGCAAAACGGGCTCAACTGGAAAAAGTGGAACCTCCACACCAAGCTGACCATCGAGGTTTCGCTCATTCTCTTCGCTGTGGGGAGCCTGCTGTGGGCCATGATGGAGTGGGACAACGCCAGGACCATCGGAGGCATGGCCTTCAGCGACAAACTCCTGCATTCGGTCTTTGCTTCCGTCAACATCCGCTCAGGCGGCTTCAACCTGGTGGACCAGAATGAGATGGAATCCACCACCATGCTCCTTACCGATGCCCTCATGTTCGCCGGCGGCGGGTCCGCGTCCACTGCGGGCGGCATCAAGGTAACCACCATCGCCGTGATGTTCCTGGCCATTGTGGCCGAAGCCCGCGGCGACGCAGACGTCAAAATCCATGGCCGCACCATCCCCCAGGGTGCCATGCGCGTAGCCATCTCCGTTATTGTCGCCGGCGCTACGCTGGTGTCCGTGGGTTCGTTCCTGCTGCTGTCGATTACGGGTGAGCCGCTGGACCGGGTGCTGTTCGAAGCCATTTCGGCGTTCGCCACCTGCGGGCTGAGCACCAACCTCAGCGCCGAGGCTCCGCCTGCCGGAGCCTACGTACTGACGGCCCTTATGTTCATGGGCCGTGTGGGGACCGTAACGCTCGCGGCCGCACTGGCACTGCGCCAGCGGAGCCAACTATTCAGCTATCCCGAAGAGAGGCCCATCATTGGCTAATTCATCAGGTGCGGTCAACAGGCCCGCCCATAACGCCCCCGTCCTGGTCATTGGCCTGGGCCGGTTCGGTTCGGCCACGGCGGAGCAGCTGGTGAAGCAGGGCCGGGAAGTACTGGCGATCGAACGCGACCGCGGGCTGGTACAGAAGTGGGCATCCCTGCTCACCCACGTCGTAGAGGCCGACGCCACCAACATGGACGCCCTGCGCCAATTGGGAGCACAGGAATTCACCTCCGCCGTGGTGGGCGTGGGAACGTCCATCGAGTCCTCTGTGCTGATCACCGTGAACCTGGTGGACCTCGGCATCGAGCATCTGTGGGTCAAGGCCATCACGCCCTCGCACGGCAAGATCCTCACCAGGATCGGCGCCAACCACGTGATCTACCCGGAAGCGGACGCCGGCGTCCGGGCGGCCCACCTGGTCTCGGGGCGGATGCTGGACTTCATCGAATTCGACGACGACTTCGCGATCGTCAAGATGTACCCGCCACGCGAAACCGTCGGCTTCACCCTGGAAGAATCCAAGGTGCGCAGCAAGTACGGCATTACGATCGTGGGCGTGAAGTCACCCGGCGAGGACTTCACCTACGCCCGCCCGGAAACCAAAGTGTCCGCCCGGGACATGCTCATCGTTTCGGGCCACGTGGACCTTCTGGAACGGTTCGCCGCCAGGCCGTAACCCTCGGCGGTTGTGCGTGTCGAAACCCCGGTGGTTGAGCCTGTCGAAACCCCTGTCGCGGCGCTACCCCAGCTGCTTTGTAATTTCTGCTGCCCGGTCTGCTGCGGCCTTCGCACCGGCCGCGATGATTGCCGGGATACCGCGCTCGTCGAACGTCGCGATCGCCCGTTCCGTGGTTCCGTTGGGGCTGGTCACGGCGACGCGCAGGGCCGACGGGTCGGCGCCGGGCTCGGCCAGCATAAATCCGGCTCCGGCCACGGTTTCGCGGGCGAGCAGCAGCGAGAGTTCCGGGTCCAGGCCCAGTTCCACCCCGGCAGCGGCCATGGCTTCGGCCAGGTAGAACGCATAGGCGGGGCCTGAACCGCTGATGGCGGACAGCGCGTCCACCTGCTCCTCCGGAACCTCCACCACCGTTCCGGCGGCCCGCAGGAGGTCCTTGACCTTCTGAAGCTGTTCGGGGGTGCAGTGTGTACCCGGGGAGACGGAGATAACGCCGCGTCCCAGCTTGGCGGGCGTGTTGGGCATGGAGCGGATCACAGGCTGGCCGGCCGGAAGCGCGGCTTCCAGCTGGGCAATTGATACGGCTGCTGCAACGCTCACCACAACGGTGTTTGGAGAGAGTGAGTCGCTGATTTCCCGGGCCAGGTCCGTGATCCCCACGGGCTTCACACCGAGGATCACGATGTTGGAGCCCGTGGCGGCCTGCTTGTTGTTGTCCGGTTCCTCGGCGCCGGCGATCGCCGTGATGCCGTGGTGCCGTTCGGCCAGTTCCGCGGCGCGTTCGGCCCTGCGGACGGTGGCCACGATGTCTGCCGGATCGGTGCCGCCCTCCACCAGTCCGCCAAGAATGGCCTCGTTCATGGACCCACAGCCAAGGAATGCGATTCGGTTGCTCATGATTCCATCATTGCAGTTGGCGCCAACTCCTCGGAATCAAAGGCGGCAAACCCCATTCACAGGAAGCTCCCATGCTGACCCAAGGCGGCACACATCTTCGGCCCCTAACGTAGTTATTACCTCATTGAGGGTGCGAGTGATGAGGCAAGCATGGGGATGTTTGCCAGGCACCGGTGGGCTGCAGCGGGTTTTCCCCCATTTCCCTGCAGCGGTCCGCCGGTGCTGACTCGTTTAACGGGCAGGTCAGCCGGCAAGCCCACCTGCAACGCCGGACAGATTAACGGTGGCCGGCACTACGTGCGGCGCAGGGCCAAGGGGCCCATCAAAGACCAACTGGTCCAGGCGGCGCAGGATCAGGCCTTCACGGAGGGCCCACGGGCAGATCCTGATCTTCTTCAGGTTGAACTGCTCCAGCGCGGCCTCGGCCACCAGGGCCCCGGCCAGCAGCTGTTTGGCCCTGGCCTCGGAAACTCCAGGCAGGTACAACCGGTCCTCCACCGTCATGGCGGAGATCCGCTGGGTCCAGATGCCCAGGTCCGTGGCCCGCAGTTCCCGCCGGACATAAGGCCCGGCAGCGCTGGGCGCCGCACCGGCGATCCTGGCCAGGGAACGGAAAGTCTTGGATGTCCCCGCTGTCAGGTTGGGCCGGCCCAGTTCCTCGAACTGGCGGACAGCAGGCTTGAGGGTGGCCGCAATGTAACGGCGGAGTTCCTTGACGCTGCGGGCCGTGGGCGGGTCCTCCTCCAGCCAGTCCCGCGTGAGCCGGCTGGCACCCAGCGGAACTGAGGTGGCCAGCGCTGGCAGCTCATCCTCGCCGAAGGCCATTTCGAAGGACCCACCGCCGATGTCCAGGTCCAGGATGGGCCCTGCGCCCCAGCCGTACCAGCGGCGGACGGCGAAGAACGTCATGGACGCTTCATCGCTGCCGCTGAGTTCCTGCAGGGTGACAGTGGTTTCGTGCTTCACCCGCGCCAGGACTTCCAGCCCGTTGGTGGCCTCCCGGATTGCCGACGTACAAAACGCCAGCAGGTCCTCCGCCTTGTGCCGGGCAGCGAACTCCCAGGCCTCCAGGACGAACTCGATGAGTTCCTCCTGGCCGGCGTCGCTGATGTTGCCATCGCCGTCGAGGTATTGAACCAGGGACAGCGGACGCTTATGGGAGGCAAACGCCACCGGTTTGGCGCCGGGATGGGCATCTACAAGGAGCAGGTGGACAGTATTGGACCCGATATCGAGGACGCCTAGACGCATGGTGACATTATTCCCCACCGTCTCCCTAACCTCGCAAGCTCGGCCAGGGAACACCTACGGCGTGGCCCCACCCACCCACCGGCGTCTCGCCGCACAACTTACGCTTCGGCGTCGTCCGTGCGCTTGAAGTCCCGCTTGATGTTGGCGATGCCCTCGGGGTTGATCTCGAACCCGTACGCCGCGCCCGGGTTGATCACCATGCCCAGTTCCTCACCGATGTTGGCAATGATCGCCGCGCCCTGGGTTCCCAGGATGTTCGGAGCAGCCTCAAGGTATGGCTCATCCACGCGGCTGGGATGCGAGAACACGGCCAGGACGGGATCGCCGTCGGCGTTGGCGAGGACCAGCGGCTCGACGTCCGAATCCGGGCCTTCGATGCCGTCGCCGCTGATGATGTAGACCTCGCTGTTCAGGAACGCGAGGATCACATCCACCGGGCTGCCGCCGGGCTGGTCCCCCAGGGCAAGCTTCTCCTCAAGCTCGTTCAGGGGCGCGGAATCGATGTGTGCTGGCTGTTCAGTCATACACCTACCCGATCACGTTGCCGGGGGTTTCGACAAGCTCAACCACCGGACACACCGTTGATCGAGCCTGTCGAGATCCCGGGCGCTGGGGTTTCGACAAGCTCAACCACCGGGACCCGCTTACTTCTTTGCCGCCGCCTTCCGGGCGGGGGCCTTGCGGGTGGCGGTGCGTTTGACCGGGCCCTTGGCACGCTTCTCGGCCAGCAGCTCGATCGCCTGCTCGCGGGTCAGCTCCTCCAGGGACGTGGAGCGGGGCACCGTGATGTTGGTGACGCCGTCGGTGATGTACGGGCCGAAGCGGCCTTCCTTCACCACGATGTTCTTCTCGGAGACCGGGTCCGGGCCGAACTCGGCCAGCGGCGGCACGGCTGCGCGGGCGCCGCGCTGCTTGGGCTGGGAGTAGATCTCCAGGGCCTGTTCCAGCGTGATGGTGAAGATTTCCTCTTCGGTGCCGATGGACCGGGAATCGGTGCCCTTCTTCAGGTACGGACCGAAGCGGCCGTTCTGCACGGTGATGAGGTTGCCTTCGGCGTCCTCGCCAAGGACCCGGGGCAGGCTCATCAGCTGCAGGGCCTCGTCCAGGGTCACGGAATCCACGGTCATGGACTTGAACAGCGACCCGGTGCGCGGCTTGGCCTTCACAGGCTTCTTGGGCGGCTTGGGCTTGCCGTTCTTGTAGTACTCCACTGGCTGGTTGGCCAGCTGTTCCTCGGTCATTTCCGGGATGATCTCGGTGACGTACGCGCCGTAGCGGCCGTTCTTGGCCACGATGGTGTGCCCGGTGTGCGGGTCAGTGCCCAGCACACGCTCCTCGGGAGCCGCCGTCTCCATCAGTTCCTTGGCCTTGGCGGGCGTGAGCTCATCCGGGGCGAGGTCCTCGGGAACGTTGGCCCGTGCGGACTCGACGATCTCGCCGGTCTTGGGATCAACGGTGGGGATGGAGCTTTCCAGGTACGGGCCGAACTTGCCCACCCGCAGCGTGATGCCTTCGGTGATCGGCACGGAGTTGATCTCCCGTGCGTCGATTTCACCGAGGTTGTTCACGATGTCCAGAAGGCCGGGATCGGCGTCTTCACCGTAGTAGAAGTGCTTCAGCCATGCGGCACCGGCAGCCTGGCCGTTGGCGATCTTGTCCAGGTCGCCTTCCATGTCCGCGGTGAATTCGTAGTCCACATAGTCCGTGAAGTGCTGCTCCAGCAGGCGGACCACGGAGAACGCGATCCAGCTGGGAACCAGGGCCGAACCCTGTTTCCGGACGTAGCCGCGGTCCTGGATGGTGGAGATGGTGGATGCGTACGTGGACGGCCGGCCGATCCCCTTCTTTTCCAGTTCGGCGGTCAGCGAGGCTTCGGTGTAGCGGGGCGGCGGGGACGTTTCGTGCCCGACGGCGGTGATGTCCGACGCCGTCAGGGCATCGTCCTTCGCCACGTTCGGCAGCCGGCGGGCCTCGTCGGAGTCGTCGTCACCACGGCTCTCATCCTTGCCCTCTTCGTAGGCGGCGAGGAAGCCCGGGAAGGTGATGACGGTACCGGAGGCGGAGAACTCGGCGTCGCGGCCGGCGGATTCACCGGACACGGCAACGGCACCCAGACGGATGGTGGCGGTGGAACCCTTGGCGTCAGCCATCTGCGAGGCGACGGTGCGCTTCCAGATCAGTTCGTAGAGACGGAATTCGTCGCCGGAGAGCTGCTTGGCCACCTGGGCCGGGGTGCGGAAGGAGTCACCGGCGGGACGGATGGCCTCGTGGGCTTCCTGCGCGCTGGCGGACTTGTTGGCGTAAACACGCGGGGACTGCGGCACGTACTCGGGGCCGTAGAGTTCCGAGGCCTGGCGCCGGGCCGCGGTGACGGCCTCGTTACTCAGCGCCGAGGAGTCCGTACGCATATAGGTGATGTAGCCGTTTTCATACAGGCGCTGGGCTACCTGCATGGTGCTCTTGGAGGAGAAACGCAGCTTGCGGCCGGCTTCCTGCTGGAGCGTGGAGGTGGTGAACGGCGCGGCGGGACGGCGGGTGTACGGCTTGGTGTCCACGGAGCGGACGCGGAAGTCCGCATCCTGGAGCCCTGCTGCCAGGGACGCAGCGAGTTCCTCATTAAGGTGAACAGCATTGCGGGCGGTCAGGACGCCATCGTCGTTAAAATCGCGGCCGGAGGCAACCTTGGCGCCGTCGACGGAGGCGAGCTTCGCCTTGAAGGAGCCCGAATCGGCGCCGAACTGGCCGGTGAGGTCCCAGTAGGACGCGGCCTTGAACGCCATGCGCTCCCGTTCGCGGTCTACCACCATGCGGGTAACCACGGACTGGACACGGCCGGCGGACAGGCCGCGGGCCACCTTGCGCCACAGCACCGGGGAGAGCTCGTAGCCGTAGAGACGGTCCAGCACGCGGCGGGTTTCCTGGGCATCCACCAGCGCGGAATCGACGTCCCGCAGGTTGTCCATGGCGCGGTGGATGGCTTCCTTGGTGATTTCGCCGAAGGTCATCCGGTAGACGGGAACCTTGGGCTTGAGCACCTCGAGCAGGTGCCACGCGATGGCTTCTCCTTCGCGGTCCCCATCGGTTGCGAGGTAAAGAGCGTCGGCGTCCTTGAGCGCGGCCTTGAGCTCAGTCACCTTCTTCTTCTTGTCCGGCGACACCACGTAGTACGGCTTGAAGTTGTTCTCGATGTCCACGGCGAACTTGCCCACGGACGTTTTCTTCAGTTCAGCGGGGAGCTCCGACGGCTGCGGCAGGTCCCGGATGTGACCAATGGAGGCCTCCACAATGAAGCCTTCGCCCAGGTACTTGGCGATGGTCTTGCTCTTGGCCGGAGACTCCACAATCACGAGTTTCTTGCCGGTTTTGGCCTTGCTTGGCACGGTGCTCCTACAGAAAGGGGTTGCGCGGGCGGATCAGCCCATACTGGCCTAGTTCACCATATTTTGGGCAATCGTGCGCATTCGGTGTGGAAATGCGGTGGCTTACGCGGGCCCGTCCACAGCCGGGTCCGGGAGCAGGAAACCGTCTGCCACAAGGTTGCGGACCTCGCGCAAAAGGCCCTCCCGGAACGTCCCGCCGTCGAACGCTTCACCGCCGCCCAGCAGCGCTTCCAGGGCGCCGGCGATCTGCCGGACGGACAGCTCGCCGTCGCACGCGGACACGAATCCGGCCAGCTCGGTGCTGAGCAGGTTGGTCCGCCTCAGGCCCGCGCCCTGCCGCAGGAGGATGACGCCGGGATGCTCGGCGCCCGGGCGCTGGTGGCGTTCCTCGGTGACGTCTTCGGCCACCAGCAGGTGCGCATCTTCCAGGCTGTGTGTGGCCAGCCAGTCAAAACGTTCGACGGCGGCACCTAGGTGGGGCCCGATCGGCTGCTCAATGGGGTAGGTGATTTCCTCGAAGCGGCGCAGGAGGCCGGCCCCCGCTGCTGCTCCCGCGGCAGGACCTGCCTCGGTGCCCGGGCGGCGCAGGAACACCATGCCGAAGCCGATTCCTGTCACGTTCCGCGAGGCGAAGTCGCGCAGGTACGCGGCGTAGGAGTCCTTATAGTGTTCGCGGTTGCGGGACTCGGAGGAATCCTGCAGCCAGGTCTCGGCGTATTGTTCCGGGCCCACCTGCTCGCGCTGGATGAACCAGGCCTCAGCGGTTTCCGGGACCCAGGATTCGGGCCGCTCGTGCCAGTCCCAGCCGTCCGTGATTTCCCAGTTGCCCAGCAGTTGTGCGGTTCCGCCCGGGGCCAGGACAGTGGGCAGCAGCTCAATCAGCGTGGCCACAATCTCATCGCCGGGCAATCCGCCGTCGCGGTAGGTGAACTGGCTGTCCGCGCTCTCACCGGACGTCCTGGGCGTAATCACGAACGGCGGGTTGGACACCACCAGCTTGAACGACTCCCCCTCCACAGGCTCCAGCAGCGAGCCCAGCCGCAGGCTCACCCTGTCCTCCAGCCGTTCCGGATCCAGGCCCAGGGCGTCAGCGTTCAGCAGCAGGTTAAACCGGGTGAAGGCCAGGGCGCGCTCCGAAATGTCGGTCGCCGTGACGTGCCGGGCGTGGCCCAGGAGATGGAACGACTGGATCCCGCAGCCAGTCCCGAGGTCCAGCGCCCGCTCCACCTGCCGGCGAATGGTGGTCTGCACCAGCGTGGTGGAGGCCTGCCCGATCCCCAGCACGTGGTCATGCCGCAGCACACCCGGACGCTGGTGCGCGGCGAGGTCGCTGGCTACCCAGATTTCGACGTCGGCAGAATCTCCGGCCTCCTCTGAGTCACCCGCCTGTGAGGCACCGGACCAGCCGTAGGGCCGGAGATCGGCAGCAGCCCGGTAGCCGCCGTCGTTATCCGGTTCAATCAGCCGCAGCTCCAGGAGACCCTCCGTCCCGATGGCGGGCAGGACGGCGTCGAGCTTTTCCCTGGACTGCGGCACCGCCAACAGCCAGAGACGGACGACGGCGGCAAGGGCCGCGCGCTGTCCGTCCGGTTCCGCCGCTGTTCCGGAAGATTCAGCAGTTCCGCCGGTTCCCGCAGTTCCTGCCGTTCCCGCGGCCTCGATCTCCTCGGTGACCAGAAGCGCCGGGATCAGCTGGTCGCGGTCCAGCGCGGCGGACGCCGACTCCCCCAGCAGCTCCGCCACGCCGTCGAGCGTGTAGCCCACAGAGCGCAGGTCCGCGGCGAGCGCGGTGAGGAGGTGCGGGAGGTCGCTGCGGGGCGCGTCTGCCGTGTTGCCGGTGGTGAAGAGGGTGGAGGAAGTCACCGGGCAAGTCTATTCCGGCCTGCCCCGGCGCTTCCCACCCGTCCCCACCCATCCCGACCCATCCCGACCCAACTGACTGGCACTTGTTGCACTGAAATCGCGTTTTGAGTGCGTCAAATGCCAGTCAGTTGGTGTCGGGGGGACGGGCGGGTCCCCGGTTCCCCTACAGGTTGGCGTCCGCGTAGATCCGCAGGGCGTCGCGGACAATCTCCGCTCCCTGCTGGCCGCCGTAGTTGGCGGTGAACCGGGGATCCGCGACGTACATCTCGCCCAGGCCCGTCACGTACGCCTTGGTGTCGCCGCCGGCACCGGCAAAGGCGGGCGTCCCCGGAATCCCGGTGAGCCATTCCACGTGCCGCTTGGCCAGGGCCTGGGCCGCCTCGCTGCCGGGTTCAGCGCCCGATTCTGCCGCGGCGATCCAGTCGCTGCCCAGCTGCGCGGCGCGGTCCTTCCACTCGGCTTGCTCCGCGGCGCTCATGTTCCGCCACCACTTGTCGCTGGAAGCGTAGGCGTCCTTGCCCCAGCGCTGCTCCACCTCGTCCTTGTATTGGGTGTGGTCAAAACCGTTGAACATGTCTTCTGCCATGATGTTCCCTCCTCCTTTCACTGCTTTTAATGTCTGTTGCACGGAGGCGATCTGCTGCCCCAGCCGTTCCTGCTCGCTGCGCAGCCAGTCCAGATGGCCGGCCAGCGCCTTCGCCGCGTCTGTTTCATTCCGCAGCACCCCGGCGATCACGGGCAGGCCCAGCCCCAGGCCGCGGAGCAGCAGGATGCGCTGCAGCTGCACCAGCGCGTCCTGGTTGTAGTACCGGTAGCCGTTATGGCCAACGCGGCTGGGCTTGAGCAGCCCCACGTCGTCATAGTGGCGCAGGGTGCGGCTGGTAGTGCCCGTGAGCCGTGCGATCTCCTGGATGGACCAGTCCACCGTGCTTCCTTCCGTGAATTCGTGCCCCTTTGTGGGCGTGATTCGACTCTAAGGGTTGACGTTGCGTCAACGTCAAGGCCGGTCAATGGCCGTGGCCGGAACATCGGTTCCCGGCGGGTAAATTGGAGGCATGACTCTCCCCCGCCCCGCGCTCCGCCGCGCCCTGGCACTGGCTGCTGGTGCCGCCGTCGTACTTTCTGCGGCGACGGCGTGCGCACCGCGGATGTCGGTCGAGGACGCGGACATCCCCGCATGGCAGGCCACTGCGCTGCCTGCACCCACTGCCGGATCCGGAACGGCCCTGGAACTCTCCGGCCGCCTGATGGATGCGGAACCGTCTGCACAAACCGAGACCGTTGCCGCCGGATCCTATTCCCTCACCCTGGTGTGCGAGGGCGGCGGCAAGGCGTTCCTGGCAGTCAGCGCGGCCGGAAAAGAACTGGTGGACCTCGGCGCCGCCTGCCACGGCTCCCGCGAAACGGCCAAGCTGGAATTCCCCGGCGGGCCGGTCGAATTCAGCATCTCCAGCGTGGACGCGCCAGTGCTGTACGCCTACAGGCTGGTCCCCGCAGGCTAGGCTCGGCCCATGGCATACGGGGGAAATGTTCGACGGCGGCACCTGGCTTTGCGCTTTTGGTCCAGGCCTGCGCGGGTACTTGGGCTCGTAGCCCTGACCGGACTGCTTGCGCCGGGCCTTGCCGGGTGCGAATACGCCGACTTGGAGCCGCTGCCCACCCAGACCGCCGCGCCCACGCCCGATGCCTACGTGGAGACTGTTGAAGCCAGGGAGTCACGGTTGGCCATGGAGGCAAAGTTCCAGGAGCTGCTGGCTGACGTGGAGGCACAACTCGGAACAATGCCGGAGACAACCCTCGGCGGCTCCGCCGGCGGGATGCGGGATGGACAGGGATCGTCCTTCACTGTTTCCATTACCAAGCCAGGGGTCTACACGGCGCTTATGGCGTGCAGCCCCGAAGGTGAAGCCATAGCTCAGGTGATCCAAGCGGACATTGACGCTAGCCTCACTACCGAATTCCCCGTCAGTTGCGGCACCGCCTCCGAAACCGCCGTCGAACTGGTACCAGGTGACGTGACTATCGGCATGCGGTCACTCGGTCCTGAGTTCGCCGTCGGGAGCATTTACCTGGTGAAGCCAGCTTCCTGACGGATAGCACCCGGCGCTGGTTTACCTGCGTGCGTCCCGGACGGCGTCTGCGCTGACCTGGTCCCCCCGGACTTCGAGTCCGGCGATCACGCCATCCCCGTCCGCGGCCGAGCGGTTCTGGCTCTGTTTGAGCTTGGCTTCCACGCGGGTGATGCGCAGTTCGATGCCCACAATGGCCCGCAACTGACCGGTAACGTACTTTTCCGGTGCGTCATCAACGCTCCAGGGGTGCTCCGCGGACGCCTCGTGCAGGTCAGTCAGACGCCGCACCAGATTGCCGAGCCAGGCGGGATCGTCATGCATGATGAGGTCCCCGTAAACGTGCGCAGTGGAATAGTTCCACGTGGGCACCACCCTTCCGTGCTCGGCTTTCGCCGCGTACCAGGACGGCGTGATGTAGGCGTCAGGACCCTGGACCAATACCAGCGATTCACCCACGGCCTCTTCGGACCAGTGCGGGTTGTTGCGGGCCAGGTGGCCCAGCAGGGCTCCGCGTTCTCCCAGCGAGGAGTCGAAGACGAACGGCACCATGGTCGCGATCATGCCCTTTGACGTCATGGTGACCAGGTTTGAAGCACCCGGATGGGACAGGAGCCGTTCGATGGCCTCAGGGTCGGCGTCGAAATGCGCGGGGACGTACATTGTGCTCCTTGTTTAAGGTGCTCGTTCTTATGATGATGCTCCGAGCGGGACATCATTGCGGGGCGTCACTGTCTGATTCGGCTTGGGAGATGAACTGCTGTCGTGGATCGTCACGCCGATTCCTGCCGCCACCACCAAGGCTATGCCCACGATGGTGGCGAGTCCCGGAGCCTGGGCCAGGATGACGAAGCCGATAACTCCGGCGATTGCAGGCTCCAGGCTCATCAGGGTGCCGAAGGTTGATGCCTTGAGCCGGCGCAGGGCCAGCAACTCCAGGCTGAACGGGATCACCGGCATCAGCAGCGCCAGTGCAGCACCGACGAACAGCAACGGCCAACTCAGGTGGCCGAACACCGCCGGTCCGACGATGACGGTTGTGGCCACGGCCGCCACCGGCATCGAAACAGCCAGAGACTGCAGGCCGCTCACCTCGCCGCCGGCCCGCTGGGTCAGGAGGATGTACGCTGCCCAGCACACGGCCGCCCCGAGTGCGAGGGCCACGCCCGTCAGGTCGGTGCCACCATGCCAGGGCTCCGTCAGCGCAAGCACGCCGGCTGCAGCCACCACAGCCCACCAGCGACCGGCCTTCCGGCCCTTGATCACGGCCAAGGCGAGCGGCCCCAGGAATTCCAGGGCGCTCGCGGTTCCCAGCGGAATCCGCATGGCGGCGGCCATAAACAGCAAGGTCATTCCGGCCGTAACGAACCCGAGAAGGATGCAGGTCAGCAGCGCCGAACGGCTCAAGCGCATCCGCCAGGGGCGGGTAAAGGCAACCAGGATTACCGCCGCCCAGGCAAGACGCAACCAGGCGACGCCGTCTGAGCCAAGCTGTTCTGAAAGCCCAACAGAGGCTGCCAGGCCCAGCTGGACGCAGCACATTGCGGCGCCCGCCATCGCAGTTCCGGCACCGGCGCCACTGAAGCGTGTTGGGGACAAAGTCATCATGGTTACCAGTAGACCCGCCGGGGAACGTCTACGTCCACGCGATAATCATTCACAAACCATCCATAAATAGTGGACAATCGAGGGATGGAAACGCGTCGCCTGGAAGTGCTGCTGGAATTATCCCGTCAGGGCTCAATGCGGAACGTCGCCGATACGCTGGGCACCACAACGTCCACTGTGTCCCAGCAAATCGCCGCTCTCGCCCGGGAGACCGGAACTGCGCTGCTTGAACCGGCGGGCCGGGGAGTGCGGCTGACCCCCGCGGGCCGCCGACTGGCCGACCACGCCGCAACCATTCTTGCTGCCGTCAACGCGGCCACGGCCGAACTGGACTCCGGCTCGGAACCGGCAGGAACCTTGCGGGTGGCCGGATTTGTCACAGCCGTGCGGAAGGTCCTGATGCCGATCGTCGGAGACCTGGCCCTCAGCCATCCGCGCGTCAAGATCGAGGTCCGCGAGCATGAACCGGACGAAGCCCTGGCCCTCCTCGCCGCGGACACCGTGGACCTGGCGCTGACCTACGACTACAACCTGGCACCCGATGGCCGGGGTGCAGCCTTTGATTCCGTACCGCTGTGGAGCACCCCCTGGAGCCTGGGCGTACCGGAAAGTGATGGCGTGGCTGCAGGCGCCACAGCCCCGGAAGTCTTCACCGCCTTCCGCAGCTACGACTGGATCGGCAATTCGCGGAACAGGGCGGACGAGGATGTGCTTCGACTGATCTCGTCAATGGCAGGCTTCGAACCCCGCATGAGGCACCAGGCGGACAGCCTGGACCTGGTGGAGGACCTCATCTTGGCCGGCATGGGAATCGGATTGCTTCCCGCGGACAGCAAGCCCCGGGCCGGCGTCCGGCTGGTCCCGCTTGTGCAGCCCGACGTCCGGGTCCGCGCCTTTGCACGCACCCGTCACGGCAACCGCACCTGGCCGGCACTCGCAGCGGTCCTGCAGCACGTCAAGGGAAAAAGCAAAGGCATGGAAACAGCGCCCTGAGGACTCTGGCCTGCTGACCCGGGCGGGCATACAGTCGAACTATGCCGTCGGCAATGGCGGGGCGGACCCGGGCCTGGCGGGCTGCAACACGCCCGCTGGAACCGCCGCGCGCGCACCACAACCGGCCGGCCGCCGTCGTACTTTCCCTTGTTCTTTCAGGGGTACTGTCGCTCCCGGCGCTCACCGCCTGCGAATACACCTACGACGACGCCTGGTCACCGCCGGAGGTTGAATCCACCACCGCGCCGGTGGTGGCCGAACCCCCACGGCGACGGGGGCCGCCGGCCGTAGGTGTGGAGGATATGAGGGGATGGGCTGACGAAGTCATGCCTGGCGCTGCCGGCGAAACCGTCCACAGCAGCCTGGCCCGCCTCGAAGCAGGAGAAGTACGCACCGAGGAAACACCCTCCCTGGAACCGGGCACCTATTCGCTCACCCTGGCATGCCGGAGCGTGCGGCGCGTGGACTTCCTGGTGCGGAACGGGGAATCGGCGCTGATCGACCTGAGGCTGCTGTGCGGCGCCGCCCGCGTCAACGTCATCCAGTTGCCGGAGGACGCCGTGCTGTCCCTGAGGGTCCACGCCGACGAGACCGCGAACGTCGCCTACCGCGTGATCAGGCTGTAAGCAGGGAGGGTCTTAGGCAGCGCAGCCTTCGGGGCAGCGGAGCGTTTCCGGGCTGGCGGCGCATTCGGCGCAGTAGAGCGTGAGGTTGCGGCAGCTGGGATTGGAGCAGTTTTCGAACTTGCTGGTGGGCGCGGCGCAGCGCACGCACTCGCCGATGACCTTGGCCTCGTCGCTGAACTCAAGGTGCATCCGCTTGTCGAACACGTAGAGCGAGCCTTCCCAGAGTCCCTTGTCCCGGAAGGTTTCGCCGTAGCGGACAATGCCGCCGTCGAGCTGGTACACCTCTTTGAAGCCGCGGTTCACCATCAGGCTGGACAGGACCTCGCAGCGGATTCCGCCGGTGCAGTACGTGACCACTGGCTTGTCCTTAAGGTCGTCGTACTTGCCGGATTCCAGTTCCTTGATGAAGTCGTGGGTGGTGGCGACGTCCGGAACGATCGCGTCCTTGAACTTCCCGATCTGCGCCTCGAACGCGTTGCGGCCGTCAAAAAACACCACGTCCTCGCCGTGCTGCTTCTTCGCTTCCACCAGTTCGTGGAGCTCCTCCGGCTGCAGATGGGTGCCGCCGCCCACTACGCCGTTTGCGTCTACGGTGAGCTCCCCCGGAGCGCCGAACGAGACAATCTCATCCCGGACCTTAACGCTCAGCCGGGGGAAGTCCTCCGCACCGCCGTCGGACCATTTGACGTCGATTCCGTGGAACCCCGGGTATTGCCGGGTGGTCTTGACGTACTCTTTCACGGCCCGGATTTCGCCGCCCACGGTTGCGTTAATACCGTCTTTGGAAAGCAGGATGCGGCCGCGCAGGCCCAGTTTTTCGCACAGGGCACGCTGCCAGAGACGGACTGCCTCCGGGTCTGCGAGCGGGGTAAATCCGTAGAAGAGCACGATCTTGTTCACGCCTTCAAGGGTACCGGGCGGGTGTATCAGTCACATCTGATCACAATTGGATAAGCAACGAAGCTTTCGGGCTGCCAGCCCTGTTGCTCGCTGACGGGCTGCAATACCCTCGACTCATGACTCCCGACGCCATGGTTGAAGATGTGACCCACCTTCTGGAAGTCTGGGTGGCCGGCTGGTCCGGCTGCCGCGGATACGAAGTTTCCACTGAAGGTCGTTTCCCGGCCGCGCTGCGCCACGACTCCACGCAGGACTGGGAATACTTTGCCCACGACCCCTCTGACGACGAATTCGCCGGGCTGGCTGCCAAGACCGCCGAGGCGCCCACCCGCATCCTGACCATCTTGAGCAACGATGTTGCCCGCTACAGCTTCCTGGCTGAACAGTACGGGCTGAAAGTGACCTCCGCGTCGCAGACCATGATGATCGTGGACATGGCCACGCAGGACACCGAGGACCCCTGGCTTGCGGACGACGACCTCACCCTGGAGACCGCTGAACTTAACGGGGTCCATCATGCGATCGTCCGTTCGGGAAGCGTGGTGGCGGCCAGCGGCCAGGTGTTTGTGGTGGACGGCACCGCCGTTTTCGACAAGATCGTCACCGAACCCACTTTCCAGCGCCGCGGGCTGGGCAGCTTCATTATGAAGGCCCTCGCCG